>JAPUKB010000047.1 GCA_027295865.1 Nitrososphaerota archaeon
GGATCTTTGGCTGTACTGAAAACGTCTTTGCAGAGGCTACTTCATTTCCTGCAACTGAACAAGTACCTAAGGCTGTATGAGCTTCGATGGAGATACTCATGACCTTCGAAAGATCTTGGGCGGCATGCGTTAAATCCTCTAAGGTGTAAGGTTCAGGCAGTACGTTGGTCTTCTGGAACCGAGCCAAGACTCTTAATTCGTTCTCATTCAGACTCAACGAACGTAGAAGGCCTTTCGAGATCACCTCGTCAACGAGGCCGGGGAATCGGTTGACTGCTCCTCCAGGATCTGCCAAGTCCAGAAAGGTAAGGCATTCTTTCTTAGTTGGCAGAGAGAAGACCCGCACGGCGAGTTCGTTACCGCGAAGATTCGCTGACCAATTCACCAGAGCCACGGCATCGGAGCGGGCGATCAATTCCAAATCCTTCTCCGAAAACGCTGAGCCATCAAAATCATCTACATCCCCCATGTCGCTTACCATCACATTTGCATGCTTATCCCCCTCGAGGAATTCAAGAGCTACGGTATATCCCGGTCGCCCTTTGATGACGAAAACTTTTGCATTAGGATAATAGGAAAAATACCAGCGAAGTATCGACTCCGCGAATCCGTCTCCGACGACGAAGAGATTTACATTCACTCCTAGAGCAGCCAAGGCTTTGGCAACATTGGCGGCATTTCCTCCAATAATCTCTCGCTCCTTAAATCCTCGCATGCTGCCTCCACCAATCGATACTTTCTCTTTAGCCGACTTGAAGAAACTGTCAATTGAGCCAACTGTAACTATCCGATCCAGGAAGACATCTGGAAGGACAGAGACCTCGTATCTTCCCGGAGTTTTCCTCATCGTACCAAGGTCCAGGGTTGGATCACCGGGTAGTTGGTTGAGAATCAGATATTTAGGTTTAGAGCGAAGTAGAAAAGTAAAAGGTTTGGAATGATGGCAGGCGGGAATATATTGAGGAATGATGAACTTGCTGCTATCTTCTTTCGAATTGCCTTTCTAGAGGAGATCCGAGAGGAGGGATTCAAAGCGAGAGCGTATGAGCGGGCATCAAGGACAATAGGCAATCTAGAGAGAGGAGTGGATAAGATATATCTTGAAGGCGGCCTAGACGCCTTGATCAGCCTTCCTACCATCGGAAAGGCCATCGCGCTCAAGATAGTAGAATTCATCAACACTGGGAGGGTTGGCGCCTATGACAAACTCCGAGAACAAATCCAGGTTGATGTTGACGAGCTATCCGCGGTTGAAGGAATTGGCCCCAGGACGGTCAAGGAGCTATACTACAAACTAGGAATCAAGACTTTGGAGGATCTGGAGGAAGCAATCGGGAAAGGTTCAGTTCGAAGAATTAGGGGTATGGTATCCAAGAAGGAATCGAGAATCCTCCGAAGCATCGTCTACCTCAAAGACGGTAGAGGCCGTTTCCCATTAGGATCTGTACTGGCTACTCTCAAAGTCATCCAAGAACGACTTGAATCTCAGGAAGGAGTAACTAATGTCATAGTGGCTGGTTCAGCAAGAAGGATGAAAGAAACAATTGAGGATGCAGAGTTCATGGTTGAAGCCGAGGAACGTTCTGCGACTTCCATTATCGATTGTTTTGTCGGAATGCCTGAAGTTGATGAAGTCTATGAAAGGGGGCCTTCAAAGTCTCGCCTTAGACTTCGCATCGGTCTAATCGCCAATCTTAGGATTGTATCGAGGGACAATTTTGGGTCCGCGTTACTACACTTCACAGGAAGCGCCGATCACAATATTACTATGAGAAAGTTGGCGTTGAGCCGGGGTAAGAAGCTGAATGAGTACGGGCTCTTCGACAAGGAAGGAAAAAAGATTGGGGGTGAGGATGAAGCAAAGATATACTCCGGATTAGGCCTTGAGTGGATCCCGCCAGAGCTTAGGGAAAACCAGGGGGAGATAAACCGTGCTATCAATGGTAAGTTGCCAAACCTGATAGCATACGGTTCGCTGATGGGAGATCTTCAGATTCAGACGAATTGGACCGATGGAATGCATTCGATTTTGGAAATGGCAGAAGGAGCAAAGTCGAGAGAATTATCTTACATTGCGATAACCGATCATACTCAATCTCTTGCCATGACAGGAGGGCTTGATGAAGATAGGCTCAGAGATCAGAGATCCGAGATTAAGGAAGGGAACGAGGTCATTAAGGATTTCAGGATTCTTTTTGGAGCAGAAGTAAATATTTTGAAAGATGGTTCCCTTGACATAGCAGATTATGCGCTTCGTGAGCTCGAGGTAGTGGGAGCTGCTATTCATTCACACTTCAGCCTGACAAGTCTAGAACAGACGAATAGAATACTCAAGGCTATCGAAAACGAAAACATAGACATACTCTTTCATCCCACTGGAAGGCTGTTGAAGCAGCGTCAAGCATATGACTTAGACATGGACAAGATAATGCAGCGGGCTTCCGATACTGGAACGGTCCTAGAGATCAATTCATTTCCGAATAGATTAGATCTGCGGGACATCGACGTCAGGCGAGCACTAGAATACCATGTGAAGCTGGTTATAGATTCCGACGCTCATGCGGTCAGCCACTTTGACAATCTTCCCTTGGGGGTAGGGCAGGCCCGAAGGGGATGGGCTACCGAAGTAGATGTAATTAATACATTACAGGTCGACAGATTCCTACGGGAATTGAAGTGACATGAGACTCGATCTATGACGTTCTGTAACATCTTTTTGATCAAGTAACTGCCTATATCATACCATTATTCCTGATGCCTGTAATGCCTGACCTCGCTGAGGCTCTACTTTCACTAGACAGAAGAATAAGATTCGTAGCAATTTTTGATGAACAGACGAGAGCTACTCTGGGCATTGACAGTCGTAAGGCTGAGCGCTTCTCTATGAGTGGCACTCATCTCCGGAGGCTAAGCAGAATCATCGGAAAGAGCAGGGGGTATGGACCTAATTCAAAAAGAAAGTACCTTTCTCTATCGATAAGAGATAATCTGGTGATGTTGACAGTTGATGAGTCCTGCCCTGACTCAGTAATCGAAAGGGCCAAAGCCTACCTCGATGAGAAGCTCCCGGTGAGGAATCCAATCACCGAAAAGGTGGGTGAGTCGGAGGGTCGGGAACATGTACCGGTAAGGGTCACCCGTCGGAGAAAGACATCAGAGTTACGCTGATCCGGGTACGCTCTCCAAAGTTTCCTCGGATAGAATAATAATATTTTCAATCATATGAAAGTACTTAGTATCTTGATCACTAGTAGGAAGAGAGGTAATTCCAAAGCGAGAAAGACATAATTTCCAGTTTGAAAAAAGAGAACGCCTAAGGCCAGGCTGGAAATCATGAAGACGAGCAGAACGAGAGAGACCTTAGCTCCGAGCAGGATAAAGCTCCTACCTCTTGGGCCTTCCACGACGACGGTCGCAACCTCCTAGATATTAAATGTCCCCGTGAGATGGGGAACTCATGGTGCGCACAAAGATAGAAACGGATGGAAATGAAAGTCGGGATTCTCTCGAAGCGATATTCCAGTTACAGAGGGAGTATGTCGGAATGTTGGATTTACAGAGATATCCTACGGAAGTAGAAAAGCGAATCTCGTCGCTCTGTGTGGCGATCATCCACGAGGCTGTGGAGCTTCAGAGGATGACGTCTTGGAAATGGTGGAAAAAAGTTGAAGAATTCGATATCGATCATGCGAAAGAGGAGCTTGTTGATCTATGGCACTTCATCGTGCAGGCTTCCGCGGAATTGGGTATGGGGCCCTCAGATATTCTCCACGAGTATAGGCGGAAAAATGAAGTAAACCGGGAACGAGAAAGGAAGGGATACTGACCATGTCAAAACGCTTCAGATAGCAAGAAATAGAACTAATCATGACTACATACAGATTGGAGAAACGGATCGAAAAGGATTCTTTAGGATCGATGGAGGTACCTTCAGCCGCTTACTACGGGGTGCAAACAGCTCGCGCAATACAGAATTTCCCAATCAGCGGTCTAAGAGCTCACCCGAAGTTCATAGACGCCTACATGCTTCTGAAGAAGGCTGCAGCACTGATAAACATGAAGAGTGGCCTGCTATCCGAAAGGCAGGGCAATGCTATAATGGAGGCCGCAGATGATGTTCTCTCCGGAAATCTGCGGGATCAATTCGTCGTCGACGTGTTTCAGATGGGGGCGGGAACCTCGTTCAACATGAATTGCAATGAAGTGCTAGCAAATAGAGCTATAGAACTGCTCGGGGGGAAAATGGGGGCCTATGACCTGGTCCATCCCAACGACCATGTCAATATGAGTCAATCGACAAATGACACCTATCCAACTGCGATGCGGCTGTCTGCCCTTTTGCTCCTTCCAGACTTGGAAAAGGAGATAGAAGCTCTCTCTCTCTCATTGGGGGAGAAAGGGAAGGAATTTGATACTGTATTGAAGTCTGCTAGAACCCACCTGCAAGACGCCGTACCGATTAGGCTTGGGGACGAGTTTGCAGCGTATTCCCTCGCTATTGGCCGATGCCTTGTCTCTATTCGCACAGCGAAAGAATCTCTCAGAGAGCTTGGAATCGGAGGGAGCGCCGCAGGGACGGGTCTGAATACACCGGTTCACTATTCGAAATTAATTGTCGCAGCTCTTAACGAAATGCTAGATGGTATGGAGCTAAGAGAAGCTCAAGATATGCGCGAAGCGATGCAGAGCCAGAGGTTAATGGCGGAACTCTCATCTTCATTCCGAAATCTCGCGTTGGAGCTAGGACGAATATGCAACGACCTCAGACTCCTTTCCTCAGGTCCAATGACAGGCTTTGATGAGATCAGACTTCCGCCTGTAGCACCGGGTTCCTCAATGATGCCTGGAAAAATCAACCCGTCGATGCTCGAAATGGTTAACATGGTATGCTATCAAATCATAGGTTCCGATACGACAATTTCGTATGCTGTCCAAGCTGGACAGCTTGAGTTGAACGTAATGATGCCTGTGATCGCTTACAACATTCTTTTCTCCATTGAAATAATGACTAGCGCCTTGCATGAGTTACGCACTCGATGTATTGAAGGCCTGGCTGCGAATCGTGAGAGATGTAGATACCTCTTGGAGAAGAGCTTGGGCTTGGCTACGGCGCTGAATACAATTATTGGATACTCTAAAGCTGCAGAGGTCGCAGCAGAGGCCAGCAAGTCAGGGAGGAGTATAATTGAAATAATTAGAGAAAAGAGGATTCTCTCTGATGAGGAAGTCAGACGAGTTCTTGATCCCGCGGCATTGACCAGACCGGGGATCCCCAGAAGGAATCTCTCTCAAGAAGGTTGATTATAATGGCAAAACCAAGAGGAAAGCGCTCTCAGACATATGGGTTTGACTCTTTTCTTTCTGTATTTACTTGGAGATATGGGAGCGATACAATGAGGCAAGTATTTTCTGAAGTAAATTATCGTGGAAAATGGAGGGAAGTTTGGACAGCTCTGG
>JAPUKB010000048.1 GCA_027295865.1 Nitrososphaerota archaeon
CTGGCTAAGAACTCCTAAAGAATCAATGAACTCGTTACTGAGAATCTGGTTCTTCGAGTGTTCTTGGAGATTACTCAATCACATGTCATATTTAGGTAGGGCATTTAACTCTGGAGTATGGAGCCCCAGCTGGGATTCGGACCCAGGGCCTACTGCTTACGAGGTTCGACCTTAGATCAGTCGCTCTGACCGCTGAGCTACTGGGGCTATATTCTGACCTCGTGGTCGAGATCGATCGAGGCAGTCCTTGTATTCGTAAAATGTGTATCGGTCCAGACCGGGAGTTTAGTCAGGATAACTTGTCCTTTCTAAAAGTGAGGCAGTAGTGGTGGACAGTATTGCTCACCCAGCATCGGCCATATCCATACGGCGCGAGTCGCGTATTATCCTGACACCAGATCTTTTCATCCTTAAGGATGAAGAAGTTCCCAAGTCGATTTCCGAGGTCCCAAGCCAAGGGATAGATCTTTCCCTTCTTCTTGATGTTCTTCACTATGACAGTAAGATACCCTCCCGGTTTCAAAACATCGTGAACTTTCAGGTAAATCTCGACTAACCGATCAAGGAATTCCTCATAGTCTTCGATATTCCCAACATCTCTCGGATCATTCGAATAATCTGTATCAAGGTTGGCCTTTCTCCTCTCAGCCTGAGTCTCAAAACCTTTGGCCTTAAGCATATTCCAGTAAGGAGGGGACGTTATGCAATAGTCAATTTTCTCTATCGCCATTCTATCAAGGTCCCGTGCATCTCCCTGCAAAAGGCGAGTTCGAATTGTAGCTCGTGAGCTCCTGGCAGTTTTGCTGTTCTCCATCCCATCAACAAGCATGGTAATTCTCTTAGCCGCAGTTTCTGCATACTTCCGTGAGAGCTCGACTCCGATACTATTCCGATCATTCATGAACGAAGCTACGGTCGTACTGCCAGTCCCAACCATAGGATCAAGGACTGTCTGCCCTTTTTTGGTAAAGAAGGTAACGAAAGATTCGACTAGCTCTTCAGGGAACTTTGCGGGATGGAGTAAGACATCTTTTGATCTAGGTCTAGGGTTCAGAATGAACCAGCTCTTTAGGAATTTTAGCCACTGCTTGCCGGTGAGATTGTTTAGTGTGTTGAACTCATGATAAACTCCCTCATTTCCCGATCCGTGAGCATTTGTTATTTTTCGACTGTGCAGGAAAGAGCTCATTCTAAGGTTGAGGATCTCTCTGAAGGTCGGGTTCTCTAGAGTGGATCTAAGCAGACAATTCACCACGAAGTTTGTGATACAGCATCGAAAATTGAGGATAATCGACTTTGTCTATCGTGCCAGGCTATCCTGTCAGGAAAGAACTACCATTGGGATGGGCGTACATTACCTTTAGTGCCTTCGACACAATCAGGCAAAATACTAATAAACTGACACAGAAATCGAGATGAAGAAATCTACCGTTGAGTGCCTCGAAGTTGTTCAGCCTTAGTCGAGTGAGCGATCTTGCGCATTGGAGGCTTCTCAGGTAACGTTTGGATCTACATAGAGGCTCCACGTCCAGGACTCTAGGAATATTCGACGTAATGCTTGGCATCGGCGCGATGAACGGAGTAGGAGTAACATTGCTCCTTGGTATTGCGGCTGGACTGGCAGGGCCAGCTTTGGTTCTCACCTTCGTCTTAAACGGGTTACTTGTGCTTCGCGTACGCTCCATTCCCTTTACAATACTCCATTGCGAGTCGGGGGAAACTGTAGCTAGGACCTGGTGACAAGACAGGAACCTTGTACATTATACTAATTACCAGAATGGCCAGGGGGATTGTATCGAGAATCTTCTACACCTTCCCCTTCGCACTCCTCAGAAAGCAGGTTCTAGCCAATCCCAATTCCTCTGACATCAGGGTCATCCGAGCGAACGAGGATGAGATCTTCAGGAGCGCCAGTGTCGTAGCTGCGGCATTCGCCATCTCCATGATACTCCTAATCTCATTCTTCCAAGGCCTAGCTAACCCAGGGATAGTAGTCGCGGGCGTCTTCCTCGCCCTAGGGATAAGTCAGCAGATCATCTCGGTAAGCATGGATGTCATATCATCGGACATGAGGGCCTTCATCTCCAGATGGAATACGGTGATACACCTCTTGGCCCGCGCGAAGGGAGGACTGGAGTGGAGGTTCATCGAGGATGAGGCGACCAAGATCTTCATCTACCCTCACATACTGTACACGTTGCCACAAGTACTCGGGATAGGAAAGGTCAGGATCGGAGAACTTCTGGGATATATCGATAGGAATAGGGGAGAGATTGGGTACTCGAGGAAGGTAGGAGAAGACGAGCCGAGTCAGCTCTCTTTCTCCACCCAAGCGCTAGATCATATCAAAGAGAGGTTGGATGTACATGATAGAATGTACGACTCCGAGTTGAAGACAGGTGCGATAGATCCCATACTATTTCTGGCAATAGGAACCATAATCTGGCTCCTCTCTTCCTGACTTCTCGGGTACTTATGCAATTGTGCTGACTCTTAGTTTTCTCGTCGAAAGTACGAAATAATTAACTCTAATAATTAATCCTCTGAACCCCCTACATGGCAGGGGAACGGTGCATGTGGCCTCGCTGTAGAGATCATTAATGCGATGATTGCACGGCCTACCTCTCCACATCCCTCTGACAACCCCCTTCACGGCTTGGAGGATGAGGTAGATGCCTGAGAACGCAGAGTTTTGGTCTATCATCCAAGCGGATTTCCATGGCTGATATCCTGATTCTGCGATAAGGACCTCGAACGGCTTGGCTTCATCCGAACCTAATGGGAGAATCGAGATTTCATGCCTAGTGGATCTACACAAAATCCAGGCAAATACAGCGCAGATATGACAGTGTTCATCGTAAAGCAGGATCATCTTGTGAGTGTTCGTATCTAGCTAGTAAGAAACGATAAATTAACGTTGCTTTGGGAAAATAAAAAAACCTAAGGAGCCGCTCAGATTTGCGCGTTGTAAGAAGAATCCGTCAATAACACCCATCTAAGAGGTGTCGGCATTAGACTCAAAGGTGTGTTCCCCAATTGGGGATCCAGCCCTGTAGGTTATAATCCCGTGAGTAGTAACCTGAATGAGAATGACGATAACCGTTGCGTGACTTCGGATGCAAGTCGCAGGACTTGGACAAGGCGAGTGAGATAATAAAAGATGGAGGAATTGTAGTTTATCCAACGGATACGGTGTATGGAATAGGGTGTGACCCATTTAACGAGGGCGCCGTAGAGAAGATATTCCGTCTCAAACGACGGCATAAGAAACCTCTCCCCGTTCTCTGCGACTCATTTGCATCTGCATCGAAGCTGGTGCATTTGAATAAGAAAGGTAGAGAGCTTGGTAAACACTTCTGGCCAGGGGCACTGACTATCATTTCTCCTCTAAAGGAGCTACGGCTTCCATCTGCGCTCACAGGAGGGAAGAATTCGCTTGCGGTAAGAGTTCCTGGAAACCGATGCGCTAGGGATCTAATCAATAAATGTGGAGGATACCTTGTCGGCACCAGCGCCAATATATCAGGTATGGAGGCACCAATAACCGTCAACCAGGTCAGAGAGACCCTCACGGGAATCGACGTTTTCGTTGATGGCGGAGAGACCACGTTAAGGGTAGAGTCTACTGTCGTTGAGGTTCTCGGTGGAAAGGTAAGAGTTCTTCGGGAAGGGGTACTATCCCATCAGGAGTTGAACGATTACCTTTAGCGACCAATATGTTAGTATGAATTGCTATTGGGGAACTCGTACTCGTTGCTTGGCTTTCTTGGAAGACCTTAAGAAACCTCGTTGAATCTCTCTCTCTCTCTCTGGCGAAAGTCAGCTGAAGGTGATCCCCTTGGAAGACAGAAAGGCCTCAACATCCTCAAGGCGGGGCGATGTTTCTCTATTCTCTGAAACGTAAGTCGCTGCGTAAGCATTTGCGAAGACTATTCGGTCCTGTCTGTCAAAGCCAGAGAGAGTTGCAAAAATCTCTGCGGCATTCCATGCATCGCCTGCACCTGTAAGGATCTTTGGCTGTACTGAAAACGTCTTGGAAGAGGCTATTTCATTTCCTGCAACTGAACAAGTACCTAAGGCTGTATGAGCTTCGATGGAGATACTCATGACCTTCGAAAGATCTTGGGCGGCATGCGTTAAATCCTCTAATGTGTAAGGTTCAGGCAGTACGTTGGTCTTCTGGAACCGAGCCAAGACTCTTAATTCGTTCTCATTCAGACTCAACGAACGTAGAAGGCCTTTCGAGATCACCTCGTCAACGAGGCCGGG
>JAPUKB010000049.1 GCA_027295865.1 Nitrososphaerota archaeon
AAGGAGGGCGCCTATTCCGAACGACTTTGGTTGGTAATTCACCGAACTTCTAAACTGCTGGGCAGAATTAAGTCTATATTTCCAAGGCATGATTTCGGGATGTAAACAATTCTTACTCTTAGGTCTTTCTATTATCCGGGAACTTACCTAGCATTTCCGAAAATAGATTCTACGTCGGTCGTAGGTCGATCATTCATCCCAACTGGTAACTCCATCGTAATTCCGCCTTGACAGTAACGACTGTGAAATACCGGCGGTCTTGCTAACGGAATCTGCTGATAGGTGGCTCCGGGGTCAAAATCGGATGGCTGCGGAATCAAAAACCGTCAGAATCAAAGATAATCTTTATTTCATATCTGATTTTTGAACATTACTATTAAAGTTGTACACGATTAGGGGTTCTATCAAAGATGAGGCGGGCAGTCCTCTTGCTGGACTATTTGTAGAGGCTTACGATAAAGATCTACTCGCAGATGACTATCTTGGAAATTCTCGGACCGACTCAAACGGCGAGTTTCATATTGAGTTTAATGAGCAGGCATTCAAAGGAATAGTAGAGTGGCTTGAACGAAAACCCGACGAGTTCCTAATAATTCGAGACGCTCACCGCATGTTGCATAGGACTGAGGTCCGACGGGAGGCGCAGATACTCGAGGTGTTTGAGGTGAAACTTAGTATGGCAGATCCATTTGAAGATCCATACGCGAACGCATTCTCAAGAACTGTTGCCGCTTTTCAGAACTTAGTTGACGTTATTGATCCGGGTGACTTAGACCTCCAATTGCTGATTCCACAGATGATAAGGACGATCGAAGGCTGGACATACTATACTAGGCCGGCCGTAATGAAACGTCATGGGTACCCCGGCCCTCAAGTCCCGGAATTCCCTAAGGATGAGGAGCATGAACACTCCCTGCCATGGTATTCTAGAGAGTGATGATTTCTGCCAGGAATAATCTTTGGAACTGAGAATCTCAAGAAAAGGAGAGAAACATATTCTCTAGTACGACATGATGTCGTGGAAAATGTAGATGTTTGCGTCATCGGGTCCGGGGCGGCTGGAGCGATAATCTCGGAGAAGCTTTGCTCGTCGGGTAAGTCGGTGGTGCTCCTAGAGAAAGGAGGCTACTACGACGCGGAGGATATGAATCAGAGGGAGGTGGACATGATGCCACTTCTCTGGAAGAATGGTGGGGCGAACTTTACCGATAACCTTCGAATTGCGATTGCTCAGGGTCAATGCCTTGGGGGGTCGACTGTCATCAATGACGCTGTCTGTTTCAAGACACCGCAAATAGTGATAAACCAATGGAGGGATCTGGGTGTGAATATACCGGACATCAAATGGAAAAATGCTCTTGATGAGGTCTGGGGTCAGATTAATGTTGAGGAAGTCAAAGACGATGAACTGAATCGGAATAATATGATGTTGAAAAAAGCTTGCGAGCTACGAGGATATAAGGCGAGTAAAAATCATCGGAATTGCAACGATTGTATGCGGTGTGGATTCTGTCACCTCGGATGCCACTATGAAACTAAGCAGGACATGTTGAGGACGTACATCCGTGAAGCAATGAGGACAACAGACATTCGGATCTATTGTAATTGTGAGGCTGAAAGAATAACGAATAATGAGAACGGAATGGCCGATGGAGTTGATGGAAATTTCATAGGCAGCAAAGGCGGGAAAAGCTACAAAATCCGTGTTAATGCCAAAGTTGTTATTGTTGCCGCAGGGTCGATAGCGTCTTCCCAGATTCTAATGAAAAGTAAGATCGGGAATGGGAATGTAGGGCAAGGTCTGAGCCTTCATCCAGCTCCATTTCTCCTCGGCCGGTTCAAAGACGAGATAAACGCGTATGATGGTATACCAATGGCATTTACCTGCCATGAATTTGGTGTCACGAACGGTATTGATGAAGGGGGATTCCTTATCGAGAGCATTTTCGTACCAATGTTCCAATTTTCTCTCGCAGTCCCCTCGTTTCTAAAAGAACATGCGGAGTTGATGAAGGATCTCACCCATTATTCGATGGCAGGCGCCATGATACGAGATGAACCTAATGGGACTATAACTTTGACAGCAAATGGCAACCCTCGCGTTCAGTATTCATCCTCAAAGAAGGACATCCTGAATATCGCAAAGGGGCTCGAGACCCTTGCGAACCTTTGGTTTGATGTTGGGGCAGAAGAGTTGATAGCGGGACATCGGAAAATTACGAGACTTAGAACCAGGGAGGATATTCCGAAATTAGTTGATGCAATAAAGTCGGATCCAGACGGCCTTCTAGTAGCATCAGCTCACCCCCAGGGAGGAAACAGAATGGGCGATGATCCTACTACATGTGTTGTGGATTCGAATTGGAAGGTTCATGGCTTCAAAAACCTCTTTGTTTGCGATGCAAGCGTATTTCCTACAGCTCTTGGCGTAAATCCGCAGGTAACAGTAATGGCACTTGCATCTATGGCTGCCGACCATATTAACGAAATCTGGGATCCAAGCTTCAGCGCACTTCGACCTGCTGTCAAACTTGGAGAGACTTGTTCAATTACCCAGCCCATGTATTGCTCCGAGGATAGTCTCGAGTCGATGTTTAATCAGTCAGGGAACGCGTTTCCTATAGAAACGCTAGAAAACGCAGGCGAGAACTCCGCGAACAAATGGTCCTTAAACAAGGATACTTTGGAGATATATAATAACAAATACTGGAAAGGCTTCTTCCCGACTGATCCCCGCTTTATTCCCGTCTACTACCTCGGCGGTTTCTGGAAACGATTTGTTCGTGAAGGAGGTCAGTTAAAGGGCATTACCCACCCGTTCGAGATGCCAGTCGAAGCACCCAATATTCCTGAGGTAAAAAAGTTCGCTGGTTTCGGGGATGTGATACATCTGCGATACACGTCTCCAGAATTCTCGCTCTTTTATGATCTTCTAAAAATCGTTTCCAAGGATACTATACTTGGGAAGGCGTTTGTCGGTATTCCTCCATATGGGCGACTGTTATTCACGTTTAGCATGTCTAGGAAGTATAACGTTGATTTCATGACAGAGGAAGACCACGCGAGTATCTATCAGAACTATTCCAGAGCTCCCGACAGAGATGAAGTTATTGGAAGGTGGAAAGGTAAATTAGTTTCCGACAGTGCTGTCACCCCAGATACCCAAGTATTTGATTATCATCAAGACCAGACCGGCAAACTCGAAATGGGTTACATATTTGGTGGACTGCTGAGAGGAACTTCAAGGGTTACTATGACGCCTGAACAGATGAATATGTATGATTTTACTAGCTGGCACGACGAAGTTAAGATCGTGACCAATGACTTCATGGTTGGGAAATGGTGTTC
>JAPUKB010000005.1 GCA_027295865.1 Nitrososphaerota archaeon
ATCTGAATAATCCAGCCTCAGATCTTGACCGTCCAAGCCTGTGTTCTTGGTCCACTCGAAGACTGACACCGGGCACGCAGGAAGACATGCACCATCAGATATGCAGTCGTCATAGTCTACAGCTACATACGTCCCATGGACTCCAAGCGGTTCTATCTTCTCTCCATTAGCCTCGTAAGCTGCCTTGACATTTTCGTCTTTTGCCGCATCGCCCTCTTTCCCCGGACCCCATACAAAATGGTCGTTTTCCTGTGAGACAGGTTTCAAGTTCTTGAAGAATTCTTGATCTATTGGCATCAGACTTCTAAGTCATGATGTCGCAACTGCCACACAAAAGCGTTTCGATGGTAGGCTTTAACCACAAGCCTTGATCTTTCTCTTTCTCTCTGCCTCCAACACATTGAACTGGGATCGAATCGAAATGAAACACATCCTTCTCGCGCCAGAGAATTACCTAGACAAGGCTAAAATTAACGAAGAAAGAAGAAATAGATAGATATGCTAGTCGTATGCATTTGCGGGAATTCTACTCCATTCGTTTGTCAATTAACCATCTCCCCTTCCATCGGATATCCAGAGTTCTCCCACTCAGCTATTCCTCCTGCATAGCGGCGCACATTCTTGAAGCCAGCCTTGTCAAGAGCCTGATACGCGTAGACACTCCCCGCGCAGCTTTGATGAGAGCAATAGACGACAATCTCGTCATCATAGCCTAACTGTGTCGAGAGATTCTTGATGCCCTCGCGAATTTCTTCCCCTTTCTGGTTATGAGAGAGCTTTGACATATCCAAACCTAACACAGCTGAGACAGGAATGGATCCAGGAATATGTTTGGCGCGATACTGCCAATCGTCAAGTGCCATGATTAGCTTGAAATTCTCTCTCCGATCTATCTTCTCTTTTAGCTCTTCGCGATCGATTAGTTTCATATTAGATCGCCGTGGTTGTCGCTACCGCTCGCTTCGAAGGTCCCGGCGGAGATTCTTCAGACCTGGTGTCAGGCAAGATCGAGAACCTCCTGTTATCCGTGAATTATTTAAATCCCTCATAGCCGGCGGTCAAGCCCAAAAACCGATTCGATGGAATGGTCTCTAAGGTAACACATTGTTCAAATTGAATGGGAGGTGATGTGGAAATTTACTATTGAGGGTTCACCATTTGATCCCTGAGGAGCGTAAGGCGTTAATTCCTTGAGTCTCTGGCCAATAATAATAATATGAGAAGCGACGCCAAGACAGTTGAAGAGTACCTCCGTTTGCTACCACCCGAGCGAGAGAAAGCTCTTCGTCCCGTTCGCATGGTCATTCTTGCAAACCTCCCTATGGGATACAAGGAGATAATGCAATACGGAATGATTGGTTATGCCATTCCATTGGATAGATACGCTACAACGTATAATGGTCAGCCCCTCGCGATGGCTGCGCTCTCATCACAAAAGAACTACATGGTAGTATATCTCATGAATGTTTATGGTGACAAAGAAATGGAGGCTTGGTTTCACAATAGGTACAAGGCTAGCGGAAAGAAACTTGACATGGGTAAGTCGTGTGTTCGATTCAAGAGGCTCGAAGACCTGCCGGTTGACCTTATTGGTGAAGCAATAGGGCGAACATCTGTAGAAGAGTTCATTGAGAAATACGAGAAATCTAGAGTGAGGTAAGAGATCCTTCTTGGTCATCGCATCAGCAGATAGTAACCGAACTATCAAATAGCCTCATTACGAAATACAGGTGATGCAATAATGCACCGAAACGTAAAACGAGTGATTATAGTTTCAGTCGTAGCGATCATAGGAGGGTTGGGCTATTACTTGGTCTCCCCTCTTTTCCTAAACACAATCGTGAATGAATCCTCTCCGGTACAGCTCGTTAGAGACAACCAAGTAGATCTTCCAGAAGAGGCCTTGGGGAATGATATTGTGGGTATACTGATCTCTGGCTCGTTTGTCGGTGCTGACGACTTTCACTCTTCATCTGGAGAGGCTCTGCTCGTTCGAAGTGACAGTGGAGAATTGTTCCTCCGGTTTGAAAATTTTGAAGTGAGGAACGGCCCTGATCTCTACGTGTATTTGGCTAGGAGTACTGACATAGGTGATGGGTTCGTCAACCTGGGCCTCCTTAAAGGAAATATCGGAGACCAGAATTATCAAGTCTCATCTGACGTTGAAATTAGCGAGTTCAATACGGTCCTAATATGGTGTCGAGCTTTCGTCGTACTTTTCGGCTCGGCAGAGATGAGCTAAACTCTCCTATTGCTTATTTTCTAGTCTGATGATATTAATCTTGATAAAGAGTTACTTTAGAGAAGTTAGTACGCAGTAAGAGTAACTAAGCAACTATGTAGTAATAGCAACTCTTAGCTATCATGCCTCTTACTACTGGCTTTCGAGGTAAATGTCTTTCGGTGGGCAACATTTAGAGTCTCCGAGGATTTGGGTTAGTAAATAAATACTGACTCTTGATAAAAAAACAGGCTGCTTGGAAAAATCGGACGAAAGACTCCTGGTAATTTCAGGTTTCGCAGGTGTCATCGGGGGAATACTGGCGTTCGTCGCCAGGGCTGTCTTTTTCTTTTTCCTTCCACAAGATGTTAGCTCTTACGTGGAGGTGCTCGAAATTGTTGTGGATAATGCAGATGCATTTCTTCTGGTTGTGATCATCAACTTCCTGGCGATCCCATTCTATGTCACATTGATCGTAGGTCTCTATAAGAGTCTGAGAATTACGACGCTTGGCCTTTTGGGCACCGTTTTCTTGATCGTGGGGACTGCTATTAATGCTGTCGTCGTTTCAACTTCGAGGAACCTCCTAACCGTGGCGACACAGTACGCCCAATTTTCAGACTCGGCGGATAGGGCTGTCCTTCTTGTGGTATTCAGGGCCATGGACTCGCAAGCTGGTGATGTTTTCGCAGTGGCAATCCTATCTTTGATGATCGGCTTCATCCTCATAGGAGGAGCTATGTGGGAGAGTGGGGCCTACCACAAGGGCTTTGCCTTTTTGAGCGTGATCTTTGGAATCCTCATCCTTGTAAATACCATCATTTTTCCATTTGCAAGCGTCGTTGGCCCACCCTTTACGTTGCTTGTGAATGGCATATTTGATGCGTTATTGCCTGCTGCTTGGGCCATTATTCTCGGGTTGAAGCTTTACAGCTTAAGAAAGGCTAAGCCCCTTGAGACGATGGACTCCGGTACTCCAAATTAAGAAAGGGGACGAAGGTTCTGCGCGCGCGATCATGGAGTCTAATGCGATGCTATTAATCTGAACAAACTCACCCAAAGGCATGCCAAGTTTTGACGAGACTGACGCTGTCGAGCTCTCAAGTCGACTTGAAGCAATTTCCAACCACCATGAATTATGGAGAAGTCAGGAATGTCTTAACCTCATTGCCTCGGAGAACATTACAAGCAAGCGGGTTCGTCGCCTGCTTTCTTCGGACATGGGCCATCGGTATACTTCTAGGGAGGGGTTCTACAGTGGGACGAGATTCATCGACGAGATTGAGTCACTTGGAGTAGACACCGCTTGCAAACTTTTCGGATCAAGATATGCCGACATTAGGCCGACATCAGGACACCTCTGTAATCTGGCGATCATGTTGCTCTTCTTGAAGAATGGGAGCAAGATGTTATGCATAGATCCTGTAGACGGTGGGTATCCGGGAATCTCAAAGAATCGGCTATCCAAACTTCTAGGCGTTACAACTCGTTATTTTCCATTCGACGGAGATAGAATGAATATCAATGCGGAAAAAGCACATAGGGCAATTGCGGAGGACAGTCCAGATCTCATTATGTTTGGATCTAGTTTCATACTATTTCCGCAACCGATAAGGGACCTCCCCCTCAAGAGCTCACTTGCTGTCTACGACGCATCTCATGTCCTCGGCCTAATTGCGGGTGGAAAGTTTCAGGACCCTCTCAGAGAAGGGTGTAATACAATGATAGCCTCAACCCATAAGAGTTTCTTTGGGCCCCAGGGAGGAATAATCATCTCAAACGATGAACCTATCATGGAAGTTATCCGAGATGAGCTCTCTCCCTCGATAGTAGACAATGCTCATTGGAATCGGATATTGGCTATGACATTGGCATTAATAGAGATGTTAAGTTTCGGAGAGGAATATTCAGATCAGGTCATCAAGAACTCTAAATACCTCGCAAAAACACTCGATGAGTTACATATTCCTGTAAAGTGCAGGGAATATGGATATACGGAGTCTCATCAGGTCATCCTCGATTTTGGATCGAAATCTGCTGAGGTCTCCAAACGTCTTGAAAAAGCTAACATAATTGTCGACTCAGGAATACGATTAGGGACCAGCGAGGTGACTCGGAGGGGCATGAAAGAAGAAGAGATGGAAGAGATTGCGCATCATATCCACGATGTGGTTACTGCTTCGTCTTCCAAAGACAAAGAGAGAGTAACAAAGTTCGTTAGCAAATTTCAGGACGAGAAATATGTCATCCATTCGTAA
>JAPUKB010000050.1 GCA_027295865.1 Nitrososphaerota archaeon
TCTGGGGATTTAATGATACGGCAAGACCATCAATAGCCACACGTAACTCAAGAAAGCTAATACCATTGATGGAGGCTTGCTCCGCCTCAGAAGGTTTGATAGGCCTCGAAGCATCGTTGATCTCTATCTCTCCAAAAATGAATCTCTTGAAACCTCCACCAGTACCAGAAACTCCTACGTTTAATCGAACTCGCGGGTTTTCCTTCTGAAACTCTTCCGCAACGGCCTCGGTAATCGGAAAGACCGTACTAGATCCATCTATCTCAATGGTGCCCGAGAGAAGACTATCTTCTCCTGGCTGACCCTGACCAGTTTGGGCTGGTCGAGGAGAAAGGGCTGTAAATCCAAGAATTCCAGCGACAACAACGACACCAAGAATCACTGTTACCACTATTATCTTGCCCATTCCTAGATCGGATCGATTTGACTTACTCATCCAGGAGGGATTCGACCAACAGTCAAATATATTCAAATCGTAATGAAAATATATAGGGAACGATAACCATATTGCCTTGATATTTCCACATAGTTGGACATGGTCGTGTCCGTGAAACAGCAGCATAACGAAGAGATTCGAAAGATTCAGTTTTCGGGAAAGTCATCATACACTATTGCATTACCGAAAAAATGGGTAGAAGAGATGGGTTTGGGATCGGGAGATAGGGTCAGAGTCGGAAGGCAAGATACCAAGTCCCTCCTTATCACAGTAGGAGATTCTCCCACACTTAGAAGTAAAGGAGAAATCACAATGGATGTATCGAACAATGATAGTCCAGGGTTTATCATTAGGAAATTAGTTTCGATATACCTTAGCGGTTACAATCTCATCAATGCTAGGGCAAAAACTGGCAGGCTTTCATCCATACAAAGAGATGCAATGAAGAAACTCGTTAGGAGTAAGTTTGTAGGAACTGAAATTATTGAGGATTCATCCGAAGGGATATCGCTACAGGTCTTGCTCAATCCGTCAGAGTTGACGGTTGCAAATGCCCTAAGAAGGATGTTCCTCATCGCTACATCAATGCATCGGGAGGCTATGACCGCTCTGTTGGAATTCAATAAAGAGAGTGCGAAGGAGATATCGAATACTGATGACGAGGTGGATAGGTTCGGGCTTTATGCTATAAGACAGCTCAAGTTTGCCGTAGAAAGTGACACTGCATCTGATATTGTGGGACTAGAGACCAGACGAGATTCCTTGGGATACCGGGTAGTCGTGAAGAGTCTGGAGAGAATAGCTGATCATGCCGCAATGTTGGCGGAAGAGATTAGAGTATTCCCATCGCCAATCCCAAAAGACATTGGAAAGAAGATACGGGAATTTAGCGACTTTTCTCTTGAGCGATTGGAGAAGGCTATGAACTCCCTTTTCCGGAGAGATTACGAGGCGGCAGATGAAGTTGTAGCCGAGGTAGCGGTTACACGAGAGAAGGAGGATGCGATCATAGATCTAGCGTCTTCAAAACTCAAGGCCGCTGAAGTATCTCATCTCAGATTGGTCCTCGAGGATATCCGAAGGACTGCTGAATATTCTGCAGACATTGGTGAGATTGTATTGAACCTTACTGTTGAGAAGCTGCTTACCAAACGAGCCATCAATGGAGCTGATTTCCAATAGTAGTTTCCTCTTCGGGAGCGTTATCTCAGTCGCAACCCTGATACCTTTTGCAGTTCTGCAGGTGAAGTCATTAAGTCACTAGAAGGAGGATATGATATCTTTCTCAAAGCTGGACACGTTTGCGTTGAAGTTCGAGTCGCGTGCCAGGCTAGCGAGAAAATAATCGGCTCCCAGACTCTTCGCTTCCTCGACCTTCTTCATTTGATCTTTAGAATCATACTTAGACGGCCACATAGACCCGTATAGTATCGAAATCTCGTCTTTCCTCTTGTGAATCGCAGCCGCCTCAAAAAGTAGGCGTTTTGCTCTCTCGTACTCTTCATTTGTTCTTGGAAAAGCAAGGTGACATATGTTGGCGTACTGCCCTGCTAGCTTCAACATTCTGGGACTATTTGTGCCAAAGAGAAGTTTCGGGTACGGTTTTTGTACTGGCTTTGGTTTTAATTCGGCACCTTTTGCCTTGTAGAAGTTGCCATCAAAGTCTACAACATCATCTTTCCACAATTTCATAATGAGCTCGAGGCCCTCTTTGGTCTTATCCACTCGGGTCTTGTTGTCACTCCACTCGCCATAACCCTCGAACTCCGATTGGGACCAGCCAGCCCCGACACCTAGGGTGACTCTACCGTTGGAGAGATGATCAAGGGTAGATATCATCTTGGCTAACATGGCGGGGGGTCTGAATGGTATCGGAGTTACAAGCGTTCCCAATCGCAACTTCTCCGTCTTAGCGGCAAGGAACGAGAGCGTTATCCACGACTCAAGGGTTGACGATCTCTCGTTGCTTCGTCCCCACATATAATGATCAGGAATTAGAAGTGTGTCAAATCCGTGTTTGTCCGCCTCCATAGCACCTTCTATAATGTGGGAAAGCTCTTCATACATATTTGTCATTCCTCCTAGGACGAATTTCATTACATCCTGTCCAAGGATGAGTTGTTATTATCTCCTCACTTACCTACTTCGATTCTATGAATGCCCCGATGTTACAGATTATATAGTAGAGGGATGAAGCGAAGCTTAAGAGGTTGGAAATACACGAAGAGCTGATCCGCGACCTCGAAAGGAGGTCGGCACCGTATATTGTCCGAATCAATGGCGCTCTCAGCAAAAAAATGAAAGACCACAACGCCTCGAATTTCTTCGAGCCTCTCTCCTACGCAACCGACGGTGGAAAGAGAATTCGACCACTCCTCTTGATGCTCTCTGCGGAGTCGGTCGGACCTCGAGATAATAGTGACAAGAAGACAGAACTTGCATCCGTAGCCATTGAACTCCTACATACAGAATCGATAATCCACGACGATATTATCGATGAGCAAACAGCAAGAAGAGACAGGGTCGCATTCCATGTAAGATACGGATATAGTACTGCGATACTCACTGCTGACTTTGTTTTTGGAATTATTCTTGAGATAGCTGCGGTTTACAACAACGCCAGAGTTTCAAAAGAGCTCTCTCTAGCCGCGCTTACAATGTGTGAGGGAGAGCTTAGGGAGGTAAGGTTGGGTCAGGACATTAAGAAGCTAAGCTGGCAGAATTATGTCCAGCTCGTTACTGAAAAAACAGCAGCCCTTTTTCGGACCGCGACAAAGCTGGGATCCATTGTTGGAGGAGGGACCGACGAGGAGATTCAAACACTGTCAAACTATGGCATCAATCTTGGGATAGCATATCAAATTCAAGATGATATTCTAGATTGGGGTGAGGACGAGAAGCTTACGAAAGCCTCAATGAAAACTACTGACGCCAAAGATGATGGGATTCATGATATCAATATTTCAAAACTCAAAGAAATGGCTGAGGTCTACTCAAAGAAAGCAAAGGGGGAGCTTCAGAAGATTAAGACTAGTCCTGCAAGGGACTTTCTCTATTATCTGGCAGATTTTACAGTCTTGCGGGATTACTAGACTAGATCCCGGACAAGAATTGTATGCTAGCTCGGCTAGCAAATTCATAGACAGGCCCAGGGAAGATCCCTGTCAGAATTATTATCATGGATGCAATCAAAAGGACAGCGGTAAAAGGGAATGATTCCTTGATGGATACCTTCTCAGTCGGTTCGTCCATATACATCCGCTTTACGATTATTCCATAGTAGCCAAGAGAGATAGCACTATTCACCAATCCTCCGAGGGCAAGCCACGCGAATCCTCCATCTGCGGCTGCGGTGAATAGAACAAGCTTACTCCAGAACCCGTTCAACGGAGGGATTCCCACTAGCCCGAGTAATGATATCATGAGACTGAATGCAGTTATCGGCATCACTCTCGCAAGCCCGTTGTAAGATGAGATGGATGTCTTTGATGTCTTGTGTCGAAACGCTGCAACAGCTATGAATGCTGTCGCTTGGAGGAGAGCGTGATTGAGAGAATGATATAGGAGTCCGCTAAGTCCAAGAGGGGAAGTGGGAAGCACTACCAGTCCTATCAGGAGGTACCCGCCTTGAGCAATGCTTGAGTATGCCAACATCCTCGTCATCGACTTCTGTGTCAGTGCGGCGAGGTTTCCCAAGGTCATTGTCGCTATGGCTATGATTGCTAATGACATTGAAAGATCAAACCTTAGGAGAGGGAAAATCACCGCAAAAACCCTGATGGCGGCCACGAATCCTGCCTTCTTTGTTGCTGCGGAGAGAAGAGCGCTTACGGTCGTTGGGGCACCCTCATAAGCATCAGGAATCCACATATGGAAAGGTACAATTGAGAGCTTCAAGCCGAAACCTGCAATGAGCATCACCGCTCCGAATCCAGCCACGGGTATCATGTTTGGCGAGAGATCCGTGAGGGCATTGAGGACGACGTTAAGGTTAGTTGATCCTGATAATCCAAAGATTATGGACATGCCATAGAGGAGGATACCAGACGAGAGTGCTCCGAGTATGAAGTACTTTACAGCTGCTTCATTTGAGAGCTTGTCCTTCTTCATGAACCCTGCAAGAATGAAGGTCGGGAGGCTCATTAGTTCCCAGGCGACGAATATCATCAGAAGATCTACCGCAAAAGAGAGTACTACCATCCCAAGAGAAGTGAACAAGAGAAAGGAGTAGTAGATTGAAACATTCGGATTGTCTTTCATGTAATCGAAAGATGCAACAGTCACAAGTAATGCCACCAGAATTACGACGAAACCGAAGAATACGCCTAGCAAATCGTTTTGGAGAAGGTTGGGGACGGAGCTGTCCAATGTGACAAGCCCTAATCCTCCAATTGTTAGGATCAGAAGTGCAAATGCCAGTATTAGCATAGTAAAGTATGCGGAGAACTTGGCATTCCTAACTTTGCCAAGCCCTACATCTAGGGCTGGTATGAGAAGAGCTGCGGAAGCCAGGGCACCGATTAGAATGAGCGGAATGTCCAGCTTAGCCACCTCCCATAAGATTCACCAATGCTTGCGAGAGAGGATCTACCATTCCCAGGACCAGCCATGGTGCTATCAGCGTTAAGACAAGAGGAACCAAGAAAATGAGAAGGGCGAACGTTGCTAACCGGCTGATATCACGTCGTGGCGTTTCAGCAGATGGTGTAGACATTACGGTCCTCCTCATCATCCAGAGGAAATATGAGACAGTTATCACAGGTATTCCGACAACTACGGCGAGTCTGGGATCGAACTGAATAGCGCCAACAATAACCATGAACTCACTCAGGAAGAGGCTGAAGATTGGAAGACCCATCGCAGCCATAGACCCAAGGACTAGGACTGTTGCCGCTCGGGGGCTTGTAATCTTTAGACCCTTCAGGACAGTAACGTCTCTCGTACCCGATATCTCGTGAAGATATCCCGAGAGCATGAACATTATCCCGATAGCCACAGCATGGTTGAACATCATGAACATCGCACCAGATATTCCAAAGACTCCTCCGGTAAACGCGCCCAAGAGAACAAACCCCATATGATTGATGCTGGTCATAGCAATCATTCTCTTCAGGTCTGTCTGCCTCAAAGCGACGATGGCGCCGTAGAACATGGTGATGATTGCTATACTGATGAAGATCCAAGCGTATTGGGCAGATGCTTCGGGAAGCAGACCTAGGTTGAATCGGATGAATCCGTAAGCCCCCATTTTAAGCAGAAGACCTGCAAGAAAGACACTAATGGGAGCCGGGGCTTCAACATGAGCATCCGGCAACCAAGTATGAAAGGGGAATACTGGAAGCTTCACCCCAAATCCGATGAAAAAGAGAACTGAGGCGATTATTTGTAATGAAAAGGGAATCTGCCCCGCAACCTCTGTGATATTGAAAGAGTGAGGGGTAGCAGACAGATAGATGAGAATGAAAGCAAGCAGCATGAAAACACTGCCAATAAAGGTGAAGAGGAAGAATTTGATTGCGGCATACCTCCTCCTAGGACCTCCCCAAATCCCGATGAAGAAGAACATTGGGATGAGTACTAGGTCCCAGAAAACATAGAAGATAATCATGTTAAGGGATGAGAATACCCCCATTATCGAGCCCTCGAATATCAGAATCAGAGAATAGTAGAGCATCTGTCTCTCCTTAATCAGATCCCAAGAGCCAATTAGAACAAGAACAGTAAGAAAGGATGAAATGAAAATGAGAATAGCACTAAGCCCATCAAATCCCACAAAATAGTCAATGCCTGGAAAAGCGGGAATCCAAGGAAAAGGACCCTCTACAAAATTGTATGAGCCTCCGGCATCATTGGCAAGAATCATTGCATAAGCTACCGTGGCAAGGAGGATTTCTGCAAGGGCGAGACCAAGAGTGTATATCTTAAGGACCTTGATACCAGCTCGTGCAACAAGAGCGACAAGCAGCCCTCCCACAATCGGCAGAAATATGATGAGCGAGATAATTGGAAAACCGATGTCTACCAAATCAAACACCTACAATAGAATCGACATCAGAATCACCAGGAAGATTATCCCCGTCGAAAAGCCGAATACGTACTGTTCAGTTACACCTGTCTGAATCTTTGTAAGAAGTTTGGATAGGAATAGGCTAATGGAAGCAATTCCGGTAACCACTCCATCGACTACATACCTGTCAAACTTACCGCTAATAGAGGAGAAATACTGAGTCGAGTTGGTAACGGAGGAGTTTATTCTATTCAGAATTGCGATCTCAACCCATTTGTGCAGAAAAGTCGCTACTCTGAGGGATCCATTGACGAAGACGATATAATAGATTGAGTTGATATACCATCTATTTTCTAAGAAAGCATGAATACTCCTCACGAAACCACTAGAGGCCAGTACTTTACCTGGATCGAATCTCCTCCCAATATAGAACGAATATCCAAAGAAACCACCTACAGCTAAAGCTCCTAAGGAAGCTGCTAGAGCTACAGGGTTAATCGAGAATGGCGCCTCTATCACCACCATCCCAAAACCTTGTTCAAGGTGACTGGCAAAGGAAAAATCTAGGAATCCCTCGAAAAACGGTCCTGTGAATCCTAGGAGCAGGGTGACTCCAGCTAGTGCCAGATAGGGTAGCAACATGAGTCGGGAGGCCTCGTGCACAGGCTTCCCCTCCTTTTCCATCTCCTCGAGGTGCTGACTCTTCTTACCGAAGAATATCATACCTATCATCCTTGCACTATAAAATGCGGTCATCACCGCAGTTATCGTCGCTAAAGCAAACAGAGGCATAGCTAGTCCAAAACTGTTGATGTCCAATACGGAAGCAAGGATCGCATCCTTGCTCCAGAAGCCACTGAGTAGTGGGATTCCTGCAAGAGCCCCAGCTGCGATAGTCATGGCGATGAAGGTGAAACGCATCTCTTTGCGCAACCCTCCCATCTCACTCATGTACTTGGTATGAGTCACATGAATGAGAGCTCCCGCACCCATGAAGAGAGCAGCTTTGAAGATCGCATGACTGGTGAAGTGGAAGAACCCAGCGATGAACCCAGAAAGGAAGTTGGCAGAGAGACCAGCAACTCCAAGTGCCAGCATCATGAATCCTATCTGGGAGATGGTTGAATAGGCGAGAACCTTCTTCACTTCCTTCGCAACCATCGCTTGCGATGCCGCAAGGAACGCTGTAAAGACACCAATCCATGCAATTGTCTCGAAGAAAGGTGCGATCAAATTCACCGCCTGCGCCGCAGTCGCGAAGAGGGGTCCGATTCTCGCAACCAAGAAAACTCCAGCGTTGACCATTGTAGCCGCATGAATTAGCGCGGAGACTGAAGTAGGGCCGGCCATGGCATCGGGAAGCCACTCTTGAAGAGGGAATTGAGCCGACTTTCCTATAGCTCCACCGAAGATTAGGACGGCTACTGGAATGAGTAATCCTGCTCTGGCAAGATCCACCGCCCAACCGTGCTCCTGAGCAAGCAAAGTAAAGTCGAAGGTTCCTGCAAAGAAATAGAGAACAAAAATACCTATGAGAAAGGAGACGTCTCCTACCCTAGTCATGACGAATGCCTTCATTCCCGCATGGCTTGGAGAGAAGGCAGTCGCAATACCCCAGGCCTTGTGGCCCACTGTGCCCACATAATCTGATTGTTTATCCTTATTCCAGAAACCTATCAGCGCATAAGAAGCGAGACCAACACCCTCCCACCCGAAGAAGAGCTGGAGAAAGTTGTCCGACAATACAATGAGTTGCATGCTACCAATGAAGAAAATCATAAAGAACCAATAGCGCGTGAGATTTGGATCACCCTTCATGTATCCAAGGCTGTAGATCATGATGGCCAACGAGATCCAGGCTACAACGTTTGCCATCAGCACGCTGAGTGGATCCGCCAAGACTCCGGCAGTTATTCCAAGGGATGGTATCCATGCAACCTGGTTGTGGAGCGTCTCACCCGCTAATGCT
The DNA here is from genome assembly GCA_027295865.1 of Nitrososphaerota archaeon. Taxonomy (GTDB): domain Archaea; phylum Thermoproteota; class Nitrososphaeria; order Nitrososphaerales; family UBA57; genus B1T1B5. The sequence goes on from JAPUKB010000050.1 coordinate 8,413, forward strand.
AGCGGGATCATCATTAGTGCAAAGACAGCTGAAACGAAGGTTATAGCGACCGCGATGTAATTCCGAATCTGATCTCCGGCTCTTGAGAGAAACGGAATTAGTAGTGCTCCAATGAACGGGACACCGAATACAAGCCATGGAATTGATGCATTTACCAATTCAACCATTCTAGCTTATACCTCCAAAAGCTGATTGGATGAGTGGTACTAGCCTCTCCGTTACAAGGGCTGGATAGATACCTAAAATTACAGTAAGAGCTGCTAGTAGGATTAGTGGAAGTGTAATGTATAGTGATGGGTCACGAATATCTTTGAGGTTGTCCGGAAGTTTACCAAAAAAGATCCGCTTCATTGTAAGTAGGGCATAGCCTGCAGTAAGAGGAGTTGCAGCAAGAGCCACCCCCGAGATTATCAGCCTTCCCATAGATTCATCCTGTAATGCACCAGCAAAAGAGCCGGCAAAGATCATCCATTCAGACTGAAAACCATTCATCGGAGGCACACCTATGATTGCGAGGAAGCCGATCATCGCCGCGACAGCCGTAATCGGAAGCTTGCTTCCGAGCCCACCTAGCTTGCTAATATTCCTAATACCACCTGTTTGGAGAATAATCGCACCCGCAGACATGAAAAGAAGAGCCTTTCCTGTCCCATGGCTAACATAATGAAAGACGGACCCAGAAACTCCTAGGTAGTAGAATGAGCCCATTCCAAAAATAATATATCCCATTTGGCTAACACTCGAGTACGCTAGTAGCCTCTTCAGATCGTCCTGTGCGAAGGCCATCAGACCGCCATAGATCATTGTGATCAGACCCCAGATACTGATAGCTAAAACCACAGTAGAATATGACGACGGGACTAGGAAGATCATGATACGGATGAACGCATATCCTCCGATTCCTATCATAGCGGGGGAGAGAAGCGCGCTTATCGGGGTAGGAGCTTCAGCATGGGCGTGCGGCAACCAGACATGAAGACCAACGGCTGCGAGTTTGACAAACAATCCAGCGCTTATCGCAATTGCGATCCATACTCTAATCGACGCCGGTATTCCAGATTCGGCAATACCCGCATAATCAAATGTTCCACTGTACCAGCCTATTGTTAGTATTCCTGCTAGAAGGGAGGCTGCTCCAACATGAGTCCAAAGGAAATACATGAGAGATATCTTGTATCGATCTCCGTAACCAAACTCTGCGATTAGGAAGAATGAGGGGATCAGCATGAGCTCAAAGAAGATGTAGAATTGGATGAGATTCGTGGCTAGAACGGTTCCCAACATCCCAGCGGCATAAATCATGAATAGAGAATAATAGAGCCCAGTCTTTCTGTTGATGAACTCTCGATCAGATTCAGGGGTACTTCCCGTACCGGGGGGAGAGCTGGATTTGGTTGCTTGGAGATCCTCCTCAATTTTGTGCTGCATGTATGGAATAGAATAGATCGCAAGAGCTGTGGAAAGAATGAGGATGATTGCTGCGAAGGGAAGACTTAGACCATCTACTTGCAGCCCGAATACTCCGATGGGTTGCCAAGGATAGGTTTCGAGATACTCTCCCCCAAAAGTACTAGTCACCAAAAGGAGGACTGTAGAATAGAGTAGGACCGCAAATGCAAACCATCCGGCTTTTGCACCAATTCGTCTGCCAAGGAGATAGGCAAGAGGGGCCAGAATGATAGGTATGAAGACTGCCTGGATTAGAAATACCACAGTCGCTCTATCCTTTCAATCGTTTCAGCTCAAGTACGTCAATGTCTTTGTTGAGGCGAAATGCCTGAACTATAATTGCGAGACCGACCGCAGCTTCTGTTGCGGCAAGAGCGATTGCGAATAGAGAGAAGGTTTGGCCAGTAATCACCGGCTGCTGCAAGTACCTCGAGAAGGCTACAAAGTTAATCGTGGCAGAATTTATGATAATCTCAACGGCAAAAAGAAGCCTGATAGCATTCCTCTTGGCGATAAGCCCGTAGATCCCTATGGCTAGTAAGACTAAGGAGAGTAAGAAGTAGCTCGAGAGGGGCTCCAATTACTTGCTCCGTATCCCTTCTACCTTAGCCATCGTTAGAGCTCCAATGACTGCTAATGCAAGTACCAACCCTAAGATTTGCAGCGTGAGGCCGTACTCAGTCACTAGCTGACGTCCTATTTCGAAGAATGAAGGTGGAGTGGCCGTCGAGGTAAATGTCTCGGTTAGGCCACTGCCAAGGACAACGAATCCCACAAAAGCTAGGAGCGATACAGAGGCGATAACTCCCATTATCCTCTCCTTACCGGCAGGTATAGAGACCCATTTTTCACGACGTACTAGCATGACGACAAATATGATCAGAACTGCAATGGAACCAACGTACACCAAGACCTGCATCATCGCCAGGAAAACCGCATCCAGTAGAATGAAGATGCCCGCGACCCCAAGAAAAGATACCGCAAGGGCCACTGCGCCGTAGACTAGCTCCCGAGATTCTAGGGCAAGAATTGCTGCACCTATGGTTATAACAGCGACAGCGATAAAGACCATATCAGGCATGATGTGCACCACTCTTCTCATCCGGGATAAACTCAACTAATCCCTTCTTCTCAGGGAGAGTTCCAAGTTGGAATGGCGTCTGAACCAGCTTCCTCTTGTCAGTGGAGGCCAGCTCATATTCAGGCGTCATGAATAGGCAATCAAACGGACATGCATCAACGCAGAAACCACAGAAGACGCATCTACCATAATCTATCTGAGGCATTATTGCTTTCTTGTCCTTCGGCCAGGTTCCGTCTACCTTGACCATGTCGATGCAGTCTGCTATTCCCTCACAAGCGATCGCACAAAGTGAGCACCCCGTGCACTTATCGAGGTATAGGATGTGTCTGCCCTTTACCCCGGGGCTTCCGACCTGCGTTTTAGGGTCGTAGGTATATCCATCAGGTAGATCTAGCTTCTGCTCAGGATATCGGAGAGTATAGCGTCTCTTGGTGAGCGATTTGATGCTTGCGAAGAAGGCGTCAAATATCCCGCGCGCAAGACTCACACTCATCAGAGAATCACTCCAATCGAAGCCTGGACGAGAGCTATGAAAAGGTTTACGAAGGCTAACATGATTAACCAGACCCATCCTAGCCTAATCAGCTGGTCCATTCTTACTCTTGGCATGAACGCTCTAGGAAGTAGCATGAAGGTGATGACAAAGAAGAGCTTGATTAGGAGCCAGGCGAAGGGAGGCAAAAATGCTGGTCCAATCCACCCTCCTAAGAAGATAAGCGTGAACAGCACCGCAAGAGCATAAAATTTGACATAGGTGGCGAGTTGGAGGAGACCAAAATGCATCCCAGAGTATTCGGTAAGCCAGCCAGCAACCAGCTCTGTATCTGCTTCTGGTAGATCGAAAGGAATTCGCTCCAGCTCGGATAGCATTGTAACATAGAATATTGAAGCTCCTAAAAGCTGAGGAAGTATAAACCACAACCCTCTTTGGGCTTCAACAATTCCAAAGAGATCCAGAGAACCACTGAGAATCACTACCCCCACCAGAGAGAGCATCATCGGGATCTCATACGCAATTAGCTGGTGCAGAGCTCTTAATCCGCCAATGAAAGCAAACTTGTTGCTAGAGGCCCAAGCAGCTATCAGGATGACTAGGGGGGTCAGCCCAATTATTGCAAAAGGTATCAGTAAGCTTACTTCTGACCTTGCGATGAAGATATCTGGAGCGAGGGGGATAACTGCAAGTAACGCCGTTGCCAAAGCTAAGCTTAGGCTGGGTGCAATGAAAAAGAAAGTCTTGTCTGCTTTTGCCGGCACAAGCAATTCTTTGAACAGTAGTTTTACGAGATCTGCAATTGGTTGGAGTATACCCTCAAACCTTCCGGCGTAGAGCGGACCAACACGAACTTGGACTTTTGCCATTAGCTTTCTCTCGTATAGAATTATTCCCGTTGCAACAAGTGCCGCAAATGTGAAGCCTGGAAAGGCGGCGATCTTGAAGAAGAGTGAGCTGGGGCCTAATCCCAAATCGTTTACGAGAGGGAGTGCTTTCAGCGGATCAAGAAGAGCGGTTAAGACCTGGTTAGCAGTAGGAAGAGGAATGCCGAGCGCTGGAACAACAATAAAGATGAAAGGGAAAATAATGAACGGGAGGAGCAGGAGGAGCCAGAAGACTACAACGATAATTCGTTTGAGAAAGTCTTCAAATGTCTCCAACTAGAGGTCACCTATCAGCCTCTACCGGCCAATAGTCTAGACCCCAATAGATCACCGGCATGTCAGCGAGACGGTTACCTTCTAGGAGGTGGCTCATCGCAATGAGATTCCTAAATGAGGGTACGCTAATCTTTACCCTATAAGGAAACTTACCGCCGTCACTTACAATGTGATAGAACATTGTCCCTCTAGCAGCTTCAGTTCGGGCAAAAGCTTCTCCTACCTTTCCCTTGATCTGACCCCTCATCGGTTGCTTCACTGGGCCGGCTTCCATTTTGTCGATGGCCTGACGTATAATCTTCATGCTCTCCCTCATCTCCTCTAGTCTCACCCATGCCCTCGAATATGAGTCTCCTTCGCGATAGGTCGGAATATCAAAGTCAATAGTATCATACATCGAGTAGGGCTCATCTTTCCTCGTATCCGATGCAACACCAGAAGCTCGAAGATTTGGGCCAGTAACTCCGAGGCTTATTGCATCCTCACGCTTGAATACTCCGACACCCTGAGTTCTCTTCAGGACGAGAGGGTTGTTGAAGTAGATCTTCTCATACTCCTTGAGCCTCTTTACAAAATAATCGAATGTCTTGAGAGCTTTTTCTTTGAACCCCGGAGGTATATCGTTTCTGACTCCGCCAGGAATAAAGTAGGAAAAGGTTACTCTAGTCCCTCCAATCGAGGCAGCCAAGTCGATAAAGAGTTCCCGGTCACCCATGGGCCACATGAACATGGTAGAATGGCCCATGAATATTCCATAAATCGAGAGCCAGTACATATGAGAAATGATTCTGTTTAGCTCTGCCATTATTATCCGGATATATTGGGCTCTAGGAGGAGGTTGGACGCCTATCAACTCCTCTGCAGCCAGAACGTATGCGAACAGGATTCCACAAGAGTCAATAATGACGGGCCGTTCTAGATGAGGAATGTTTTGGATGTATGTTCGTACTTCACACATCTTCTCAGCTCCCCTATGGACATAGCCGGGATCAGGCTTCACTTTGACGATGATGTCCCCATCTACGGTTACGATGAGTCTCATATGGCCGGAGCCAGGATGCTGCGGTCCTACACTCATTGTGAGATAATCTCCTTGGCGCTCTACGACTTCCATGAAATCATCTCCCAGGCAACGTAAACTCTTTCCTTAAAGGAGGAATATCATCCCAGTCTTCAGGAAGCAGGAGTCGCTCCATTCTAGGATGGCCTTCGAAAAATATTCCAAAATTCTCGAACGTCTCTTGTTCATGAAATTCGGCACTTCGCCAAACATTTGTCAAAGTTGACATCTTTGGGTCGTTCCTTGGAAGCTTGGTAGCTAGCGAGAGAATGATGGGTTTTAGCTCCTCATTATCAACTGCTATGAGGTGATAGTTTACTTTGAAAATATCGTCTTTAGGGTAATCTGTTCCACCTTGTGAGATTACCTGATCGAAACCGAGTTCCTTAATCGCTTGAGCAACCTCCACAATTTTTTCTCTACTTGCGAAGGTCTTGATCCTCTTTGGGGCTAGGGCACCTTCCCATCCATCTTCGAGTATGGACTCGCCGAATTTTGACTTCAGACTTTCCAGTATGCGCTTCTCGACTGAATTGCTCTCTGACACAGCATCGGTCTCCGATTACGACCTTACTCTCGATCTTCGGATCTTGTTTTGAAGTTCTATTATCCCTTGGATGAGAGTCTCGGGTCGGGGCGGACAACCAGGAATGAACACATCAGTTGGAATTATCTTGTCAATACCTTGTATCACATTATAGGAATCTATGTATAGACCACCAGAAATTGCACAGGCACCCATTGCAATCACCCACTTGGGTTCTGGCATCTGCTCATAAACCCACTGCAAGCGTGGAGCCATCTTTCTAGTAACGGTTCCTTGAACAACCAAAAGATCGCATTGTCTAAGAGATCCAAATGCTTCAAGCATGCCAAAACGTTCCAAGTCGAATCGAGGACCGGACGCTGCGCCGAACTCTACACTACAACACGCTGTCTCCAGATGTACCGGCCACAGTGCGTATAGTCTCCCCCAGTTTACGATGTACCTGATTGGTTCTTTGACTGATTGCTCGACTATCGTTCCAAGAAGGTCGTTGACTTTGCCTGCGAAAACGGAGATCGCTGACCCAGAGCTTACCAAATCTCTCTCTTCCCTGCTAGATGCAGAGCGTAGCCCATTGGTATGAATATAATAGCAAGAAAGGAGATGATGGGCAACGCGCTCTGTAATCCTAGATTCAAGAAGGAGACTCCGAACACAAAGAGGAACATGACGATGACGTCAAAGACTACAAACATGATCAGATAGGCATAATACTGCATTATCAAGTGGACTTTAGATTCACCTGCTGGGAGTTGGCCAGATTCGAAAGTTTGGGATTTTATAGGGTTTGGTTTCTTTGGAGCAAAGAGAAGTGGTAAGACAATCATGGGCAGACCGGCTACGAGCCCGAATCCCGCGAGGAATAGGACAAGAATGAACTCGGTAGCAACCATAAATAGGACGACGAGGCTCGAGATTCTATTTAAAGATTCAGATCATGTTTGTGGTATTCCGTATACTTTCTTACATCACAAAGATTGTGTACGGGCTAGGAAGATCTCCAGGTATGATCACACTTTGTGCACCGTAGAAAGAGTGTGGATGATTTCTCAAGACTAGATGTTTGTCTGTCCCAGAAGTAAGCGGTATCCGATCCACACTTGGGACAAATGGCCGGGGTGGTCGGCATTGACCGAAGATCTTTGGCCTTCGAATCGACGACCTTGATAGCAACGGACGGTAACACATTTGATTCCTTAACAGTAAGGTTACTTGACTCTTCAAAGAACCCACAATTCTTACACGATAACCCTAAGACTGACTCGGCTCCTTCCTTCTTCCTTATGATTCCTAGTGCCGAATTACATTTCGGACAGAACTTTATTTATCTAGTCAGCTCCATTTTGAAGGCCAAACGGCAATCGTAGAGAGTCGTAAAAACGTTGCGGAGGATGAGAAGGCTAGAGTGGCACAACTATTGGTAGAATGACGACAGATGTTCGCCGAATCGTCCGAGCTCTTCAATATAGCGAATTCTCCCATGCGATGCCATTCTGAGTCTTCTTCGGCAGTTAAGGTCGATTTTACTTCTTCTCTCAAGCAAACTAGCAGCTTTCCGAGTCAGATATCTACCAGTTCTGTCGAAATCAAACAGGAGAATCACCTTATTGTAGTTTACAGCTTTTTCCGCCAAATCGAGGACGCTATGGTTGTTGCACAGCATGAGACTCTCTCCACGGAATCCAAGGATGGAAAGAGCTCTGGCATCCCGTTTTCCCTCTACTACTACCAATGCACCTTTATCGCTTTCTTGATTGAGAGTGGTCACTAAATCAGAAAGAGATAGAAGAAACTCCTCGTCCGTTTCTAGGGGTTTCACCTAGTGTGAGGAAATGTTGATGCTGATTAAAACGTTTTGGGAAATTGTCCTACTGCTAAACGAAACTCTAAGCCTACCATGTGACAGGAGTTGGTGTTCCCCGTCTCTGACCGGCTCAGCTCATGGCTTTGGATGACAATCCAGATCTCACCAAGCCTACTACCCGGGGTTTCTTGTCCTCGCATGTCGCGCCGCTGGGTTAGCCTCCAAGTCATCAAGGTGAGCACTCACCATTTCCTAGTAGGCCGTCGAGGCGCATTTTGCGCGAGGACATGTACCATTCGAAATTGTCCCTTATTAGATAATCTGAAAGAGCCAACCTACAAATATTAATCAGGTCTTCACCCTCTTAGATGAGAATAATCCGCGCTAATCAAAAATTGGGCGAAGAAGAGCTAGGTCGAGCAGATCGGTTCACAGGTATTGTTCGATTTCAGCGAGTGAAACCGGAGTCAATCATCCCTAACGAGAAAAAGGCCGTCAGAATACTTAGATCGTCTTTTGAGGCAGCCTCAAGGAGCTACTGGCATACTCATCCGGGAGGACAAATACTCTACGTTGAATCGGGTAAAGGAAAGATTGGCTGGAGAGACACTTCGGGTGACTTGAGAACTGAGATAATCAACGAGGGAGACATAGTGATCGTAAACTCGGAAGATGACCATTGGCATGGGGCAACTCCCGATAGTGACATAGTGTATTTGGCAATTCATTCAGACAGCTCTTGGTCCGGAGGCAAGCCTGTCAGTGAGGAAGAGTACAACGGTAAGCGCCATGTTTTCTAGGAACGATTTAAGTGCGATCGAACCTTCGATTAGTTCTATGGGGCGAGGTAAGGCAGTCTCCGATTCGGCTAGGCGTAATCTACCGATCATTTTGGGCCTTATCCTTGTACTCGCAATCGGAGGAGGCGGAGTACTCTTCTACATCTTGACAATCGATAATAGTTTGACTGCTGAGATACGGGGAGCTTGTCCATCAGAAGGAACAGGAGCAATTCTCGAAACTGATTTCGGAAACATAGTTATCACCTTCATTCCACAAGTCGCTCCGTGCCATGTTGCGAACTTTATCACCTTGGCAAATGAAGGGTTCTATGATGGCACTGCATTCCATAGAGTTATTCCTGGGTTCATGGTGCAGGGAGGGGATCCTAATACTAAGGATGAAGACCGAAGTAATGATGGAATTGGTGGGCCTGGTTACGTAATAAACGCGGAATTTAGTGCAATTTCACACAGAAGAGGGATAGTGTCTATGGCTCGTGGTGACGCACCAAATTCGGCTGGTTCGCAGTTTTTCATAGTCGTGAGCGACGCTCTATTTCTTGATGGACAGTATAGCGTTTTTGCTGAGGTCGTAGAAGGCATGGACATTGTGGATCGCATGGTCGGTGTTGAGAAAGATTCTAATGACAATCCACTTGAACGAATTGGGTTAATTAGAATAACGATAATAGGGGCCTAAAGGAAAGGTTCCAGGTCTATCTCGAAGGCAGCTACGGGGACCCTAAGCCCAAAGTTCTCGGACACCTTTGGAAGCACCTCACCCACATATCCGATTTTCTTACCCTTGTTAAATACACCTCCAGTGCGTCCCTCGCTGAA
>JAPUKB010000051.1 GCA_027295865.1 Nitrososphaerota archaeon
CCGGAGCTGTCATCCTAATTACATAAGACAATAAAGCAAAGCCCAGCCCTCCTAAAAGGGCAAAGCCTGCGGGGTTTGTGATAATACTTGGGCCCGGCCGTGGGAACATGGCACTAGACAGAAGGTAGATGGATACGAAGATGGTCCCACCAAAAACCGTTCTCCGGTGATCTACTGCTAAGAACGGGGAGAACAGTAGTAAGAGACCAAAGACAACTGCAAAGTAGAGAGATCCTCCCCATGCAGTGTTAGCATATCCCAGTAGGAATCCAGATGTGACGGCGGTTAGTATGAAGCGTCTTGAGTTCATCTTGGAATCGTAAAGAGTCAGGAAGAGGTAGCTACCCGATAGCGCGAGGAATAACGCAAATGGCTCTGATTTGAACCATCCCAAATTCCCTCTCGTAATCAACGGAATAGAGAAAGCGATTATGAGCGAAGCTAGAATGGCCCCGCTCGGCCCGACAAGCCTCCTTACTATTAGAAATATGGGAATTATCGTTAGCGCTCCAAATACCGCTGGAAATAAAACAAGAAAATCGTACAGACTAGACCCTACACCAAACAGATCTCGAGCAATAATGTAAAGAACTGCCCCTCCAAAGTGTAGTCCCACCTGTGATGTTGCTGCCACATCTCTGCCCTCGGGAAACCAAGTCTTGAAATCTCTCCACGAGAAATAGTCTGCAAATCCTACAATCCCTTCTGCATCATATCTATCGACAATGAAACTCGCACCATAATAGTCGAAGTATGGATCGAACTCGTTGAGGTAATACCCATACCTCGCAGGGTAGACTCTTGCGATTAGCGCTGCTGCAAAGATCGCAACTAAAGCCATTGAAAGGAGGACCGATCTCCTACTCATCTCAGGCCTCTGGAAGAGGTTGCCTAGCCTAGAGAGGAGAGGTCGCACTACCTGCACAATACTCGCCTAATATGAACGTGAGTTTTTGTCGGACTTAATAACTATTCATCCAAAAAAGAAATCCAGAGTAGACCAAAAAGCATGGTCTCTTCTCTAGTCTACCCTTTTGATTATGGGGCCCAGGATCTTGGCTCTTCCTCCACTTCTCTCAGCCAGAATAGAATCACAGGTAGAGCATTTCACATCTGAAGTGACCGACGAGAAGATGACTTGCTCGTTCCCACACTTTGGGCACTGGACAAGGAGAAAGGCGCTCCGGGGGGTTGGGATTGGTATTCGTTCTCTTTTCAAGCTACTATCTCCAGCTTCCGAATCCTTAGTCCTGACGTCATTGTCTGGCGATTGCATTCTTTACACTTGAGCTTCAAGGTTTGCTTTTTGGTGGTCTTTGCAGTTCTCTTGAGTTCAGGAAACTTCTGGCCGCCATATCCTTTCTTGTCTTCTTCATGACGCCTGGCACCCAAGGAACTTCTCCTCTCCTTACCCCTCTTGTATAATGACACGGTATGTATAGTATGTTTCTTGCATCGCGGACAGTACCTTCTCCTCTCCTTTGGAACCTTCATTTGATCGCCGATTAATTCGTGAATAGCCTCAAGAATATTATAAGAACTTTGTCTGAAGCATACTATATCTCAATATCTAGCTCCTGGACTATTCCCTGTATGACTAATGGTCTTACGTTTTCCATCGGAAGCAAAGCCACGTCCTCAGCCAAGAATGGTCCATAATTGACGAGATCGACCCCGACAGTCGAAGGTGCATCACTTAGGAACCTTACTGTGGAATATTTAGACGTTGCCTTCTCTATGATCGTTTCAAGAAACGATGTTCGGCCGTCTGCAATAGCTCTTTCAAGTCTTAGGGCACGCTTTGCTGAAGTAATCAAGGGTTCGATGATATACTTCTCCTCTGGGGTTAGCGCAGGACTCTCTCCCTCCTCTTTCAGACCGCGAATAATTTTCCTTACACGCAACTGAAGCAACCTGGTTGTTATTCTAGCAAGGATCTTTCTCTCTTCCGAGGCAATCAGTTCTCTCGTACTTTGACCCTCCTTTTCCGAACCGTTTCTAGTCTTCTTGATGTAATCGGCAACTTCCCTATACAATGTTGGGGGCAGACTGTCAAGCTGACTCCCGCCTCTTTCCTTCTCAAATATCTTGTGAACTTTGTTGAGTATTGGATTTAGTGGCATTTGTCTAAAAGCCCAAATTTAGAAAGATATAACCATATTGGATAGGTCATCAGAAAAATAAGGTTATTCAGGGTCGACCGATTCAATTGTTCTTTTAATTTCTCCCGATTTAGTGCTGATCAGCCAGATCGTCCAGTTCCTTCTTATTTTCATGTCGAGCGCCTTTAGGGTTCCGGTGGGTATGACCAGTACCTTGCTGATCTGTGTCTTTCCCAGAAGCGTTGCTTGCACTGAAATAGATCCAGTGTTCTTGGCTAGAATTCTCCTGAGTCTCGGCTTCGTTTCGCATTCGACTAGTCTATAGTCGTTGCTTTCCCCCCTCCTCCTTGCTGCCAAGATATCTGGCCTATACCTACTCCATTTGAGGAATTCAATAGGGGACCATCCTGGTTCAAGATAGATGGTAAAGCCATCTTGCTCTAAGACTCTCACGGCAGCTTCTTTTAGAAATCTGTGAAGATCTGACTCTGTCACGACCAGTCCTGAATTCGTGTTATACTTCTATATGCTATTGTTTAAAAATAAATGAGCATTTGTGAAGGATCATGAGGAAGGGACATTCTCATCCATGATACAAGCTCTTGGTTACTTCTGTAATCAGGTGTAGATTATTCTCAGGATCTGTAACAACCTTTTCGGCTCTCCTTTCCTGCTACTCAAGGCGGAATCAGTGTCGCATCGGAAGAGTCGGTGAATGTCGTCTAATCACACTGGACCACACGTTTAAATTCAACAATAACTGTTCCTACACGATGGATAGTCCCATTAACGAGGACGTAATTTTAGAAGTTTTAGCCGACGTGGTCGATCCAGAGATTAACATGCCCATATTGGAAATGGGCGAGGATGATTCATATGGTCTCATTGATGAGATCAACATCAGCGACAATAAGTCTATTGAGGTCAAGTATCATGCGACGACTCCATATTGCCCTCCGATCTTTGCTATGCAGATCTCAAATGACATAAAATCACGCATCAAATCCTTGAAAGGCGCTGATTCTGTGAAGGTTCTGGTGTCTGGACACATGATGTCCGATCAGATTAACCAGCGAATCAATCCGGAAGAGTAATTCGTTTTTCAATAATTTTAGTCTTAGAAACCTTGGACTAGCTCGAGGTGAAATCCTATGAACAGTTCCGCTAAAAATTGTGCATGAGCCTCTTCGAGCATGAATGAGTGTCTTCCTCTGATCGTGAGAGCTTTCTGCCTCGTAAAATTTCAGAAAATCATCATGACTAACTTCCTAAAGGACATGTGGGAACCAAGTGGGGTTGTCGACTTTTAACATTATACATCAAAATACATGTAGAACTTAACTTCTAGATGTCTAACTATTTCGACTCCAAAAGCTCCTATTTCATCAGATCCTTTCGGGGGAACGATGCAAACTAGTCCGGATTATTGGGAAGGTTGATAGATCAGATAAGACCGTGACGATTGCAGTGAAAGTC
>JAPUKB010000052.1 GCA_027295865.1 Nitrososphaerota archaeon
ATTTGAACCCCTGACCTTCCGAGATCTTGGCTTCACTTGCAAGTCGGATCTGAGAGCTTCTGCTATTCTACCGCTGAACTACCGGCCCGTAGACAGTACGATAGATTCGTAATTTTTAAAGCTCTGTTCCAGGAATATTAAGTAAGAACTGTTCCTCACGATCCTTGGGATTCGGTTTCATGATTCTTCAACGTCGCCCAACGCTACAAAGACTTGGTTACCTTCCACCTTGACCGGATAAATCTTAAGTGGATCAGTGGCAGGAGGGTTCAATGCTTCCCCAGTCTTCAGGTCGAACTCAGATAGGTGCAGAGGACAGGTCACAGTGTTTCCACCAAGAAATCCTCTGGCTAAATCAGTTACCTCGTGAGTACACAATCCTCCAGTAGCATAAATTGTCCCGCCGATATTTGAGAGAAGAAGATGTTTCGTTCCCACATCAACCCCAAGTAACCTACCTTCAGGGAGGTCAGAAACCTCCGCAACTTTCTCGAAGGTCATAATATCCTGCTTAACCACAATAGGCTCTGCGTTCTGGGAATTCAAAAAACTTTCACCAGTCCACTTCATTCGAATTACCTCTCTCAGTTCCTCTTGCAGATCCTCGGATTGAAATCGTGATACGATTGGCTCTAAGAAGCCTGCAACAATTAGCTGAATGGCAGAATTTTCGTCTAGGCCGCGGGATGTAAGATAGAAAATCTGATCCGGATCTATCTGAGCGACCGCGGCAGAATGCTTGGCCTTAACCTGTCTAGTATCGATTTCAAGGCCTGGGATTACATTCGCCCTTGCTCCATCTCCGAAGAGAATCGCATGCCCTCCGAGGTAGGTATCAGAGTCTCGTGCTTGCTCTTCAATTTTGTTCATCCCCTTAAGGGTCATACTAGATCGATCCCTCATAACTGCCTTTACATCTACGATACCCTTGGTATGGACGCCCTCATGTGTGATTATTGTTCCAAGTTCAAAACGTTCCTCTCCGGAACCTACAACGATCTCCAGGTCTTCCAAGTGGGAACGCGGTCCTCGGAGTGTCATTTCAGTCACGGATCGGGTAACCCTGCCTCCCAAGTATCCTGATGAGAGCTCTCCGAAGCTGTCGGCACCTCCAATAATCCGTTTGTTTAGGAAGGCGATTACGTTGCTTCCTAGAAGCTGCATCTCTGAATATGAGATCTTTGCATTACTCCCTAAGAAGATCTGAGTTGAGCTGCCCAAAACTGCGATTTCATTTGTTGATGGAGCCCCTGATCGAAATTGGGTTAGCAAGCTTAGTCTGCTCGCTTCGCCCATTGAAATAATGGTCTTTTCAAATGCACCTATCCTCGATAGCTCTTGATAGATCATTCTCCTTAAGGTGTTCTTGATCTCTATCCCTTTAGGGATATTGACGAATAGGCCTGAACTGAAAAAGGCATCACTTAGGTGCGAGAATTTATCTCCGGTCCCATTGGCAGTAGTTGCGAAGTAAGGTCTGATCAAATCGGGGTATTGACTGACGGCATCTCCAATCTCTACTATAACGATCTTACCGATCAGCCCCTCAGGTAGATTTATCCTAGCGATTGCTCCATCTTTCTGCAGAATTGTAATGTCTTTCTCAGCAGCCAGGAGTTTCTGCGGAGAGGTTACAGGCCAAACATCTGATAGCTCTACCCCTCTGAGAAAATCTGCATACCTAGTGAAAAGGGCATATTTTTCAATCGGCGCATCCCTGAATTTATGATACGCCTCTAGACGATAGTCAAGTAACCATTGTGGTTCGTTCCTAGCCTCTGAAATTTGGACTACTTTCTCTTCAGAGAGGTTACTAAGTATCTGATCTTGCATCGATCTACGACGCTAGTTACGCTGAAACTAGCACTAACCCACGGAACCTTCCATTTGTAGGGCAACTAACCTATTCATTTCGACAGCATATTCCATTGGGAGCGATTTTGTAAAGGGCTCAAAGAATCCTAAGACAACAAGCCTAGTAGCCTCCCCCTCACTTAATCCTCGTGACATTAGATAGAAAAGCTGATCCTCACCTATTTTCCCAACAGTCGCCTCATGAGTTAATGTGGCATCATCCTCACTTATTTCATTATACGGATAAGTATCTGATTTGGAATAATCATCGAGAATTAGCGCATCACATCTTACAGTGGATTTTACATGCTTAGCTCCCTTTGCAATTTTGAGTAGACCCCTATATGTTGTCCTCCCTCCATCCTTAGAGATGGATTTGGAGGTGATCTTTGACGAAGTGTAGGATGCCATATGAACGATCTTACCTCCAGCATCTTGGTGTTGCCCTTTACCGGCATAAGCAATAGAAAGTATCTCAGCTTTCGCTCCTCTCCCCAGAAGATATATTGATGGATACTTCATAGTAATCTTACTTCCAATATTCCCATCAATCCATTCTACTGTTGCATCTTCATAGGCATATGCCCGCTTCGTCACTAGATTAGTTACATCACTAGACCAGTTCTGGATCGTAGTATACCTTATTTTGGCACCCTTTAGAGCTACCAGCTCTACCACCGCTGAGTGCAGAGAATCACTGGAATAGATTGGAGCTGTGCAACCCTCTATATAATGGACGTAACTACCAGGTTCGGCAATTATCAATGTCCTTTCGAACTGCCCCATGTTCTTGGCGTTAATCCTAAAGTAAGCCTGCAAGGGGATTTCGACTCGGACTCCCTCGGGTATGTAAAC
Source organism: Nitrososphaerota archaeon (assembly GCA_027295865.1). GTDB lineage: Archaea > Thermoproteota > Nitrososphaeria > Nitrososphaerales > UBA57 > B1T1B5. The sequence continues at coordinate 2,710 of JAPUKB010000052.1, forward strand.
GAAGGAACCTCCGCTCCAGACCGCGCTATTCAGAGCTGCAAATTTATTATCCTCCGGAGGGATAATAGTACCAAAGTATTTCTTTACGATCTCTGGGTGCTCTCTTAACCCAGAGTCCATATCTAGGAAGATGACCCCCTTTTCCTCAAGATCCTTTCTTAGGCTATGGTATACGACTTCAGAATCATACTGCGCCCCGACGCCAGCAAGAAACTTTCTTTCCGCTTCTGGAATACCAAGTTTCTCAAACGTATTCTTGATTGATTCTGGAACATCATTCCAATCTTTGGCTGTCTCTTTCGTAGGCTTGAGATAATAGTAAATCTGATCAAAGTCTATAGTAGATAGATCAGCTCCCCACTTAGGCATTGGCCGCTTGAGGAAATGCTCATAGGACCTGAGTCTAAACTCCATCATCCATTCAGGTTCATCTTTCTTCCTAGAGATTAGCTCAACTATCTCCCTAGTAAGGCCCCTACCCGTTTTGAAGGTATACTTATCAGTGGAGTCCTTGAAGTCGTACTTGCTGTAATCGAAAGAGATTTGCTCAGTCATCCTGGATTTCAGTGGTAAATCCACACTTATAATTATTACTATTGTTATATTTTGAAAAATAAACAAGACAGGGCATGCCGTAATCAGCTCTTATCAGTTGGGCATGGCTGGAGATGGCATGAATATTAGTTATAACTTAAATAAGTGACCGGGACGAACGCCATCTCGCGGGCCGGTAGCTCAGCATGGCTAGAGCTTGAGCGACCATAGCGTTCGGCTGATATGAATCGCTTGGAGACCGAAATGGCGATGCCACGAGAGAGGTCGAGAGTTCGAATCTCCCCCGGCCCATACCTCCAAACCTTCAGACTATGTCCTCATCTACGATCCTAGCGAAGATTCTTGGAGCAAAGGTGCAGAGATGCCAACTCCAAGAGGTGCTTTGACTGTTCAAGTTCTCGAAGGGATAATCTACGCGGTTGGCGGGGAGGGAGGCGAGGGTGTTCTGGATATTAACGAAGCCTATGACCCCGAGATTGACACCTGGGAGAGAAAGGCTTCTATGCCCACTCCAAGAGAGCATCTCGCCTCAGCGGTGGTATTCGGCAAACTCTACGTCATCGGAGGAAGGCAAGGATTTCCTGGAACATCCAACCTGAACATTAATGAAGAATACGATCCAGACTCGGGCACATGGATCACCAAGCCTCCAATGCCCTCTAACAGGGGTGGTGTTGCAGGTGCGGCAGTCAATGGTAGGATCTACATCTTTGGAGGAGAGGCGCTCACGATGGTATTCGACTCCAGTGAGGAGTATGACGTAAAGAAGGAGACTTGGACGGTGAGAGAACCAATGAGAGTAGCTCGTCATGGTCTGGGTTCGGCGGCCGTGGGAAATAGGGTATACATCATAGGTGGAGGCGAAGCCCAGCATCTATTCACATTGATTTCAAGTAGCAAGGCTAACGAAATACTCACTATTAGAGAAGAAAATTGAAACATAATCTCGCCAATCTGACCTCAAATCAAAGATAGACTAACGACGAGTAAGGTTTCCTTTCCTGGGGGGTTTTCGAGTGACTATTCGAGTGACCATCTATGTCGTACAAGAGCTACGCCCCGTAACAGAATGATAAAAGACAGCGGGGCTGCAACTAAGAACGGGCTGCAAAGAATAAGGGGGTTTTGTCATCCCGGTCCTTTATGGACGTTTAACCCTCTGGCGCAAGGCGGTGAAGGCCAAACTGAATGATAAGAGTCCAACAACCGCTATAGCACCAATGGCTCGAAGCAAATCCGGTAATACCCAACCATCTGTTATCAGTGCACGAAGACCCGCGAGGATATAGGTAATCGGGTTGTACGATGCAACTGTGGCAAGCCACCCGCTGAGGGCTTCTTGGGGAAGAAAGGTAGAAGTTAGAAAGACAAAAGGTAGGAAGAGAAGGAACGAGGAGTTCACTGCTGCAGGGCTCCCGGTACGCAAGGCGATCGTGTAGGGAAATCCGGTAAAAACAAGCCCCCACAGCCCAGAGATAAGTAAGAACGCTAACATTCCAGGTATCCCCGTGACGAAATTCACTCCTAAAACAACGGCAAGTATTAGCACAGGCAGAGACAGGCCTACTACGAGGGCGAAATCAGCCACCATTAGTCCCAAAAGGAGCGCCCAGCGGTTTATGGGTGAGACAAGGAGGCGGTCAAAGTAACCCGAGGTAATATCAGTAACCAGAGCAATGGCTCGGGATACGCCGGTTACAGCAAAGATGATCGCGACCGGTATCTGAAAAGCCCTAAAGTTATCGACTCCGGCGAATGACGCGATTCCTTCCAAGGATCCTACGACTATCGCGAAGAAAAATACGGGAAAAATAAGTGCTGGAGCCAAGTTGTCCGCCTCACGAGGGATCGCACGAAGGGCCCTTCCAGCTATGGTTACTAAATCATGCCAAAAACCGGCAGGCCGTGCCCGCGGAGTGTTGGTGACAGGTTCTACACTCATTCTCTCTCCTCCACTTGCGTTGTATTTTTCTGCATACGATTGCCTGTTACCTCTAGGAATACGTCATCAAGGCTTGGAGCACGCAGTGTCAACTGTTCCACTTGTATGTTGGCTTCGTGGAGTTTAGCTGCGATCGGACCAATGATCATAGAGCCGTCTGATGAGGCAATCGCAATCTCCTGACCCAGCACCTCTATCTTTCCTACCTTAGGGACCGCCTGCAACATCGCGACGATATTTTGTATGTCGCCTTGTGTTTGTATGACAACCAAGTTTTCTCCGATTTTGCGTTTCAACTCTCTTGGAGTGCCTTCAGTAACAATTCGACCCTCGGAAATAATACCCACTCGCCCGACCAGTTTATCAGCCTCTTCGAGATATTGGGTTGTCAGAAAAATCGTAACACCCAATTCCTTGTTCAACTTCCTGATTTCTTTCTGAACCCTTATTCGACTAACAGGATCTAACCCCGCTGTTGGTTCGTCCAGAAATAGCACATCAGGATTATGAATGAGAGCCGCGGCCAGATCCAGTCGCCTCTTCATGCCGCCCGAATATGTCTTGATTCGGTGATCCAAAGCTTCTCCAATATCTATTAACTCGCCAAGCTGCTCAACTCGCCTGTTTACTTCGTCTGTTGACAGCCCATAAAGCCGTCCCTGCAGTCGGAGGAGTTGCGTTCCTGTTTGTTGTGGGTCCAAAGCGACTTCCTGCAATGCCACACCAATGTGCAGGCGGACCTTGCTTTCACTGTCGCGAATACTATGACCCATGATCCAAGCGTCGCCCCTTGTAGGGGCAAGCAATGTCACCAACATGCGAATAATAGTGGTTTTCCCAGCACCGTTGGGTCCCAAAAAACCGTAAATCTCCCCGGGTTTAATCGCGAAATCCACATCATCTACAGCAAGATTCTTATCGAATCTTCGTGTCAGACCAGAAGCTCGAATTGCAAGGTCGATATCCATGACTATCCGAGAAACTGGTGTTATTTTGTGTGTTTCGTTGTACTCAATCTAACCCCGAATTACAGCTCTAACCCTCCTGCGTCGATGTTAGCCTTCATCCCTTGTTCCCTCTTAGGCTTCCAACATCGAGAAAGCATGAGAAAGATTCGCTAAAGGTCCTCATAGTAGGGACACATCCATGACAATGAAGTTTTGTTAATCCAGTCCGGAGAACGAAACAGTAGCCTAATACGATAGGGGGGATATCCACCCTGATCAAGAGGTCCACGAACGTTTAGGCCCCTTGAGAAAGCGAATAATGAAGATAGGGATGATGTCTTTGTGGAATGCTGCGAACGGAGCCTCTGTCCATGCGGAACTCGTGGGTAGGGCATGGATGAAGGCGGGTCATCAGCTTAGAGTGTTCTCGGCCAAGGAGCATCCTGATTCGAGGTCGATCCCAAAGAAGAATGATGATCTCGTGGTTAGACACTTTAGCGTGGATCAGGTCACTCCCGTAACTCGTGCCTCTTGGTTCGACTCCCACCCTTTACTGGAAGGTGACTATGAGGTTTTCGTAGCTCAGAACGTTGAGAGGCTCCCAACAAGAGAGCTTTTGGAAATCTTCCCTAAAATCAAAGAGAAAGCTGTTACTGTCCAGGTTGTTCACGAAGGTCGTCCTCCCCAAGACCCTCTATTCTATAAGTTCGATTGGAATGCCATTGTCTGTTTTGATGAACGCTACCGTCAATACCTTGTTGACTTCTTTCCGAAGGAAATAATCCATATTATCCCATATCCTTGCCATCCGTTGCGTCTGGGGGACAAAGTAGGTGCAAGGGTTAAACTGGGCTTCCCGTTGAACAAAAAGATAGTATTCTCCTTTGGCTTTAGAAATAAAGAACTCATCGAAGTCCTTCCTATTCTGGAGGAGCTAACCAGAGAACAATCCCTAAGGTATGTGATTCTCGCCTATCCAGGAGCCGATAATGAGATAGTCGCAGACACAATCAAGGGGTACGACTTTGTTGATCTCAGAGAGAGTGCGGTTAACACTGATGAATTGTACACATATCTGCACGCTTCTGACGTGTTTCTAATTCACAGGGAATCATCTCTCAGATACAAGGCAGTGCTCTCAAGTACGGTCGCTCTCGCTTTAGGTTCGGGCTGTCCTATCCTCTATCAGGATTCCAACTACGTAGAACTTCATGGGAATGAGGTGATCAAATATCTGGATTTCAAAGATATGAAGGGAAAGATCCGTGCTCTCTTCGAGACAGAATATGACATTCAGCCAGTTGCAGCATACCTTGATAGAAATAACGCCGTTAGAGTTGCTGAAACGTTTCTCAGGCTATTCAAAGAGTTGTTGGAGGTTCGAAATCATGAAGGAGTTGCTTAATTAATTATCGCCCGGCTCACTCAAGCAAAAGGCTCTGCGTGGAAGAATCACTTAACACTTAGTCTTAGCTTATAGGGGGCCTTAACGATAGAATTTCTATCTTAAGAATTGAGTGGGACGCAAAGTTGGACGAGCCTGCCCTAATTGGTAGGTGGGTTGATCGAAATAGTATCCTTAGAATCATCCGAAGGTCACCTTACGAAGCGATATTCCCGAGGTGCAATAATACGTGTCAGATGATGAGATAAATCCAAACCTCAAGACCAAGTTTGAAGACTTTTCAAGTGCTGAGAAGGCAAAGCTAGCCAGTAAAGGCCTTACCTTAATCCCACCGGATATAAACAGCACAATTAACCTCCCTTATCAGTTCCGAGACATCTCAAGCTCTCTCTCTGATGAGGCTGAGTCGTTAGCAAAATCCTATGGTGTCTACCTCGAGTTCAACAGGGCAAAGACTGGAACTGAGAAGGACTGGATGTACATGCTTAGGATCAACATCCCGGGTGGAGGGCCCATTGCTCCTGAACAGTGGGCGATCCTAGATGATCTCTCAGAACACTTCACGACCAACCCCGAAGGGAAGCCCTCGCTGAGAATAACTACTAGACAAAACATTCAATTCCACTGGGTCAGGCAGGAGAATCTCATCGATGTAGTACGGGAGATAGCCAAGTCTAGGTTCTTTAGCATAAACGGGTGCGGCGACAACACAAGGAATGTAATGGGTTGCCCTCTCTCAAACTTCTCCAAGATCTACAATGCCAACTCCCTTGCACGCAAGTTCGGTGAGTACTTTAGACTCCCTACTGCAGCCTACATACAGGTCTTTCAGATAGACCAGACATATCTAAGAGACCCAGATGAGAGGTTTCAGTACGGCGAGAACCTCCTCAATAGGAAGTTCAAGATAGCCTTCTCCGCTCTACATTATGACCCGAAAAAGGGGCGATATGTCCCAGATAACTGCGTGGAGCTTAGAACGAACGATATCGGCGTCGCCCCATTGCAGGAGGATGGCAGGGTAAACAGGTTCCAAGTCTACATTGGAGGCAGCCAAGGCGAGAAAAACGGCAGGCCTACGTTCTCTGCAATGGGAGAACCTCTTGGAATCTTCAGGGAGAAGGAACTACTGAAAGGACTGGATGCCATAGTTCAGATTCATCAGGAATGGGGAGATCGCCAGCGGAGGTACTGGGCGAGGATGAAGTATGTCTTGATGAAGCAGGGAATGGAATGGTTCCAACAACAGGTAAGGGATGTGAGCGGGATCGATTTCGATTTACCTGATCAGAACCATGACTATGGTGATAGAAACCTCCATCGTGGTTGGATTGAACAGGAATTCAATGGGTTATACACCTGCGGTGTGTACATCGAGAATGGGAGAATCATTGATGGTCCAGATGGCAACTTGAAGAAGATGACTCGCTACCTCATGGACAACTATCCGATAATTCTATTCACGACGCCTAACCAAGATCTTCTCCTCAGCAACATCCCGAAGGATATGAGGGAGAAGTTTGAAGGTGATATGAAGAGATTCGGATACGGCTCAAGGAATGGGAGGTCATACTCGACGCTAAGGCTTCTATCTGGTGCGTGTGTGGGAAGGGATACTTGCAGGTTAACATACACCGATTCAGAGAAGTTTGAGCCATTCCTTCTAGATGAGTTGGAGGTGAAGTGGGGCAGGATGTCGGAATCAATTGGCATAACAGGATGTGAGAGACAATGCTTCAGACCGGCGACGAAGACGATAGGATGGGTGGGCACGGCCTTCAACATGTATCAGTTGAAGTTGATGGGTACTGAGGATGGAAGGCATCAAGGTCGACCTCTCAAAGATCCGAATACAGGCGAGATATATCTGAGAATGGTGAAGCGCCAAGATGTGGGCATGATTACAGATGTACTCTTTGAATTCTACATAGCAAATCGTACTCCAGACGAGTCAAAGCCCGGGGGAATGGGCTACTTCCATTCAAGGACCGGTATGGAGGCAATCATATCTCATCTGAAGGAGAACCCGAGGACCGCGAAGCTTATGAAGCCAATCAAAGTTGTTCTTAATACGCGTCTCTGAATGGAATGAAGAATCAGTTAACATTCGGAATGGCACAATTGCTGACATTAAGAAACAGTAAGCGCAATCCTCGACTTCGAACTGAGAAAAACTGGAGATAGTTGAGGTATTTTCCAATGGTAAGATGATTCCAAGAGCAAAGAGGGGGGATCTTGCAGGGAAGAAACAGGTCTATAGGGACACTGAAAAACTTGAAGATATTGTCACTCTAGCTACAAGAGGTCAAGAAGGGAAAACCACCTTACTGAAACCAATCATAGAAAATGGAAAAATTGTGAGGAAGTTCAAGTCGTTGGATGAGATAAGATCAGACTTGATGATGAAGATGGACAAAATTCGCGAGCATAAACCACAGCTCAAGTGGTAGTTCTTTCTAGCATATTCAGCATACCATATGAACTTAACCAGACATTAGGAAAACCTTGAGGGCAGACGAAGTTCTTGTCTCAGAGTCAGGTTCGAATAGCAGAGTTGTCATCCAATAGCTAGATGAAGATTGACTTCTCATCTCCCCCTTTGTTGCATTCGGGCGATCTACCACGATTATTCCTGCGATATTCTTGGAGGAGAGTGTTCTTTGTTTCTTCGTGAAACTTCGTCTCCAAGTACCTGAAGAAGGCCGCACCTTTAATGCACTGATCCCCAGAGTGGAGATGCTCTCTGAGCCTGGTTTGAAGGCTTTCCGTGCTTCCGATATAGACAACCTCCAATACCTTTTCTAGCTGGTAGACCCCTGGACTCTCAGAGACGTTCTTATCTATCCTATCTTCGGCGAAGACGAAGCGTCCTTTCCAAGACATGAGAGAGCGTAACTGGGCACAAACCTATAAATCCATAATTGTTTGTTAGGCCGGATATAACAATTATTGGAATATTAGGTCCTTAATCTAATGAACTTTTTTTACGATGAAATGATATATCCCATCTTCTTTTCTGTTTTCCGCCAGCATCTGCCCACTTTGATCTCTCCACCGAATCATCTCTATTTGGGCCGTAGGATCATCGGATACAACTAGAACTACCTTTCCGACTTCTATCCGAGTCATCAACTCATCAAGTCGTATTAGGACAGCTGCACACTCAGTTCCTATCTCGTACATCTCGTGGTCTGGGAACTCCTTGTAGCAGCGTACTCCCAATCTCTTTCTAAGAGAAGAAAATTCTACTGCACAGCTATCGATTCTCTGCAAAAATTGTTGCTCGGCCTCAAATTTGGTTGGCTTTAGCTTCGCGATCCAGCCCAGTCCGTATGGATCAGTAGATGCTAGTTGAGGGGCATCAACTAATGCGGCATTGGACTCAATAATAGTGCCAGTCAGGGGAGTCCTCACAGCCCCGACAAATTTGTGGCTTTCAATGACCGCCACGCTCCTCCCTCGCATCACCTGTTCATTGGGAAGTTTGAATTTCACTGAACTCAACTTTCCAGCCAATGTAGCAATGATGCTGGTTATCCCAATGACAACACCATTCTCAGCTACCTCTACATTCGAAACATCAACCCATACTCCATCTTCTGGGTAGTACACTAGATTATCGGGAAAGGGGCAATTATCAAGTTCCATTTGAAAATTCCCACCTAATCAATCAAGCACAATGAAATTCGAGAAATATTTCTAAAGCTGCTATGACCTTGCAATAATAATAGATTAGGAAATCTTACTCCATTAGCTGTCTTCCGATAATCTAGTCCAACATAAGAGGGCTCGGTTGTGCTCTAAGTTGCAACGTCCGCACCATGCGATCCTAATCCGAACCCTGAAGGCTCTGGCATGTCAGGATCTATTTTTCAATTGGATTACGGAGCATGTTACCCCATTCTGTCCATGAAGCGTCATAGTTTCTTACTGTTGGGTATCCAAGCAAGTACTTTAGTACAAACCACGTGTGAGAGGATCTCTCTCCGATTCTACAATAGGTTATCACATCTTTGTCAGCCGTTATTCCGTTTGATCCATAGAGTTCCTTTAATTCTTCTACAGCTTTGAAGGTTCCATCTTCTCTAAGTGCTTTGCCCCATGGAATGTTTGCAGCTCCGGGTATATGGCCTCCCCTCTGAGCATGCTCAGTAGGATATTCGGGGGGAGCCAAGATCTCTCCGCTAAATTCCTTAGGACTCCTTACATCAACGAGTACGGTACTCTCGTTTTCGAGCACAGATTTCACGTCATCCAAGTAAGTTCTTATGCTTTCATCTGGTGCAGATGCAGTGAAGTTTCCTTCATCGAACGCTGGCACTTCTTTGGTTACTTCCCTATCCTCTTCCAACCATTTCTTTCTTCCCCCGTTCATCAACTTCATATTCCTCGCGCCATGGTAACTCAAGGCCCAGAACGCAAACGCCGCGAACCAATTATTGAAGTCGCCATAGAATACGATTGTGGTATCGTAATCGATCCCGAACTTTCTTAGTAATGCAGTTGCATCATTACCGCTCAGAATATCCCTCTGTATTGGATCGTTGATATCTTTCTTCCAGTCAATGAGACCGGCACGCGGAATGTGTCCTAATTCATAATTTCCTTTAGGGTCATAGTCTACCTCGATGACCCTAGTCTTTGGATCGTTACGATGTTCCCAAACCCAGTCTGTCTCTACTAAAACTTCTGGATGCGCATAACTCATGGATATGAGTTCGTTACGCCTCAATATATCTCTATTTCAGCCATCTTGCGGCAGATGATCGAAGTTAGTTCTGTTGCGGATTTTACCTTCTCCTCGCACTCTCGGGGAGGCTAACCTTTCATGTAGGATTCAAGGGTTTGTTGTAATCTTCGAGCCCCGAGTTTTGCTTAATTAATTAAGTGCGTATCCCCAGGCCCACGATTAGCATTCCTCACTTTGATTCTGAATTTCCCATAAGTTGGATGATCACCGATCTGGTTCGTGGCCCATCGAGCTCCAGGAGAAAAATACTTTGCCAAGTTCCTAGGCGAATTCTTCCATTAACTAAAGGGATTGACCTAGAAGGGCCAATATAGCTCGACGCGAGGTGAGAATGAGCGTTATTATCGATCTTATCATGGTGCCATCCTCCCCCCTTGGGAAAATCTGAGGAGACCTTCGAAACTATATCCTTCATAAGCCCATCTTCATGTTCGTTGATTATGATGGCCGCTGTTGTATGTGGAGTATAAACGAAGCACGTCCCTTGTCTTACCTTACTTTTCGTGGCAATTTCCTCAACCTGGCGCGTAATGTCAGCGAGAGCAACGCCGTGACCCGTTTGGACGTGAATCTCCTCAGTATGAATTTTCATAATAAAGCAGGACGAGCTGTGAGTAAATCTATGTATCTCTGTTTAAGGTAGCAATGGAGCAGCTCGTTCAAGCGCTGCCTTGAGAATGCCTCTTCCCACGCCTCGGTAGGTCAACCCTGATTGCCTAACCTCAGTCGGGTCGAACACGTGCCTG
>JAPUKB010000053.1 GCA_027295865.1 Nitrososphaerota archaeon
AGTGGAACGTCTATATTTACCCCAGCGACAGAAATAGTAGCCATGGCGACGCGAGAAATAGAGCCGGGTTTCATTTGAACGACCTTGCCTATCTTCCCTCGGCTCTGCCCACCAGTTATTATTATCAGTGAATCAATTTTCAATCCGAAGTTCCTTACGATGTTCTGCGAAGGGATTTCTATTAAACAAGAGTCACCGACTTTGAGATTTACTTCGCCGCCGATCAATATCGATCTTCCATCGTGGAATCCGCATTGGAACTTACCTCCTTTTTCGGACTTCTTTGACTTTACTTCGCAAAGTTTCTTGGCCTTCTCGTCATTCGGAATCCCTAAGAGGGTAAGAGGGCTAGTTTTTGACGGCACCATACGATAGGACTTCTCTATCGCAGGTATCTCGAGGACATCCATCAAGCCAACAGGCAGTCTGGGATCTTCTCGTATCCGCCCGTCAACCAGGATCCCCCCTGATTTTACGATACTCTCGGCCTCTTTGGAATTCTTTGCAATCTTCAAGACATCTCTTATTATCATCAGAAGAGGCATCCCTTGCCTCTTACCATGGGGCCCAGGTGAAGGCTTCGGGACAAAACGCCCGCCTTTTCTCTGAATCTTCCATACCGTGGGGGATGCGGCGCGCTTTAATCGACCACGACCTCCCTTTCTCGCCATCCTAGGTCCCCCCCTGCTGGCGCGTTACTTTATCCCGTCTATATTTGTCGCGGAGCTCCAATGAGGTAATGAGTACGTTTGAGGCGTGAATCTTCACTGGAGTCGTACCTCCAGTTAATTTCTCCTTGGTAACACCTTCAACAGAAATTCCTCCATCAGACATGTGAATATGTGTGACCTTCCCCTCGACATCTTTGTATTCGCCGCTCATTATTTTTACGACATCATCCTTCCGGATCCTGACACCCGTAATTCCATATTTCTCCCTGAGAGAGTCCGAAAGCGCCGCGGAAAGCCTCTTAGAACGACGGTGGATTGGCGCATTGAAGTACGCCTTGATTATCTTTGCTTTCTTGACCATTTATTCTCACTAAACGATCATATTCGCAACGTTCGCAATTCTAGGCCATTTTTCCGCAGCCTCAGATGCAACTGGGCCCTTGATACCTGTGCCCTTGAGCTCTCCCTCTGGTGTCATCAATACTGCGGCGTTATCCTCAAATGTTATTCTGACCCCATTCATCCGTCGGACGGCATACTTTTGTCTAACCACCACTGCGCCGAATGTCTGGTTCCGCAATTCCGGCGGCCCCTTTTTCACCACAATAGTGATATGATCTCCTATAGATGCCGCTGGGATTCGGCTAAATCTTCCCTTGTATCTTAACACCTGGATGACCTTCAACGTCCTGGCACCTGTATTATCGGCACATGTTATAACGGCGCTAACGGGAATTGATCTTGTGATGTGAAGTTTGAATTCTCCTATTCCCTTTGCTGAAACCGCTCGCGACTTGGTCGACAACTAGCTAGGCACTCTCTCAAGAACTACAAATGAGACAGTCTTGGTCAGTGGTCTGCATTCACCGACCGTGACTTGGTCCCCCACCGTTACCTCGAGGCATGGAGGAAGGTGAGCTCTTATCCTCCTCCGTCTCTTTTCATAGCGCATGTATTTGTCGATATAGTGGAGATATTCTCTTTGGACTACGGCAGTCTTCGGTGCAGCAACACTCACAGCAGTTCCCTGGAAAACTCTTCCCCGAACCCCCAGAACTCCATGGAATGGACAGTGCATGTCGTCACAAGTCTTGGTTGGAGGTTTTAGATCGATTCCGACATTTCGCATACTTGGATCATCTTAACTTCGAGATTCGATAACCCGAATTTCCCACGAGTTTGTATCCCTCCACTGCCACCTTTGACCCGAGGTAAAAATGAAAGGTCGCAATAGATTTTGGAACCACTATTCTTTTATGACGAGACAATTGAATATGGAAAGTGTTTTTCGTTTCATCCAATATTTTCCCTTCAATCCCCTCCATGGATTTCTCCGAGGAGTCTACTATTCTGGTAGTGAGACCAACACACTCATGGAATAGAATGTTCTCAGCATTAATCTTCATGAATTTCTGGCTCCTTTCATTTGATTAATCAACGTGAGCAAGCGGGCAACATTCCTCCGAGCAGGTCTCACTTTTCCCTCTATCTTCTTAACTGAACCACGTTCAGCTGTCGCCTTTAGTCGGGCTAGATCGACTTTCATCTGGATTACTCGCTCTTCTAAGAGAGGAAGATCGAGTTTTCGCATCTCCTCAAGATTGAGTTTTGGCAATTTGCTCTACCCGAGAATCACTCTGGACACTTAAAGAACCATCTTGAATATTAGGGGCTGCCTTTGACTCCTCTTTCGGGGGCTCAAGCATCTCAACTTCTGGCTTCTCATTTTCAGGAACCGCTATACTAACCTTGATGCCGAAGAGTCCACTTTTTAGAAGAACTTCTAGGGTGGCTTTGCGAACTACCCTTCTGGCCGTGTCCCCACTTTTGGGGACGACGCCCCTACGATACTTTTCCTGATGGGCCCGGTCACTTCTCAACTTACCCGAGACCTCTATTTCAACTCCCATCGCCCCCGCATTCATTATCATATTCACTGTCCAGTTTGCCGATCTACGGAAAGGTGTCCCTCTCGCAACCGTCTGAGCAAGTCTGTTTGCCATTATAAGGGGGTGGAGTTCAGGAAATTCAACTTCAAGGACAGAGATTTGGAGGTTGGTTAGATTGAAGCGCTTCTCGACCTCTTCTGTAAGACTCTTTATTCCTACACCACGTCGGCCGATAACCAGGCCAGGTCTAGTAACATAGACTGTTAGACTGCTTCCAAGCGGGGTCTTTACTATGTCTACCCCCCCATATCCTGCATCCGATACCTTCTCCTTTAGAAACTCATCAAGTTCTGCGTTCCTCGCAAAATTCTTCACAATACTTCGGATTGACGACAATTATACCTCCCCAGCGACCAGTTCGATGTGCGTGAGAGTATTATTACTCGGCGACGCTCTTCCAAATGCACGTGGAGTAAAACCCTGCACCTTCCTGCCTCGGTGACTGGCCGCGTGAATGATCCTCATCCGTTCTGCGTCCAATCCCTTAAACTCTGCATTTGACTCCACGGCCTCCAAGACAGTAAGGACCTCTTTGGCTGCCTTCACGGGATACCTTCCCGCATGGAATTTTTCAGACGATCGAGCATGACCTACCTCTTTATTATATCTGCGGAAGTGTACAACAGCTTTGAGTGCCATTACATCCTGAAGATAGTTCTTGGCCCGCGGAAGTGACCACCCCTTGATGGCTTTACAAACCTCGCGTGTTGCTTTCGGACTCACATTTACTTCCCTTCCGCTAGCTCTCACATGTGTTAATGGATCGAAACGATCGTAACTGTATTTGAATGTCGGCAACGCCTTTTCTCACTTCGATATCACAGAAACCGCTAATCCACTGAATCCAACCCTGCGGGAATCGATATAAGCTTTTTCTGTTTATTTAGAACCATTCAAGTCACTTTAGAGGGACGTACAGACTAGATCTGGATGCACCAATTCCAGGGGTGCCGTGAGAAACCCTCTTGTTGGTGATTACGAATTCACCGAGGTAGTGACCAATCATCTCAGGCTTGATCTCAAGTGGCTGGAATTCCTTGCCTCTATGGACATGGATTGTGAGCCCGAGCATGTACGGAAGAATTATCATATCTCTCGCATGAGTCCGAATCGGTTTGTCTGTTACTTTCTCGCGGGCCTTCCTAACACTCTCAAGTAACTTCCTCTTTTCTTCCGAAACACCTCGATTTAGAGATCTTCGTTGTCTGGAAGGTAAGAGAGCGAAGAATGATTCCAGCGACATGCCTTGGAGCTGTTCTATCGAATAACCTCGATACTTGAATTCTTTTGGCATTTTCTTATTTCTCGATGTAGGTTCTTGATATTCTCTTTCTTCGCCCACGACCAGTTTGTCGAGCAGCTATGTGGCCAACTTTTCTTCCTGGTGGGGCATCTCGCGAAGTGGTGGTCGGCTTGTGGGGGGACTGATGTCTCCCACCTCCAAATGGATGATACACACTTGTCATGGCGACGCCGCGGACTCTGGGATAGAGTTGTCCTCTGGCCCGCATTAGATAGGTTTTGGGACCGGCACGGAGGAATGGTTTTTCTCCCCTCCCACCCCCAGATATAGATCCAAGAGTAGCTCTGCAGTTCCCCTTCAATAGGATGCTCTTTCCAGATCTTAACCTCACAATCGATCCTTTGGGAGTCTTGGAGAAAAGCAAGGCTGAGGTTCCTGGTGCCTTCGCTATTTTTCCGCCGTCACCAAAAGTCAATTCTATATTGCAGATAGTACTTCCTTCCTGTATGTTGTCGAGTGGTAGGACATTCCCTTGGATGACTGGAGATGCCGGTCCAATGGAAACTTCCCTTCCCTTGATAATACCACTGACAGCTGGAACAAAAAATATACGTTCAAGCAGCTTCACTTTGGCAAGAGGCGCACCTCTGCCTCTCTCATGCATTATGTCTGCCACAATTCCGACCCTCGTCTCATTGCTTCGGATGAACGGGTATTTCGCAGGAGCGATTTTCCCTTTGGTGCGTGCACGGTATTGGCTTCCTCCCTTTCCTCTTCTCTGAACTAGGATTCTCTTACCCAAGTCCTAAAGCACTCCGAGCTTGGATGCGAGATCTGACGCAGAATCTTCTGGGACAAGTCTAACATATGCCTTCTTGCCTTGAATCGTCCTAGCCGTTTTGACAGATAGAGCATTAACAGCATAGAGCGTGTGTATCGCATGTTTAATTGCATTCTTATTTGCTTTGTCGCTTACAAGGAAGCAGAGCATGTTGTCTCGCTCTATGCTATCAAAGGTCTTTTCGGTGACGTACGGCCTTAGGATTATTTTGGAGGCGACGTCAGGACGCAAATCGATCAACCATGCTATAGAGTACGCGAGGAAGAGAATTCAGAGCACTCTTGGACCAGAGCACCAATCTTCCGGGATGACCGCCTGGAGCCAGGTGAATTGGAGATAGGTTGGAGGCAAGTACGCAATCCACACCAGTTAGCTTCCCGGCCGCTTTGAAGATACCAGAGTCCTCCGAAACGATAATCAAAGGCCCCCTTTTCGTCTTTGCCCTTCTCCCTCGAAGCGCCGGCTTTCCCGAGGGGCGCTTCGCCTTGGAGACTCTGGCCAACTCCTCTCCGAGGCCTAGTGTGTTCAAAGTGAGTTTAAGATCCTTAGTTCGTCCCAAACTCTCTATATCATCACTTAACACGATCGGGAGAGGGGTCCCTTCAGGCAACTGGTGTCCACGCCGAGAAACAATCTCTCTCTTCATGCTAGCGGAGATAGAGGAAAGCAAGGCAACCCTTCGTTCCCTACGATTGAGATGTTTACTCACCTCTTTCTCACTCTTCGGTGGGTGCGGAAGTCTTCCCTTTACAACCGATGCCACTCCGGCCGCCATCCCCGACCTTCCGCCCCTTCTGCCTCGAACCCTTGATATCCTCGAGACTCCTCTACCGGTGTTCCATGATTCGGCTGTAGTCCTCTCGCCAGCAAACGGATCTCGTCCCTGAGTACTAAATTGATGGGATTGAATCGCGATTACGGCCTTGTGAATGAGGAACGGTTTATAGGCCTCTCTGAAAACGGGGGGAATATCTATGGTCTCCTTCTCATTTCCATCAAGATCATAGACAGGGGCTTTCATACTATTCAATCGTCCGATCCCCGATTTGCAGGATTTTAGGTGGCTCCGCCTTAGCCCTCGGCGGGCGTGTTGGATATCGAAGCGTGACAGGCCTACGAGCAGGCCCAGGAACAGACCCCCGCAAAATTAGATAGTGTCCACGAATCGGTCCAAAATGATCGAACCCGCCTGAAGGGGAAACTGTCTGGTCCTCACCATTCCCCAGCACCAATACCCTCTTGTTTCGGTCCACTCTCTGGTGGAACCCCATCTGACCTGCCCTAGGAACGGTATACATGATGGTCGTCGGATTCCAGGCATTTAGAGAGCCTACCTCACGAACTGATTTCCGAGATTTGTGTTGTTTCCGTTTTATTCCCATCCTTCCTACGGGACCAACAAACCCGTGACCTTTAGTCACACCCACAGTATCCAAATACATCCCCGCTTCAAAGATTTCATCTAACGCAATCTCCTTTCCGAGTCTTTCCCGTAAATATTCAAATTGCGCCATTAAGCTCCCGCCACCGACACCAACTTCGAATACGAAGGGTTTCTTTTGGGGCAACCCAACATCACTTGGGCTGACCGAAATTAATGCGGCGATAGAGAACGAGCGTTCGAGGACTGCTTCCATTTTCTTCAACCTGTTTCCCTGGTCTTCGGATGAAATGCGCATCTTCCGTCTTAGTACCTTTGGAACCTCTTTTGCGTAGAGATCGAATTGAGCTTGCAATCCCGTGTCACCCTTAACATAACTCCTAATTCCCACAAGAACTGGTGGGACTAGCGCGATAACCGTAGAAGAGTTATAGACAGGTTTTCCAAAGTTCGGAGTTTTCTCACGGTCGTCAGCGGTAATAACGTGTATAGATCCAGATTTGAAACCGAGGCTGCCCAGGAGCGTAGGCCTATCGGATTTTATTCTTGGCCACGTTCTGATCCTGGCTAGATGTGACCCATGTCTAGCCCTCGGTCTGAATGCAAGCGAACCGTGCCTCGGTGCATGATGTGTTCGGTGTCCCAATTCTAATATTCCCCAATATCTCTAAGTTTCTGATGTTAGCTACTAAATCCTTTTAAGATAAACTCTCAGATGGTTCTCAGACCATACTCCAAATATAGTGACCGGAGAACCCACCGCGTTTTTTGATAATGGCCTTTGATTCCAGGGTTTTCAACAGATATGCTGCGATGGATGCGTTTACTCCAAATGCTCGAGCAGTCCGGTATAATGTGATTGCTTTCATCCCTTTGAAGACTTTGGATACTTCTGGATCATCAAATTTCGGGAGGAGCAACGCCTTAGGCTGTATACGCATAGCAGTCCTCTTGGTCTCCTCCTTATCGCCTCGACTTGCCTGAGACTTATCATCTCGGGCTAGAGGACGTTTCTTCTGGCCACCCATTGCGAGGGCTGAGATAACGGTTCAAGATAAAGCTTATCCGATCAGATTATCAGTGGCAGAGCGTAAGGGAGATGGATCGTGAAGTACTCTGTACTTGCGGACGCCTATGAGAGGATGGAGCACACTTCAAAAAGACTGGAACTTACGGAGATCCTCTCAGACCTTTTCAAAATTACTCCGCTGGGACTTTTAGCAAGAGTAGTGTACTTGACACAAGGGAAACTCTACCCTGACTTTTACGGAATTGAAATAGGCATAGCCGACAAATTCGCCATGAAGGCCATTCTAGAGACATCTTTGCTATCATCTAAGGAGATCCAAGAGGAGTATCGGAGAAGCGGAGACTTGGGAACTGCAGCTTTTCGCGCGTTGAATATGAAAGCGCAATACCCTCTAATTTCAAAAGAGTTGACAGTGGATGGAGTTTATGAAACCCTCGACACAATGGCGAGGAGTTCAGGAGTAGGCGCGGGTGCTTTCAAGCTCAGGAGGATGACGTCGCTATTAAGTTATGCAGAACCAAATGAAGCAAAGTATCTAATTAGGACGATCACCGGAAAACTACGGCTCGGTATCGCCGACTACACACTCCTCGACGCCCTCTCTGCTGCCTATCTAGGGGATACGGCATTCAGGAAGAGGTTGGAGGTAGCCTACAATCTTTCTAGTGATCTAGGACTAGTAGCCAGAGTTGTCGCTGAGCATGGACTTAAGGGATTGAGGAAATTCAGGGCAAAAGTGGGTACTCCAATTCGACCCATGTTGGCAGAAAGGTTGGCCTCAGCTACTGAGGCACTTGACAAAATTGGGGAAAGAGTCGCCGCTGAGTATAAGCTAGACGGGGAGAGGCTTCAGATCCACATTCAGCCTGGGGGACTAAGAATCTTTTCACGAAGATTGGAGAACGTAACAAATCATTTCCCGGATGTGGTAAGGGTCTGTAGACACGGACTAAGGTCAAAAAAAGCAATTGTCGAAGGCGAAGCTGTAGCGATAGATAGAGAAACCGGAAAGCTGCTTCCGTTTCAAGAACTAATGCATCGAAGAAGAAAGTATGGAGTAACTGAGGCAGTTGAACAGTATCCTACCTGCGTTTTCCTTTTTGACATGCTGTATCTCGAGGGGAGGAATCTGATGGCTCTGCCATATCTACAGCGGCGGAAGACGCTACAAGCTGAAGTACGAGAAAACCAACAACGGCTCAAATTGGTCGATCAGATTGTGAGTGACAGTCCAGGAGAGATTGAGGACTTTCTAGACCGGGCTATATCGGCAGGATCTGAAGGCTTGGTGATAAAAGATCTGAGAGGGAGCTATCGGGCGGGTGCAAGAGAGTTTCTTTGGATTAAGTTGAAAAAAGAGTACCGCGATGAGCTATCAGACACATTGGATCTGGTTGTGGTCGGTGCTATCCATGGTAAGGGAAGGAGGGCCGGATGGTATGGATCGTTCCTATTGGCGGTGTACGATCATGAAAAAGACACATTTGAGAGCATTACTAAGGTCGGGACAGGGTTCAGTGATGACCAATTGAGTAGCCTCTATGAGAGCCTGGAAGGCATAAGGATTGCGAGGAAACATCCGAGAGTAAGATCGAGAATGCAAGTCGACGTCTGGTTTGAGCCAAAGGTAGTCCTCGAGGTGGTTGGCTCAGAGATCACCCTCAGTCCAATTCATACGTCGAATCTTAACTCAATTCGAAAGGGGATGGGATTTGCCATCAGATTCCCAAAATTTGTGGGTAAACAACGGCATGATAAGAGACCTGAAGACGCGACTACTACTTTCCAGATATCGGAGCTCTACCTTTCTCAATTGAAGAGAATAAAGTCCTGAATGGGACACTCGAAAGGGCTTATGTTTATTTATTTCTCTCCTGTACGTAAGATACATGTTCTCAGGTGAATCAGAGGCTCAAGCTAGACGAAAAACGCTGGCTGTTCTTTTAGATGAGGTGAGACGAGTTCTCGACTCGGCTCGTGAGCTTAACATCCTGTACATTGCCGTCATGGCAGGGAAATCAAAAGACATACAGACGTCGATGTCAAAGATTAGAAAAGCGGAGGATGATGTGGAGACCTATCGACGTGCACTAACCAGAGAGCTGGCCGAACTGGGAACGATGCTCATGAACCGAGAGGACCTACTGCGGACTGCTTACGACATTGAGGAAATTGCGGGTTATTGTAGTGGGATCGCATTCCGATTCTCGATTCTAAAATCAGAAGTTTTGAAGAAAGGAAAGGTAAGCAAGGAGTTCGGAGAATTGCTCAACATGGCCGTCGAGTTGGTTCATCGGCTGAATGAAATGGTAAGGGCTCTCTCGGTGAATCCTGCTACATCTTTAGAGATCGCAAACAAGATTCAACAGATTGAAAAAGAGACCGATGACAAGTTCAGAACCCTTGTTCCCCTCGTCTTCAAGCAAGTTAAATCGCTAAAAGACGCAGTCATCCTGAAGGACATAGCTGAAAGAGTAGAGGAGATGGCGGATAGATGCCTACGAGCTTCTGACTCTATCACAATCGTAGCGCTGGGTCTCTAGTTGACCCGCCAGGTGTTTAAAGGGAAACTGGTAGAGAATCGAATAGTGATCTGGGATCTGGATGCGTCAAGAGCGCTATTTCAAGATGGCTTTTTCGGAAAGCCCCTTGGAGTTCCAAAGCCAAAAGGAGCAGACTTCGACGCGCCGTTGATCCTCGACTTGATTGAGGGCTACTACCTCGTGAATAAAGAACGGCTCAGAATATTTGATGCAGGAACGGGTCGTAGGATTTCAACGAAAAGGATCCGTGAAAAATGTGAATCTGAGTACGTTAAGTTTCAAGAGAAGTATATGGTATATGATGAGTTGCGGAACTCCGGATTTGTCGTCACACCGGGGATCAAGTTCGGGTGCGACTTCGCAGTCTATGAGCATGGGCCTGGAATTGATCATGCTCCATACCTGGTCCAGGTGATGGAGCCAAAAGAGAAACTAACAGCCACGAGTATAGTGTTATCGGGGAGGTTGGCCACTACTGTCAGAAAGCAGTTTGCAATAGCTATGCTGGTAGAAGGGCATAAAGTAGAGTTCGTATCATTCGACTGGTGGAGGGCATGAGTCCATGCTCACCGTAAGCATTCCTTTATGAAGAGAACCTTTCGGGATTCATTATTCAGAGACCCTAGAAGATGAGTAGCAATATCGCGAGGGAGGGTGACTACATCCTAATCTACCTAAAACCAAGGAAAACCTGGCTTGTCAAGCTTCAACAGAACACTAAGATCCATACGCATGCTGGATATCTCGATACCGACCAAATATTGGGTCACGAGTACGGCAGTCGGATAGTTTCGAGTACTGGGGATGAATTCGTTATTTTGCAGCCCACAATAAGCGACTATCTCATGAAAGCCTCCCGGCCGACCCAGATAGTCTATCCCAAGGACCTTGGGGCTATAGCTGCTTGGACAAGCTTATCACCGGGGAAGATTGTCGTTGAGGCAGGTACTGGAAGTGGTACACTCACGTGTTTTGCCGCCAATCTTGTTCGCCCTGACGGTCATGTCTATTCGTATGAAAAGAGGGAGGAGTTTCTTGCTCCGGCAAGAAAAAACATAGAACGCTCGGGTATGTCTGAGTACGTCACACTAGTCCACCGAGATGCGGCGAATGGATTAGATCAGAAAGAGGCCGATATTTCTTTCATCGACGTAGGTGACCCGTGGTCCCTAGTAGGATCAATGAAGGCCGCGTTGAGAGGAGGAGGAAATCTTGTATCGATTTCCCCCACAATAAACCAGGTGGAGAAAGTCACGGTGGAATTGATAAAATACGGCTTTGTTAATGTGGAGACAATGGAAATAATGTATAGAAAGATGGAGATAAGGGAGGGAATGAGTAGGCCATCCATGAGAATGATAGGTCACACTGCTTACCTTACGTTTGCAAGGAAGGCCTTAATGTAGAAAGGTTAAACACCCTAATATGGGTGCCTAGATGAATGAAATCTGAACTCGCCGAGGACGTGTCGTTCATTCTATTTCTTCTCCCCTTGATCATCACGGGGGGATATCTCCTCTTTGCAAGCTCAATAGCTTCTGGCTATAACACGGATATTTACCTCTCAATTACAAGGGATCCTATTATCTTCATGATTTCCATATTAGCTATAAGTGTAGGTACACTGGTCGAGATTTATTCGAATCCATTGTCCTTGAGAGAGAAGAAACTCGAAATCAACGCCAGACGAATGCAGTGGCTTGCGGGGATTACTTTTCTGACCTCCGGTGTCGCAGCTTGGGTCTCATTAGGGGGATCCGCAACTCTCCCAGCCTTCTTAGGATTATTCCTTACAGCAAGATTCCCACTGATTTATTCCGTCTTGCTTGCCGTCCTCTCTATCGTGCTAACCCTACAATTCAAAATTCCTTCGACGGAAAGTAGCTTGGTGGTGAACAGCTCCAGCGTCATAATTCTCCTCCTGGCACCAGTATCTTTCCTGGTGGGCACCACCGCTCAACTACCATTTGCTCTAGTAGTCACTGTATCAGTCGCTCTACTGGCAGTGGGGATAGGATTATTTGCTCAAGCAAACAAAACATGGTTTGGGACGGAGAAACCCCTCTAAGAGGGAAGGAATGAATATAGCTCTGCAATATCACGCACTACAAGCTTTGGCTTCTGATCCTCCTTAATCAGATCGAGTTCTACCTTTTCTCCCCGGGAGACAAGGATGCTGTCGATACCCGATCTATTCGCCCCGGCTATATCGGAGCTCAACGTATCTCCAATCATTAGTGAATCAACTGGATCGGAGCCAAGGGACATTAGGACTTGCTTGAATATCATCGGGTGGGGCTTACCGATATAGGTTATGGGATGAGAGGTGGCTTGCCTTAAGGCTTCTGAGATGGCGGCCTCTCCCATGAATAAACCGTGGTCTCCGTGAAAACTTCCCTTGAAATTCAGAGTCGTTCCAGAACAAACAAGCTCGGCCCCTTCGATTACCAGTCGCATCGCATGGTTTAGCTCCGAATAGGTGAGCTTACGATTAGCTCCGACCGCGACAACACCCACGTCTCCCTCTTCTGAAAGCTCAACACCAGCTTCGGCGATATCGTGTCTCAATCCCCATTCGCTGATTACAAAGCACTTTTGGCCAGGAAAATTGGATTTGATGTACAACGCGGTCGCCGAGCCAGAAGTGAATACTTCTTCCTCCTCTAGAGGCAAACCCATTCTAACTAGCTGCCGATAAACGACATTCCTCGGTTTTCGTGAAATGTTCGAGATGATGGCCACTTTCTTGCCATGGGCCTTAAGATATCGTATGAAGTCGGGGACACGCTCTAGAACATTCCCTTCGTCTATGTTATCGCAGATTACTCCTTCAATGTCAAGCAGGAATACACCTTTGGCGGTAATAAGT
The DNA here is from genome assembly GCA_027295865.1 of Nitrososphaerota archaeon. Taxonomy (GTDB): domain Archaea; phylum Thermoproteota; class Nitrososphaeria; order Nitrososphaerales; family UBA57; genus B1T1B5. The sequence continues at coordinate 12,528 of JAPUKB010000053.1, forward strand.
TCCTGAGGAAAAATATCCAGTCCTCTTGGATCCACGATGATACTCCTCCATCCATCCTCTTTTATCAAAGATTCGCTTGAGAACAGTGGTGGGAAATGAAGTAAGGTTCAATTCACTTCGCGGACTGGAGATAAATACGAGTACGTGCACGCGTTGCAGGCTCTCTGCTACAAGGAAAAATGTAGTGCCAGGGGAAGGTCCCGAAAAAGCTGAATTGATGTTTGTCGGCGAGGGACCAGGGTCCGAGGAGGATGCGACTGGAAGGCCGTTTGTTGGTCGTGCTGGGAGACTATTAGATCAAGCCATGAAAGAGGCCGACATCAGACGGGAAGACGTCTACATAACCAATTTGGTCAAGTGCCGACCTCCTGACAATCGGCAACCAATGGAGGATGAGATAGATGCCTGCCACGATTTTCTGGTGGCACAGATCGAATTTGTCGATCCTGTAATTGTTTGTACCCTCGGCGCTACCGCACTTATGAGGGTCCTCGGCAAACGGGGTATTTCGAGCCATAGAGGACGAATTTTTAGACTGTCAGGTAGAATTATTGTCCCGACGTTTCACCCTGCTGGTGCACTGAGGAATCCGCTGCTGAAACCGTTCTTCCTTTCAGATGTCAAGGAGGTTGGGCGCCTTATCACCTCACGCGAGGCATACGGAAAGGATCGGCGAGACCAGACTCTTTTTGGTTGAGGACACCTCTCTAAGAATCCGATTGACTAATCTGAAAAGTAACCCCGTAGCAAATCGATCAAATTTTTATCGATCTTGACCGTATATGTAAGGACTTGATCTCCAAGGGATCTCGTGAGAGGGTGTCCATAGGGTGCTTTCAGCAACTTAATTTGCGACCTCTCTAAAAAATCGACGAATTCTCTATATGAAATAACATCTCGCCAGTTCCAGCCTTTGCCACGAGATAGAATTGACCATAAGCTCAAGGTATTTTGGAATGGGGGCCCTCTTGCAAACTCCGTGAGGAATTCTTCCAATCCACTTCAACTCCTAGAACGCAATTCATACTTTGAGCACATTCTCAATGCTCACGTTTGGATAAATGTTCCAGACCGGTTGTCGGCAGTAGAGCTTGCCTTGATTACAATATCTTGTCTTGCCTACGTCCTCAGAAACACTTTCGTTGAGATATGCCATCTTCCTCACATAACAGGGGGGGCCAAGATAAGCTCCAAGAGATGGATGAATTTCTTTTATCTGGGAGATCTCCTCCATGGTTACTTGCCAAATTTCCTCCTCCGCGCGAAGACAAGAACGGTTCGTGAACTTATACCACAGGTTTAGAATGGACCCAGTTTCCTCGAATCGAACTGCGAGGGCGTTGGGCAGAATATACGATGCGTATTCAGGAGACATTCCATCACTCAAGAGGTCATTCTTAATGCCCCAGATCCGCTGCATCAGTTCAGTAAAAATTTCTGGAGCTCTAGAACTCCTTCGGATTAGTTCTGGCATTACATAATCTGGCTCTACCGAGTCTTGAAAATATGTTGGAGACCTAGACCCAGGAATTGTTCGGTGCCGTTGATCCTGAGAGTCAGCTGTATGACTCAACCTCTTCAGGAAGGTATACTGGACATGAGAGAGAGCCCGTGAAAGAGGAGAAATCAAGGATAGATTAATACTATCCACGAGGTAGCGGTTCTTCGCCGGGTTCAGAACCGCATCTATTGCATCGATGTCAGACATAGAACTGGAATTAATACCTAGGATGTGCCTTACTGAATCTGCGATCACTCTTTCAGCGTCCATTGTCTGAGTTATGAGAAGCGATCTCCTTCCGCCCAGCCTCGAGTCGAAATCCTTTCGGAATCTATCCGGATCCAGACTGGCACCCTCTCTAATGACGACCTCCGGCAGGAATGATCGCGGATAAGCTCCTTCCTCTTCAGGAAAGGCAACAAAGGAGGGATCGATAGCCTTGACTCGATCAATCATCTTGCTTACGACTAAATTCGCTTCCCATGAGATATTCTTCATTCGGTAATAGCGCCAAAGTGTTACACCATCGATCGTGTGCAGAAGATGAGTATGAGAAGCGATTGATAGTGCATATCGAGCTGCTTCCATAGCTTTTTCCTTGATCTCTCGGGTGGCTTTTCTTCCTGGAACGATTGTTGATGACCGCTGTTTGCCGTATAACTCGGTAAGATCTTCAGTTAGGATCTTAGCAAGGCCGTTATAGGTATCAAAGGAATCACGTATCGCGCTTTTGAAAGCTCGAAGTGCCTTTCTATCCTTTATTGGGGGAATGGTTGCTTTAGCCGTACTAATCCGTACATACCTCTGACTATTTTGTGACGAGTTATAGAAGGGATGGTTGTGCAGGAAATCATGCGTAAAAGCCCGTGACACGTTACTCAGTTCAAACTCAAACATCTGGTGTTGATAGACAGTATGATGGCCTGCTTCGTAGGTCGTCTTTCCTATCCGCGTGATCTCCTCGGTTGTTAAATCATTGATCCTAATAATCGAGTCAGAATAGCAGGTCTTCGCAGCAGCCACAGCATTGGCTGTTGGGTGGTTGAAATGGTTCCTTAACTTGACTTTAGGTGGCATCGGTTCTCCAACCATACGATCCTTACCATGTCTAGTGTGTAACAGCAATGATTGCCCATTTTAACCTTCATATAAGGGAAATGGTATCGAGAGGTGGAAAACCCATATGCCTTCCATTAGGATAGGTCATACACCAGACCCTGATGACGCTTTCATGTTCTACGGACTCTCATCAGGGAGGGTGAAGATGATGGACAATTATTCATACGGACATGTGATCGAGGATATAGAGAGTCTGAATAAACGAGCACTTGTAGGCGATCTCGAGATCACTGCAATCTCAGCACATGCCTACGCCTACTTGAAAGACAAGTATTTCATCCTTAGCAGCGGAGCGAGTATGGGTCTTAACTATGGTCCCATTCTAGTGACCCGATCAAGGAAAAGCCTTGATGAGCTCAGAGGGGGTGTTGTAGCGGTACCAGGAAAGTACACTACAGCTGCACTTCTACTGAAGATGGCGATCAAGGGTGTCGAAACAGTCGAGGCAAATTTCTTGTCCATCCCCGAGATGGTCAAGCAAGGAACGGTTGATGGAGGAGTTTTGATCCATGAGGGACAATTGACATACCAGAGTCGTGGTCTGACAAAATCCTTTGATTTAGGGAAATGGTGGGAAGATCAAACTGAAGGGTTGCCACTACCACTAGGCCTTGACGCGTCTAGAATGGATTTGGGAAAGGATTTTGCTCAGGCTTTTAATGAGGTTTTCCGCCAATCCCTTAGGATAGGCCACGAGAATATGGATGAAGCCCTAGAATATGCTATGACCTACGCGCGAGGAGAAAAGAAGAATTTGGTAAAGAAATTTGTTCTCATGTATGTCAATGATCTAACCATGAACATGGGGGAGCGGGGCAGAAAGGCTCTGGAGTTTCTCTATGAGAGCGGTTTCAAGAGAGGTTTGATTCCTAAGACTAATCCGATTATCATCTAGAATTCTCACCCATCAACCTTCTATCTAGGAAGTTCACTTCATACTCATCCTCAAGAATCTGAGACAGTTCATATTTAATCGAATTCTCCATGTTTTGATCAAAATCCAGCTGCAGCGATGAGAAGTAATTGATCAGAGACATCGCATCTAGTCCCCTGTGGTTAGAGGCTAGCGAAGAAATAGTCTCAATATTATCATTAGCGAAAGATACCGCTTCCCTTAAGATATGTACGCCTTCAATTAT
>JAPUKB010000054.1 GCA_027295865.1 Nitrososphaerota archaeon
ATAGGTCCCGTTCAACTCAACAGATTCTCTGTATGCACGTAGAATATCTGTTGAGCTCAGAAGAAGAAACCTTCTCCAGAGTTCTGGATTCTCGTTTGGGAGGATCTCTATTGCGTAGAGCGGAACCAGTAGGGGGTCAGCTCGGGCTTGACGATATAATCCATTCAATCTCTTAGAATAAGCCTTCTTCTCTCTCTCAAACTGGATCTCCTTCGAACTTAACTCATCTCCCCGAACCCGCGACGAGACTCTGCTCAACTTTAGATCCTTACCGACCTTTATCCGAGCCTTGGGAGGTGTCACCCCTGCTTGCTTATAGGCCTGAGCTATTCCGTCCGGGAATAGTTCATAAAACCTCTTCCGGTTTATTTTTACCTTCTTAATCAGTCGAGCAACAGACGGAATCCTCCCTCTAACCGATTCCCTCCTGATAAAATCAATAATTTTTCTTCTTATCTCATCGTGCATAGGTTAGTTTAGGAAGCGAGGCGTGTAAGTCTTAGCCGAAAAGGATTCTTATAGAATGCAGAGAATGAACTGGAATGAACCGGAATGGATGCACGCATTCCCAACAACTTTAGATCCTCAAAATAGGGCAGTAGTTCGCCATGCATAGTCTTTACGCTGCCGTTGGATGATCATATATCCCGACGCCTTGAGCGATTGGTAGTGGCGGGCTGAACTGGTCGGCCGAAGCCTTCCAGCTTACACCCCCACCCCATCAACGTCATCTTCTATGACGGCTCTCGTCCAAGTCAGCTTCCCGAAGGAGGCTGAACATGGATGGTTGTCTCTTCTCGGGAGAGGCTTCGAGCTTAGATGCTTTCAGCTCTTATCCTCGGCGGCTTAGATGCCCGGCGGTGCTCTATCGAACAACCGGTAGTCCAGAGGCCGCGTTGCCCCGTTCCTCTCGTACTGAGGGCAACTTCCCCTCAAACAACCTCCGCTTCCATCAGATAGAGACCGACCTGTCTCACGACGGTCTAAACCCAGCTCACGTTCCCCTTTAATGGGCGAGCAGCCCCACCCTTGGCCCCTGCTGCAGGACCAGGATGGGAAGAGCCGACATCGAGGTACCAAACCGCGGGGTCGATCGGAGCTCTCGCCCGCGACGAGCCTGTTACCCCTGGGGTAACTTTTCTGTCACCTCCAGCCCCCAACAGTGGGGACATGGAGGATCGCTAGGCCAGGCTTTCGCCTCAGAATTCTTTGCTTTTCAGAATCCTGTCAGGCTGGCTTTTGGCCTTGCCCTCGAAGGTGGATTTCTGACCCACCTGAGCCAACCTTTGGGCCCCCTCGATATCCTGTCAAGGGGGTGCCGCCCCAGCCGAACTGCCCACCTGCCGATGTCCCTCATATGAGGTTAGCGACGCACCCGTAAGAGACCGGTGTTACACTTGCGCCTATCATGCACCCGAAGATGCATGCATAACGGCTCCCGGCTACTCTCTGCAATTACAGTCGCATCGCAACAACAAGCTGCAGTAAAGCTCCACAGGGACTTCTCTTCCCGATGGAAGATGGTGGACTGTTCGTCCACCTAATGTGGGTTCACCGGGTTGCAGACAGGGACAGCGGGGCCCTCGTTGATCTATTCATGCACGTCGGAACTTACCCGACAAGGCATTTGGCTACCTTAAGAGAGTCAGAGTTACTCCCGGCGTTAAGCGGCCCTTAGCTCAGTTGAACCTGAGTTTTAGGTACCACCACTGGCCAAGATTCAGAGGCTATACACACCCTTGCGGGCTAGCAGCCTCCTGTGTTTTTAGTAAACAGTCGAGACCCCCTTGTTACTGAGACCTGCTGTCCCTACTCCTCGTAAGGACTGCAGGCACCCCTTATCCCTAAGTTACGGGGCTAATTTGCCGAATTCCCTTGCCTACTTTGTACCCGATACACCTTAGGCTTCTCACCTAGGGACACCAGTGTCGGATCTCGGTACGGACTTTACAAGGCCTCTCTGGAAGAGTCTTCAATGTCTCCTAGAATCGGGAGAACCAGCCCAATAGCTGGCCATTCTCTTCTCGATCAGGTTCTCGTCATTACGACACTCCCCCAATCTCGAAAGATTAGACAGGGCGACAACCCTGCTCCCCTTATCTTGAAGCTCCCACTTCCAGATGTGTGATCTAAGATCACCCGGACTTGCAAAGGCACGGGAATATTAACCCGTTTCCCTGGTTCGCGCAACTCCGTTGGGGTTGCACTTAGGACCGGCTTACTCCTGGCCGATGACGCGTTGCCAGGAAAACCTTGCCCTTTCGGTGATCAGGATTCTCACCCGACTACGCTGCTACTACCACCAGGATCTGCAATAGAGGGCGGTCCATAGGATCTCACGACCCTATTTCTCTCCACCCACTACGCCCACCTACCACACACGATCTTACTCGTGGTCTAGAGTATCGGCAGTCGACTTGAGCCCCGTCCATTTTCGAGGCCCCCGAGCTCGGCAGGTGAGCTGTTACGCACTCTTTGAAGGGTGGCTGGTTCTAAGCCTACCTTCCTGCTGTCTTTGCTCAAGGACGCTCTTTTGTTTGACACTTAGCCGACATTTGGGGGCCTTAACTCTAGTCTGGGTTGCTCCCCTCTCGGTTATGAGGCTTACCCCACATAAACCCGTCTCTGGGCTTCTACCATGCTGGTACATTCGGAGTTTGAAAGGAAGGTGGGACCTTTCGGACCCTTGTCTTCCCATCAGTGCTCTACAGCGCCAGCCATGTCCACCCAGGCTAGACTCAGATCTACTTCGGTGGGAACTAGCTATCACCGGACTAGATTGGCTTTTGGCCCCTTGCCTCGAGTCAGGGGACCGAATTGCACGTCAGGACCCTTATGGACCTCCACCCAGGTTTCCCCGGGCTTCATCCTACTCAAGGCACGATCGTCCGGTTTCTAGTCTTATCGCCATGACTAAAGGCCCTTTCAGACCCCTTCCCTGGCCATGAAAAATCATGGTTGCGGAAAGTCGGTTGCCCTTCGCATTCGAGCTTCAAACTCTTAAGCTCGCCATGACAATAAACTCCCTGGCCCGTGTTTCGAGACGGAATGTACCACCCTGCGACTGGTGCTTTCCTCTAGCCACCTTTGCAGGCGACTATCGGTAGGCAGAGTGTCCCTTTCGGGCAGTACACGTCTGTAACCGTTTGGTTTCAGGCGCTTTTCACACCCCTTTCAGGGTTCTTTTCAGCTTTCCCTCACGGTACTGTTTCGCTATCGGTCTTGAGAGGTATTTAGCCTTGGAGGCTGCTTTCCCCCATCTTCCCTAGCCACTGCCAAGGCCAGGTACTCTGCTATAGGCACAATCCATCTCTTTCGCCACCTACAGGAATATCACCTTCTACGTTAGGCCTTTCCATGCCATTTCGGCTTGAAAGAAGTGGACTGCAAGCGCCTATAGCGAACCCCACATCTCCACTATGTTACCATAATGGATTCGGTTTGGGCTCTCCCCATTTCGCTCGCTGCTAATACGGGGATCTCAATTGATTTCTTTTCGCCCTCCTACTCAGATGTTTCCTTCCGGAGATTTCGCGTTCCATAACTGGAACAACAGAGGTCCTAAACGGATCTCTGTTAGGAAGTCCTATTCGGGTATCCTCGGATCAAAGGTCGCGTGCACCTACCCGAGGCTTATCGCAGCTTGCCACGCCCTTCATCGCCCCTCAAGCCAAGCCATCCACCAAACGGCGTCTGCGCGTCGGATGATCATCCAACGTTCGCTTGCGCAACTATGCATGGCGATTATCGCGGATTTCTTCCGCTACGCCCTTCACTCTCCATGGTATTTGGAGAGTTGCATCTACTAAACCTATTGCAGTCTGACGTTATCTACTCACTTCGAGTTTAGCCGCACCCACTCCCAATCTTTCTTTCTAAGGAGGTGATCCGGCCGCAGGTTCCCCTACGGCCACCTTGTTACGACTTCTCCCCCCTTGTCGAGCCAAGGTTCGACGATGTCAATCAGGCATCACCTCGCCCAAACCCAACTCGGGTGAAGCGACGGGCGGTGTGTGCAAGGAGCAGGGACGTATTCACCGCGCGATGTTGACACGCGGTTACTAGGGATTCCAGATTCGTGAGGGCGGGTTGCAGCCCTCAGTCTCAACTGAGGTAGGATTTGGGGATTGCCTCCCCCTTTCGAGGTCGGAACCCATTGTGCCTACCATTGCAGCCCGCGTGTGGCCCAGGAGTTTCGGGGCATACTGACCTGCCGTGGCCCTTTCCTTCCTCCGTCTTGGCGACGGCAGTCCCACTAACTAGCCCCGCCACCCTTGCGGGCGATGGAAGCAATTAATGGCAAGGGTCTCGCTCGTTGCCTGACTTAACAGGACGCCTCACGGCACGAGCTGACGACGGCCATGCACCTCCTCTCAGCTCGTCTGGTAAGGTCTTCAGCCTGACCTTCACCCTGCTGTCGCTCCTGGTAAGGTTCCCGGCGTTGACTCCAATTGAACCGCAGGCTTCACCCCTTGTGGTGCTCCCCCGCCAATTCCTTTAAGTTTCAGCCTTGCGACCGTACTCCCCAGGCGGCGAGCTTAACGGCTTCCCTGCGGCACTGGAATGGCACGTAGCCACTCCATCACCTAGCTCGCATCGTTTACAGCTGGGACTACCCGGGTATCTAATCCGGTTCGCTCCCCCAGCTTTCATCCCTCACCGTCGAGCGCGTTCTGGCGGACCGCCTTCGCCACTGGTGGTCTTCCGCGGATCAGTGGATTTTACCCCTACCCGCGGAGTACCGTCCGCCTCTCCCGCCTCCTAGCCCTGCGGTATCCCATGCGGCCCAATCGTTGAGCGATTGGATTTAACCTGGGACCAACAGGGCGGGCTACGGATGCTTTAGGCCCAATAAACGTCCCGACCACTCGGGGAGCTGGTATTACCGCGGCGGCTGACACCAGGCTTTCCCTCCCCTTATTCCTCAGACCATTTACACCTGAGAAAAGCCGCCCTCAGCGGGCGGCACTCGGATTAACCTCGTCGCGCTTTCGCACATTGCGAAGTTTTCGCGCCTGCTGCGCCCCGTAGGGCCTGGACCCTTGTCTCAGTGTCCATCTCCGGGCTCCTTCTCTCAAAGCCCGCACCGGTTACAGGCTTGGTGGGCCGTTACCCCACCAACAACCTGATCGGACGCTGCCCCATCCTAGAGCAATTGTGAAAACATGCTTCCACAACCCTTTCAGTCATAACCCATTCCAGGAGAAATGACCTATCACACATTAGTCCCAGTTTCCCGGGGTTATTTGCGTCTTCAGGGTAGGTTGGCAACGTGTTACTGAGCCGTGTGCCACACCTCTCACAGATGAAAGGCGTATAACTCGCATGGCTTAATCTCAATCCGATAGCAGTCGGGTCCGGTAGGATCAACCGGAGTCTAGAGTAGTACGGCTAAATATCTCGGGAGCAGATAACGATCGTCAGATTCAATTTGCAGCGTTGAATCTCCATTTGTGTTAGCGTATCTGGAGGTCAACATTCTCATTGCATGGGCTCCGCCCTTAGCTAAAATATGACGCCGCCAAGCTATACGCGAACTCATAATGCGGGCAGAAGGTTGATATAAACATTCTCAGGCCGTAAAGTACCACTCGATTCCGATGGGTAGTTTCACTCGAATCCGGGAAAGGTGATTCCTAGTGCTTGTAGGAGCGCATATATCTATCGGTGGATCAATTGACATGGCTGTCGATCGGGCGTTAAAGCTCGGATGCAATACATTCCAAATATTTACCAGAAATCCCAGAGGATGGCAGCAGAGCCCCTTGACCGAGGAATCGATTCAACTTTTTCGCAAGAAACTCTCTTCTTCGAATCTGATGCTTCCTCTGATTCACATGCCATACCTTCCGAACATCGCATCTCCAGTTGATCAGACCTACAATCGTTCAGTTGAGGTCCTTACAGAGGAATTAAGGCGAAGTTCTCTGCTGGCCGTACCTTACGTCGTCACTCATGTGGGAAGTCACCTGGGGAGTGGGATCAAGCGAGGTATGGCGCGAGTTGTCGACGCTTGCAACAAAGCACTTGAACTGTCAGGCGGAAGTTCCACAATCCTTCTCGAGAATACAGCCGGAACTAGAAACAGTGTTGGATCAACATTCGAACACCTAAGTGAAATGATCCGAAGAATCAAACCACAGGAAAGGATTGGAATATGCCTCGATACATGCCATGCATTTGCTGCAGGATATGACCTTCGAACTGTATATGACGTCCGGCACACGCTCGAACTTTTACATAGTATCATCGGGATAGACTTTCTCAAGGCGGTGCACGTTAATGACTCGAAAGGATCCCTGGGAGAAGGTTTGGATAGGCATGAGCATCTCGGAATGGGCCAAATTGGTGAGGGTGGATTACGAGCCTTTTTGAACCAGAAGCCTATCACAAAAGTCCCAACAATTATCGAAACCCCTATCGATGGGCGGAGAGATGACGTTGGAAACCTTAAGAAGCTTAGGGAGCTGGTCCAAAATTGATCCGTTACCCCGGTTCTTCTACCGAATCGTTAATATCTATCTGAATCCCAAAATTGTACTGAAAGGCTAAAAATGGCTGGCTTGCCAAGATTCAGAATTGATGTTTTCATCACAAACAAGCCGGCAATTCGTGATCCGGAAGGCGAAAGCATTCTGGAAGATTTGGCAATTCTCAACGGATTCGAGTCCGTGAAATCTATAAGAACCGGAAAGGTTCTCGCCATGGAGATAGAGGCAGAGAATGTCGAGATTGCAAAAAGCAAAGTTATTGAAATGTGTGACTCGCTTCGTCTCTACAACCCTGTCGTGAGTTCGTGTTCTGTTCGGGTAGCAGGTGGATAAACTGAAGGTTGCAATAGTCCAGTTTCCTGGAACTAATTGTGACCGAGACACGTACCATATATTGAATGACGTGCTGAAAGCCGATGTACAAGTCATCTGGCATGAAGATCTAAGAATGGATGCTTTCGATTCTGCCGTAATCCCGGGGGGGTTCTCATATGGTGATAACCTTAGAGCTGGTGTAATTGCCGCCTATAGTCCTGCATTAGGCCAGTTGAGAAAAGCAGGTGAGGATGGAAAACCCATTCTGGGGATTTGCAACGGATTCCAAATCCTGGTTGAATCTGGACTTCTGCCCGGAGCTCTGCTGAGAAACTCAGGTCTCAGATTTGTTTGTCGATGGGTAAACGTTAGAGTAGAGGCGGGGAACAGCTTGTTCACCAAGTTCTCAGAGAATGGAACTATTCTCAAGATGCCAATAGCCCACAATGAGGGAAGATATTACGCCGAGGACGATTTACTAGCGTCCCTGGAGAGGAACGGACAGATCATTTTCAAATACGTCGATGAGGGTGGTCAGCCTTCTGAGCCTTCGAATCCGAACGGCTCGGTCTCTAACATAGCCGGTGTTTCGAACCATGATGGGAACATAGTTGGTCTCATGCCACACCCCGAGAGGGCATCTGAATCACTCTTGAGCCCTTTCAGAACCACTCATGGCCTCCAAATCTTTACATCAATGCTACGTTCCGTGGAAGTCCTTCTTAAGAGGTGAGCTCATGGTGCAAAAAATGATATTCTCTTTGACGAGAAACGAACTGCTAGCCATAGAGAATGGCATGAAGAGGGAGCCGAACGATGTCGAGCTCGCCATATTCGACGCTCAGTGGTCAGAACATTGCAGCTACAAATCATCTCGAACACTGCTCTCTTTGCTTCCGACTAGGGGAAAGAGAGTTATCCTTGGTCCAGGGTATGACGCCGGCATCCTCGACATCGACAATAATCAGATCATCACAATTCACATAGAAAGTCATAACCACCCGTCGGCAATCGATCCGTACGGAGGAGCCGCTACTGGAGTTGGCGGAGTTCTGCGTGATATCCTTGGCGTAGGAACAAGACCCATAGCAATACTTGATTCTCTGCGGTTCGGTGACATAGAGAAAAGTTCACACTCTAGGTGGCTCTTCAAGAATGTTGTTAGAGGCATTGCAGATTATGGGAACTGTGTCGGAGTCCCGACAATCGGAGGAGAAGTCGAATTTGACGAGAGCTATGAAAGGAATTGCCTTGTCGACGTTGTCTGCCTAGGTCTCGGGAGGAGGAAAGAGGTTGTTCTAGCCGAGGCGTCACACCCCGGTGATATCTTGATACTCGTTGGAGGAAGGACTGGACGAGATGGAATTCATGGTTCATCTTTTGCCTCAAGAGATCTAGCATCAGGCTCTGATGAAAGGTCTGCCGTTCAGATACCTGATCCTCTGACGAAGAAGATCATCCTTGAAGCCACACTCAAAGCTCACTCTAACGGTTACGTAAGAGGACTCAAAGACCTAGGGGGAGGAGGCTTGGCATGCGCACTATTGGAGATTGCGGATAAGGGTCGTTCTGGATTGGACGTCGACCTCTCAAGGATTCACGTTAGAGAGGATGGAATGAGTCCTGCTGAGATCCTTATCTCTGAGTCTCAAGAGAGAATGCTTTTCGTAGTCAAGGATGAGTTTAAAGGCGAGGTCTCCGCGATATTCCGCAGGTATCATATACAATACTCCATTATCGGCAAAGTTACAGGTTCAAGGAGACTTGTCGTTAGGGTTAATGAAGCTAAAGTGGCTGACGTACCAGTGGATCTTGCCGCACGTGCACCACTCCAACTCTGGCCTTCAAAGCGGCCCAAATATCTTGATTCAGAAGGAAGTATAGAAAAGCCCCCTCTTCCCAGGAATATTAACGAGACCGTTATCAGGGTTATCTCATCTCCTAACCTCGCTAGCAAGAAATGGGTCTACGAGCAATTTGACTACGATGTCGGCCTTCACACGGTCCTCAAGCCCGGGGATTCGGGGGCCTCGGTTCTTCGAATAACTAATGACAAATTTATCGCAATTTCCTTGGATGGAAGGCCGAACCATTGCTATCGGAACCCGAGGCAGGGAGCGATGAGCACTGTCGCCGAGGCGGCTAGAAATACCATTGCGGTCGGTGCCGAACCGATAGCGTTGGTCGACCACCTACAGTTTGGAAACCCGAGCGATCCCGAAGTTTTCTGGACATTGTCGGAAAGCATCAAGGGCATAGCCGCTTACTGCAGATTCTTTGATCTCCCATGCGTGGGAGGGAAAGTGAGTTTCTATAATGAAGACGCGGATACAAATAGAGCAATTAAACCAACCCCAGTCATTGCAGTCCTCGGGCTCTTGAAGGGGGCACGTCAGATTAGATCTCGAAAACTCACTCGAAACGGGCGCATGATTGTTCTAGTTGGACTGACCGAAAATGAGCTAGGAGGTTCAGAATACTACCGGTACATCCACGAAATCTCAGGTGGAATTCCTCCCAAGCTAGATTTCGATAGAGAACGGGGAGCTCAAAGGCTTGTTGGTGACGCAGTGAGAGTTGGGCTACTCGATGCGATCGATGATTGTTCGTCAGGAGGGCTTATTGCGGCAATATCGAAGATGTGCATCGCAGGGCGCATAGGAGCCCACATCGAACTTGAGAAGATACTCTCAGATTGCAAGAGATGGGACGATCTACTCTTTTCCGAGTCACAATCTAGATTTGTGGTCACATTGGATCCTGACAATTATCAGGGTCTTGCAAACATTGCCAAGAATCATCAAATACCATGTTCGGTAATTGGGAATGTTGAGGGGAACAAACTTATGCTTACCAACAACGGTGACGAGATCTTCTCCGAGGACGTTTACACCCTAGAAAAAACATCGAACGATAAGATTCCTTCCATAATGGGACATTGAAGATGAAAGAGAAGTGTGGGCTCTTCGCCGCTTATTCCCAAAAGGAAGTAGACGTCGTTCCAAATGTTGTGATGGGCCTTCGTGCATTGCAGCACAGGGGGCAAGAAGCATGGGGTCTTGCAATCCCTAATGCCAAACCTTTCAAACGAAGAGGATTGGTCACTGACAATCTAGAAGAGTCACTCCCTGCGGTGGATAGGATGCCAAGCAAACTAGCGATAGGACATGTACGTTATTCGACTGTGGGTGGAACATCACTCAAGTTGGCTCAACCCCTCCAGATTGACCGGAAGTTTTCAATAGCCCATAACGGTACGATTTGCGAACTGGACTCACTCACCAAAAAGGTAAATGAAGATTTCACTCTCCCTACGAACTGTGGCGATACCATGGCCGCTGGTTATAGACTACTTCAGCTATTGCAGGCTTACAATTGGGATTGGTACCGCTCGATAGAATCACTCGCCAAAGAACTGATTGGAGCGTATTGCTTTCTAGTAATAGATAACGAGGGAAAGATATTCGCATTTAGGGATCCAAAGGGCTTCAGACCACTCTGTATTGGTTGGCATCAGCGTAGCAAGTCGTACCTCATCGCCTCAGAGAGCTGCGCGTTTGAGGTTATGGGTGCTGAGCTAGTTAGAGATGTCTCCCCGGGAGAGATCGTGTGCCTTAGTCGAAGTGGGATGGACACTAAAACCTTTCAGCGGCGGGAGAGATCGGCTCATTGCGCTTTTGAGTATACCTACTTTGCGCATCCGAGCTCAGTTATTGACGGTATCAGTGTGTATGAGTCGAGAAAAAGACTCGGGATGAAGCTGGCAGACCTGTACAAAGATGTGAAAGGAGACATAATCATTCCGGTTCCTGATTCTGCCCGACCTGCTGCAATGGGGTTTTCCGAGAGATCAGGAATTCCGTTGGCGGAGGGATTAATGAAAGATCGTTATGGAAGAAGGGGTGGGCTTAGGAGCTTCATACAACCCAGGGTAAAAGACAGAGTAGAAATTAATCACTGGGTCCTCCCTGTCAGGGTAGCGGTTGAGGGTAAGAATGTTATTGTAATTGATGACAGTATCGTACGAGGCACCAGCTCCAAAACCATCATAAAAACACTCAGAGATGCAGGAGCCAAGAGTGTGAAGATGTTTGTGACGTTTCCTCCCGTGACAAGTCCATGTAAGGCTGGGATCGACTTTCCCACACACAAAGAGTTGATTGCATACAGGACTTCTGGAAAACATGCTGATATCAAGAAAGTTAACGAGTTGGTCGGGAGAGAAATCGGAGCAGACTCTTTCGGGTATAACGACGTGAAATCGCTATCAGACGGTATCGGTCTGGACGAAAAGCGGTTATGTCTATCGTGTCATACGGGGGATTATTCCGTTTTAGGGCTATCATGAATTAGTGGTCGGGGAAGATCGAAACTGCCTGGACTAATAGGCGTATACCCATTCGGCGAAGGAAGGGAAAATTGGGATGCATCACGGTTTCTCTATTATGGACTTTCAGCACTACAGGGGAGGGGCGAGGCGTGTTCGTCAGTTGCTATTCTGACCGAGGACGGACTAAGGGTAGAAACCACTGACGGCTCGGTCGAGAGGTTATTCGAGCGAGATGTCGCCAAAGGTTTCCTCGGGATCGGCCAGGTTTCTCCGATCCAGGGTGACTCTATAGTGTCTATTGATGACCCGATAGAGCTGGTCCTCGCGGGTGATGGAAAACCGCTTCTGCATGCTGACAAGAGGGAGTCATTTAGAATATTCGCTCAGAGGCTTTCTGAAAGCATTTCTAATTCGAAGAGTACTAATGACCACATTGGAGCTGTCTCCGCCCTGCTCAATGAGACCGGAGGAGGTTTCTCCTTCTTGGCGCTAACAAAAGATCAGGAGGTGTTCTGTGCAAGGGACAGAATGGGAGTAAAACCCCTGGAAGTGGGATCAATCGGATTCGACATGGGGATTCTCTCATCTGAGACCGGCGCTCTGGATGTTGTTGGAGCGAATCATACGGGGTCTGTCAAGCCCGGTGAGGTGGTCCTCCTTGATCCTTTCAGCATTTCTAGAAAGATGCTAAAGACCTCAAGAATTGCCCATTGCGCTTTCGAGTACGTATACCTCGCTAGACTCGATTCCCTCATGGAAAATAGATCAATAAACGACGTAAGGGAAAGAATCGGAGAGGTCATCGCAGACGAGTCCCCACCAATCGATGTTCAAGAGGCGGTGGTGATCGGTGTTCCAGAAACAGCTATCCCGTTTGCAATATCATATTCCAGACGAAAAAATATTCCGATGAGAATGGGATTCGTTAGAACGGGTCGTCACACAAGAACAGCTCTCAAGACTAACCAATTTGAAAGAGTTGCGGGCGTTCAACTCAAACTCAATCCGATCAAATCTTCGATCCGCGGAAAAGAGACGATACTAATTGATGACAGCGTCGTGAGGGGTAACACTTTGAAGAATACGGTCCTAAACCTCAAGAGAAAAGGGGCTACTAAAGTTCATGTCAGGGTCGGGAGTCCAGCCTTGATTGCGGGATGTCCATATGGAGTGGAGGTCCCTCCAAGAGACGAACTCATCGGCCGTAATGTTTCGGAAGAAGAAATTGCCGATATCATTGGGGCTGACAGCTTCGCATATATTTCCACAGAAGGCTTGGGTCGAGCAATTGGAATCCCGGGGGAGAAGCTCTGCATGGGCTGTTTCACTGGGAAATATCCGGAGAAAATAGAATAGAATGAGGATCCTCGGGGTTGGGAATGCTGCAAGAGAACATGCAATCGCAGAGAAGCTCAGCATGAGTAGACACGAACCAAAAATCTATTGGGTCGGAGACTACCTGAATCCAGGTATTGACAAAATCTGCAAGAGTACCAAGGGAGATTACGCGCTCGCCGATCCAACGAGCCCTACAAAGGTGTTAGAATGGGCGACCAAATGGCGAGTAGATTTCGTCTTTATCGGTCCAGAAGAGCCTAACTTTCATGGAGTACCTGACGTCTTAAGGAAGAACGGCGTTCCTTGCATCGGAGCTACTAGAAGCGCATCGATGATTGAAATGTCGAAGGCAGCGTTGCGAAGGCTCCAGTGGAAGCACGACCTTAGAGGAAAACTTCTCTTCAAGACATTTGCGACTGCTGAACAAGCGCGCGAGACTCTTGAGAAATATTCTGACACCTTAACTTGGATGCAGAATGTAGCTCTCAAACCCGCGCGACAAGCTGGTGGGAGAGGAGTGAAAGTAATAGATGATAGGCAATTATACCTTCACGACGAAAAACAGAAATTCAAGACAAGCCACTTTGGCTGGCTCGAGAATTATATGAAATCATACTCCGATATCGAAGATAAGATCTTGATTGAGGAGAATGTTTGGGGACCTGAGTACACTTTACAGTGTTTTACAGACGGTAGAAACGTGATAGGTATGCCCTTGGTACAGGATAACAAGAATGCTCATGAATTTGACATAGGGACAGAGACCGGCGGTATGGGATCAATATCTGGGCCTAAGAAGACCCTCCCTTTCATTACCGAAGAGGAGTATCAGGAATCACTCGAAATAGTCAAGGGGATCGTCAGAGCGATCCAGGCCACAACTGGAGAGGACTACATGGGTATTGTCGCCGGGCAGATGATGCTAACCGAAGTCGAGGGGCCTACGATAATTGAAATGTACTCTCGACTCGGAGATCCAGAAGCACTCAACGTCCTGGCAATGCTTGACAGTGATCTCGTCGATATATGCCTTGCAATTCTGAGCCGAAACTTGAAGGAGTCGGATGTTAAGTTCAACCAGAAAGCCACAGTTGTCAAGGCATTAGCTCCGAAAGGATACCCCGCCCCACGAAATCTCGCTACGGGCCATCCGATCTTGGCAGATGAGGATCAAATCTTAAAGAATGACGCAAGATTATTTTGGGCGTCTGCCCAGCGAATGGAAGATGGTGAAATCGTTACCCTGGGTTCTCGAGCTCTAGAGATACTTGCCCAGGCGAGAGACCATCCCTCGGCAAGTGCTATCGTCGAGCGTGCAATAAGCCAGGTGAAGTTCAAAGATGGATGGGGGGCCTTCCATAGAAGTGACATCGGAACCGCTGAACTTATCGAGCGAAGGACGGAGTTGGCAAGTAGGGCGAGAAACCTTTACCGACAAAGACGGGCCAAGGGAACTTTGAGCAGGCGTAGAGATTGGCTCCCCAAGGTCGGAATAATAGATCCGGCAAAGACTTTGCGCGAAGAGATTGCTGGACTTGGGGATTAGTTGCTGAACGCATGTGAGCTAGTCTTCCTAGCAAGACACCCAAGTGAGGTAGTATTCTTAGCAGGGGAGACTTGGACCCAGGTCGGCGAGGCAGAAGGAAAGAGGTAAACATGGTAGCGGAAATGAGCATTTCTAATGCTACCTTTTTGAGAAAGGGAAAGGTAAAAGATCTCTACGCTCTACCAGACGAAAGGTTGCTGTTTGTTTTTTCGGACAGGGTCTCGGCATTTGATGTGATCCTCGGCTCTGAAATCCCAATGAAAGGCAAGATCTTGGCACACTTTGCAGAATTCTGGTTCAAGACCTTGGGGGCCCCGAACCATATGATCGCTCTCGTAGGAAGGAATCAGCTAATTGTGAAGAAGTTGAAGATGATACCAATCGAATGTATCGTCAGGGGATATTTGTACGGGAGCCTCTACGAAAGGATAAAAACAGGAGAGACTTCTTTCGAAGGAAATCCAATTCTTGCCTCGAAGTTTTCAGAGCCTGTTTTTGATCCGACTACCAAATCTCAACGAAAGGATCTCCCCATCACGAAAAAGGAAGCTGTCTCTCGCGGACTCACGACTCGTGAAGAGTTTGATAGACTTAGGCAGATCTCGATATCACTCTATAAAAAAATGGAGGGAAGAGTGTCACGGGCTGGTTTTATTTTGGGCGACATTAAGTTTGAGTTTGGAAAGGACGAGACAGGTCAAATCGTCCTGGCGGACTCCCTTGGGCCAGACGAATTCCGATTATGGCCGAGGGATACTTACTCTGCTGGGAAGATCCAAGAGAGTTATGATAAACAGCTCATCAGAGACTGGTTGACAGATCAAGGCTTCAAAGCGATATTCGAGAAAGCGACTCCTCAAGGTCTGAAGGTTCCACCTCCGGTTCTTCCTTCGGAATTGATTAAGGCTGTAACGGAGAGATACCTCGAAGCGTACGCCAAGATAACAGGGAGATCCCTCTAATCCAAAACCATGACGCGCAATCCATCCTGGACGTACAGGAAATCCGGAGTGGACCTAGGACAAATTCGAAATCTCCATAACTCCGTGGAGAGAGCATTTTCATCTACCCATAAGGAAAGGGCAGGCAAGATAGGAGAGGTAATTTCTGGAGTTGGGCATTATGCCGGACTAATCAAGATCGGTAATCGAGTCTTGGCCCTGCATACCGATGGCGTAGGATCAAAGGTCATAATCGCCCAAGAGATGCGAAAATTTTCCACCATAGGAATTGATTGCATCGCAATGAATGTAAACGACATTATTTGCATGGGTGCAGAACCGCTTGCCGCAGTAGACTACATAGCTCTAAGGCAAGCGAATGAGAAGTTAGTAGCGGAAATAAGCAAGGGTCTCGCTGAGGGTGCGAAACAAGCCTCGATCTCGATAGTCGGTGGAGAAACTGCAATTCTGCCGGAAATTATACAAGGAGAAGGGAAGAATGCTTTCGATCTAGCTGCAAGTTGTGTGGGGATCGCAGACGAAGACAAGACGATCTTAAATCGAAAGATGAATGCTGGTGATGTTATTATAGGACTGACAAGTTCTGGAATACATTCAAACGGTCTCACATTGGCTAGGAAGGTCTTGAGAAAACGACATATCCTTCGAGAAAAAGTCTTTGATTCAAAAGATTCCCTCGGAGAGACCCTTCTAACACCAACGAAAATATATTCGAGGGCTGTTTTCAAGGCGTTACAGAAGCACGAAGGGATATCTGGGCTAGCCCACATAACAGGGGGTGCCTTCACTAAACTGAGTCGGCTAACGAGAGGGAGGAATATTGGATTCGATTTGGCGGACTTACCGCGCCCCCCGCCCATATTCGATTTGATACAAGAAGAGGGCGGAATCAAAAGATCGGAGATGTATCGAACTTTCAACATGGGCATCGGTTTCTGTGTTATTTCCCGCCCATCTGCGGTTTCTCGGATCGTCGACAGCTTCGATCAGGATGGAATAAGTGCCTCAAGAATCGGGAAGCTAATTCGTGTGCCAGGGGTGTTCCTAGATGGAAAGCGAATCTAGCGCGAGTACGGTAAGAGATTCTACAGTCTATCTTACTAGAAAGTTCCCAGAACCAGTTTCGCGCATCCTCGAACCCCTTTTTGAGATAACACTCAATCACAGTGATTCTCCCGTTGGCCGCGATGAGCTGCTCAGTCACATAGAGAGGGCTGACGGTCTGCTCTGCACTCTGAATGATCAGATCGACAGAGAAGCTCTGGATATAGCTCAGAAGCTGAAGATTATCAGTACCTACAGCGTTGGGTACGATCATATTGACGTGGAGAATGCAACGGCTCGTGGAATCTATGTCACCAACACTCCAGATGTTCTCACCGATGCAACTGCCGATCTTACCTTTGCGCTGATGCTAGCTCTTTCTCGCAGAATTGTGGAGGGACACAACTTGGTATTCAACAGGGAATGGGATATGCCATGGTTTCCATCCTTCATGTTAGGGAACGATCTAAGCAAGAAAACGCTCGGAATAGTAGGATTTGGTAGGATTGGAAGGGCGGTCGCCAAGCGAGCCAGGGGATTTGGGATGAAAATCCGATATCATAATAGTGTCAAGGTTTCCAAAGCTGTAGAAGTGGAGCATGATGCTACATACTCACCATTAGAAACGCTATTGATGGAATCAGACTTTGTATCCATACATTTACCACTGACCGATAAAACGCGCAAGCTAATCAGCTACGAAATGATAAGGTTGATGAAGCAGTCGGCTTACCTAATCAATACCTCTCGGGGTATGATCGTAGATGAGTCTGGGCTGGCAGATGCCCTCCGAAGGGAGGAGATAGCTGGAGCCGCTCTGGATGTGTTCATAACAGAACCGTTAGCAGAAACCAGTCCACTATTAGAGGTCAATAACATACTCCTTACGCCACATCTTGGCAGCGCAACGGTCGGAACTAGATACAGGATGGGCGAGATGGCCGCATCCGATATCAGAAACGTATTGTTAGGGATAGAACCTGTATCGCTTGTAAACTCTGGAGTAAGAAGAAGACCAATCTAATATGAAAAAAGGCCTTCGAACTCTCAGCTATTAGTTTTCCGACTCGCGTTGAATCTTGAATTAACTCTTAGCTTTTCGTAAGCCTCAGCAGTAAAAACGCCAAATTCCCTATAGACGCTCTTGTACTTCGATGCATCATCACCGAAGATAACCACAATGGGACCGTGGTCCAGCGATCCTATGACCTTTTGGAGCCCTGCCATCACCGCACCCGAGGATGGACCTGGGAAAAGATTCTCATTATTCGCGAGCTCATTAACCATATGAAACGATTCGTCGTCCGAGACGGTTATCGTCTCATCTATAACGTTATATCTCCTTTTTAGAATTTCAGGCATTTCGGATTCATCCAGATTGCGGAGCCCCTGGATATGATGATTCTTTTGGGGTTGAACAGCAATGACCCTAATTGAGGAATTATTCTCCTTTAGATACGTACCCACCCCAGTAATTGTTCCACCCGTACCTATGCCCGTAATGAATGTCTTTACTTTTCCATGAGTTTGTTCCCATATTTCAGGACCAGTACCTCGGTAATGCGAAAGAAAATTAGCCTCATTCTCGTACTGATTTGGCATATAGTACTGATCGGGGTGATTAAGGATCAAAGCACCTGCTAAGGCGATGGATTGATCAGTTCCAGGCCCCACGCGTGGGCATAGGTCATCTTCGGTCACTAATAGTTTTGCTCCGCCTGATAGGAGTGTTTCTTTTGTCTCTGAGCTAATCCTCTCAGGAACTGCCAGTTCGACCTTATATCCTAATTCGCGGGCAAACTTCGCAATAGCGATTCCTGTGTTTCCGGAGGTTGGCTCCATAATCGTCATACCTTTCTTCAAGACACCCCGGTTTTCACCTGCTAATATCATCGAAGATGCAGGCCGCGCCTTCAAAGACCCGGCAGGATTGAACCACTCCAATTTAGCAAGAACGTCTTTTTCATCACCAAATCTGAAGTGGGTGAGATGAACTAGCGGCGTATTTCCTACTTGCTTTATCGATGTCGGTTCTACATTTTCCTGAAGTGATGCGGCGGGAACGTCCATCTATGATCCTGAGATCTAGTTCATGACTCAATCGATATAAATTCTTCGTTGTACTCCAGCTGAAGTTGAAAAATTCTGTCTATAACTATTGTTATAAGGCTTAAATATCTCACGAGCCTATTTTCCTCATCTTGGGTCCTAGTGTCGAGCTTGACATACGAGATCTACACGTCTCAGTCGATTCGAAACCGATACTGAAAGGTGTGGATTTGACGGTAAAGCAGGGCGAAATTCATGCAATTATGGGACCCAACGGATCGGGCAAAAGTACCTTGGCTTTCACTCTAATGGGTCACCCGAGGTATAAAATCGACAAAGGAGAAATTCGTCTGGGTGGCGAGAGCTTGTTAGGGCTTTCACCAGACAAGAGGGCCCGGAGGGGGTTATTCCTGGCTTTCCAATACCCCCATGAGGCGCAGGGCGTGAGTTTATTCAATTTTCTTAGGACCGCATATAATTCAACAACCTCACCAGTGGGAGAGGCCGATTCAGTAGGCGCCCGTCGAAGGGAATTCTCGTCAGTAGTGACCTTCAGAAAGTATCTGAAGACCAAGATGCAGTTGCTCGGAGTTGAGGACCAGTTTGTCAAGAGATATGTAAATGACGGATTTTCCGGAGGGGAAAAGAAGAAAAGCGAAATACTTCAACTCGCCGTCTTGCAGCCGAAAATAGCCATTTTGGATGAAACTGACTCCGGGTTGGATATCGATGCCCTCAAGACCGTGGCAAATGCAGTGAATACTATTTCTGGTCCAGAGGTGGGAATCTTGCTGATTACCCATTACCAGCGTCTCCTTAAGTACATAAAGCCCCAATACGTCCACGTATTAATGGGTGGAAGGTTTGTCAGAACTGAAGGAAGTGAGTTGGCTGAAGAGCTTGAGAAGAAGGGTTATGGCTGGCTAAGGAAGGAAAACGAAAGCGCATGATCATTTCGATTACCATCCTTGATCGACTATTCGGAAGGTGAAAGGTTGGAGTCAGTAGTAGTCGCTAGGGATTTTGGAAAAGTGAGAAATGATTTTCCTGTTCTTCAGCGAACCGTGAATGGGAAACGCCTTATCTATCTTGATACGGCAGCGACCTCGCAGAAGCCCAATCTTGTCATAGATTCTATTAACGAGTACTACCGTGATTATTATTCAAATGTCCATAGAGGTGTTTATGCTCTAAGTGTTGAAGCCACGGAGGCCTATGAAGGATCAAGAACCAAAATTGCCAATTTCATAAATGCCGGACACGCTGACGAGCTGGTCTTCGTCAGAAACGCTACGGAGGGAATCAACCTGGTGGCCTATACCTGGGCCAGGAGCAATATTGAGAAAAATGACACCATACTCGCCACCGAGATGGAACATCATAGTAATCTAGTACCCTGGCAGCAGACGGCGATGTTACTAGGATGTGATCTTGATTTCATTAAGATTGATGAGGATGGCCTGTTGGTCCTGGATGATATGGAGCGCGCCTTTTCGAAAAAAGTGAAACTATTGGCAATAACCCATGTATCGAATGTGCTCGGAACTATTAATCCGCTTAAAAAAATAATCAAATATGCCCATGATCATGGTGCACGGGTATTGGTAGATGCCGCACAATCGGCCCCGCATATGCCACTTGACGTGCAGGAGCTAGATTGCGACTTCCTCGTCATTTCTGGCCACAAGATGATGGGTCCAGATGGAATTGGGGTTTTGTATGGAAAACGGGAACTACTCCAGAAAATGGATCCTTTTCTATTTGGAGGTGATATGATAAAGGAGGTTCACCTTCGAGACGCTAAATGGAATGATCTCCCTTGGAAGTTTGAAGCAGGCACTCCAAATGTGTCGGGGGCCATCGGATTGGGAGCGGCTTCGGACTACCTCAAAGAGTTGGACATGAAGGCTGTTAGATCTCATGAAAAATCTCTCGTTGACTATTCGATTGATGAATTATCACGAATAGACGATATTACGATCTTTGGGCCTAAAGACTCAGATATTCGAGGCGGAGTTGTCTCATTCAATCTGGGTGATATCCATCCACATGATGTAGCCTCGGTCCTTGACGCTGAGGGAATTGCCGTCAGAGCGGGGCATCACTGTGCTCAACCTCTTATGGAACGTTTAGGGGTAAGTGCGACCACCAGAGCGAGCTTCCATGTGTACAATTCACGAGATGACATTGACTCTCTTGTTGAGGGCTTGCAGAAGACAAAGAAGGTGTTCAAGAGATGAGCGATGAAATGTACAGAGAAGTGATACTTGATTACTATCAGAACCCTAGAAACAAAGGAACCATCGGGAATCCTGAGATATCTGCAATGGATTACAATCCGCTTTGTGGAGACAAAATTACTTTTCAGATCAATCTTGAAGCGGATGGAAAAGTAGCGGAGGCCAAATTCGATGGAGAAGGGTGCGCGATTAGTCAGGCCTCGGCCTCCATGCTGACCGAGATGGTGATGGGTAAAGACATCAATGATTTGAGGAAGATTTCACGGACCGAGATCTTGGAATCGCTTGGAAATCCAGAGCTTGGACCAGTAAGGATAAAATGCGCATTGTTGTCGCTTAAGGTAATGAAGGTGGGTGTGTACACACACCTAGGTGAAAGGATTGACGGTTCGGGGGAATAGAGAACAGGTTTGCCGAAACTGATTTACTCACTCGACGAGTTCAAAGAGATCTCGAAGAGGGCTGACGAGCTTCGGGTAGTTAGGAAAAAAGATCGAGTGAAACTCAAGCTTAGTACGAAGGGAATGCTATACGTCTACATCACGACTGAAGAAGAGGGCGAATCATTGATAAAAGAACTAAAAATTCCGCACATAGAGCTCTAGATCTCTATGACTTCTCCGGGCTCTGGAACCAGGGTCCGCAGTCCGAGCTTTTCCTCAACTTCCTTGGCAAACCCAGAACTCTGAATCTCTTCACCATGAACCATTACTACCTTTGGATGACCTTTGACTTTCCTCACCATCTCTAGCAATTCGCTGCTTCCACTATGAGAAGAAAAGTCAAAACGTCTTACGGTCGACTTCACCTTCGTCGGTTTCCCGTGTATCATCGTCAGGCCTTTATCCAAAAGACTTCTACCGGGTGTTCCGGGAATCTGGAAGGCTACAATAGCGATTCCATTTCTTACTCCCTGTGAGAGCTCACCGCTGTAAAACGCCGCTGACCCTCCAACAAGCATTCCTGCAGGTGCGATGATCACGGATGGCGTTTCTAGGATCTTTCTTCTCTCTTTCCAGTCCTTGATCAAATGAGTATGCTCTATCGTCCTTCGGAATAGCGAAGGATCTTTGAGGAACTCCTGATGTCTAAAGAGTATTTCATTTGTCTTAAGGGCCATCCCATCCATGGCGACTGGATATGGGAAACTGGCTGCGTACAATACACAGGCAATCTCTTGAGCTCTTCCTACAGCGAAAGCAGGGACCAAAAGTGTGCCTCCTCCTTCCACGATCTCCTTTGCAAAGGCCACAAATTCCCTCTCAACTTCCGCGCGAGGAGGATGCTCGTTTAGACCGTAGGTTGTTTCTGTCAACAGAAGATCCAGTTCTCCGTAATCCGTCACCGCTCCGTTCATAAGGTGAGAATCACTTGAGTTTATGTCCCCGGTGTACAGAATTCTCTTTCCATCAGCCTCTATTAGGATGGATGCGCTACCTGGAATATGACCAGCATGGATTAGTTTTAACTGCACAGGTCCTATATTGAACTCGCTCTCAAGGGGGACCTTATGGGCTGCATTTACCATTGTTTCTAGCTCAAGATATTCAAAGGGAAGATAGTGTCCACGGATCTCCCCCGAGATCTTGATGAAATCCTTAATTAGCAAATCCGCAATCTCCAAAGTCAGACTAGTGCAATACATCTCGACGCCTTTTGAAAGGAAGAAGAGCGGCGTCGCACCTGAGTGATCTAGGTGTGCATGGCTCAGAATGATCGCATCTATATCTTTTGGCTGGACATGAATAGGGAACGATGGTTCTGACCCTCGGAGGAGGACTCCGAAATCGAGAACAAGATTTTTACTGTCGCTTTGAAGCAGGAAAGCGGATCTTCCGACCTCCCTGGCAGCACCGAGCGCGGTGATTTTCATTTTTTTACGTTCTGCCTTCGGTCGTTAAATGAATCTTCCTATTAATTAACTCTCGGAAGACCAGATTGTATAAGAGAGAGAAAGCCTCATCACGAGCTCTGACTACTTGAGCTCTCTGTCTGACCGCATGCTATGTGATAAGCGATCTCCGATATCTCTGTGCTTTGAATCCATTCTTTTCGCAATGTTACCACGCCTGCTCTGGGTTAAGCTAAATAAACCTATTACTTTAACTGACCTCTACAGACTGGTAATTACCACTTAGTGAGCGGTCTATTCTCGCTTTGATCTACCACGATTCAGCTACCATGCCGACAATAACTCTTTTCAACAGGCAGACGTTCAACCGTCGTGTGACCGAAGCGGAAATTATACCAGCTAACATACGATTTGATGGCTTATCTCTGATTACCGGTTTTCACGGCATTGGCGCTACCGGGTACGGTACTGTAAAGTACTTGCTCCAACAACTCAAACCAGAGAGGGTTGCATTCCTGGATACAGATGCCCTAACCCCTGTAGCTACGACGTCATCGGGTAGAATCACGACGCCGTTCGAGATTTATAGGCACCAGGATATCGCCATTCTAAAAGCAGAAGTCTCTCCCTCCAGGGGGGATGAAATTTCATTTCTCCGCGATGTGTGT
Source organism: Nitrososphaerota archaeon (assembly GCA_027295865.1). GTDB lineage: Archaea > Thermoproteota > Nitrososphaeria > Nitrososphaerales > UBA57 > B1T1B5. The sequence continues at coordinate 22,836 of JAPUKB010000054.1, forward strand.
AGAATCATAATCGCAACGGGGTTCAAGGAGTTGGCGTTAATAGGAGGACTCGACAGCTCCCTGAAAGGAGAGGACGGCGCGTTTAGGTACGTTAAGACAAGCAATTTCGAACCACGAGGGTTGCTTAAAGATTCAAAAATCTTGGAGGATGATAGGATCATAGTTGGACCTGTTGCATCAATGCTAAACTACATGGAAATCAGGAGCTTCCCCGCGTTCGCCATTCTACCTTACGCTTCCCCATCTAGGGTGGATCCACGGGCATCAGCTGATGCCCTCAAAATAATCTCCGAACTTTATGGGTTTGAGATAGATGTAGATCCGCTAATAAGAGGCGCTGAAGAAATGGAGTCACAAACGGCGATCGAAGAAACTAGGACCAGAAGTGGGGCTGATTCGATTTATACCTAACATAGCCCTAGTCGCCCAGAGTTTTCTTTATTTGTTCTAGTGTTGATTCGAGCGCATATTCATCTTTCGAGATTGTGAACTTAGGTTCTAGGAGAGTCTTCACCAAATCGTAAACTCTGTCGTCTAGTTGTTCGTCACGGACCAGAAAGGTCATACTTGGCGCAAGAGACCGCAATTGGACAGTAAGGACCTTGATGAATTGATCCATGATCCGATGATCGCCCTGAAGACCTGGACTATTCACAATTTGAGAAAAAGGATATACATCAGAGATTTCTCCAGGGACAAATCCTACTGGAACTGAAATGTATCCAATCATGAAAGGAATTGGTAACACAGATGATGCTCTTTCATAGACCTTACCGTAGACGAAAGGCCCTGCCCTTCCTTCGGGGAGGATAAGGAGAGGCCTACTCGGCCGCGATGAAAGATATGTGCCAAGTCTATCATTGGCCCTCCTAATTTCAGGCCTAAGATGATCTGGATATGACGATAGCATGAGTCCTCTGAACTTGAAGGAAGGTGTAAAAACCTCAAACGAGTCTGAGTTCTTTGCCAACTCTTCAAAGGCCGCCCATAAGTTAGGATGGGCCTTGGCCCTGACACCCAAGTATTCCCAAAGCCTGCCTTCCCTAAGCGCCTGTTTTGTTGCTTCGATCTCGCGCTTGAGCATATAGAGATTATGAATTGCAATTTTGTTTTGTCTCTGGTCGACTTCCATCTCATTGAGTTGCTTAGCCGAAATCTTTGAGCAAACGCGGCAAACACAGGGTAGATACTCGAGATCCTGGATTCTTCTTGTACCCGTCTCTGTAATGTATCGTCCCGCGCGCGCGTATAAAACGTACGAAGCTGAATCAAAGGTGTCACATCCTAATGCAACAGCCATCGCTAAGGGGAGAGGGTGACCTAGGCCAAACAGGTGAAGTGGCTTGTCGAGGGGAAGAGCCTTTTTTGCTGTGACAATCATCTGAGCTAAAAGGGTGAAGTCATAACTCTCCATAACCTCTGTTGGACTACCAAGAGCAAACATATCAAATGGCATCGAGGATAGATATCGCGCAGAAGTCGTTACGAGGTCAAGATACTTACCACCCTGAACCGGCCCGATCCACAGGCTCTTCCTATCATGACCAAGACCTTCCATTGTAATCCGGCATGATTCCAAAGTCTTCTTCACACTTTCCTCCGATTCCCGTCGACTCGCACCTAATCCAGTAGGAGTATCCAGTACGTTGGAAAAATCGGACCCTATGGCCTCCTGATACCGAGCGATCTCTAGCGGATCTGTATTTACCTTACCATACTCCAAAATCTGGTAACCTCCGGAATCAGTCATGATCGGCCCATCGAATTCTATGATCGAGTGGATCCCTTTTTCGATGGCGTCACCACCATGCCTTCTGAATGTGATGTAGGAATTCGTCATTACAGTGGTAAACCCCATCGCCCGTATCTCCTGCGGGGGGATGGACTGGTTCGAGGGATGAATCACCGGGAGAAAAGCAGGAGTCTCCACTATCCCGTGATTGGTTTTGATTCTCCCTATTCTACCAGCGAGATCAAGGTCTCGGACCTCAAACATCTTCCTTCGAAAATTTGACGTTCATGCCTTGCTCTGTTTGACAAACTCATCGTAGACCGTCTTCACCCTTTCAGCTGCAAGGCCGCCGCCTTCTGCCACTCCCTGTTCAGTTACCTTAATCTTGTCCATAACGACAATTGCCCCTATGTCTTCCCTCATACGCACCAGCCCCGGGAAGACACGCTCTATCCTACTAGCTAGCGCCTTAAGGTCGAAGGGTTTCTCAATAAGTTTGATTTCCCTGACGAATGCTCCATTGATCGCAACTTTGAAGACCTTAGAATCTTCAGCTCGAGCGGTCTCTATGATAATACTCAGGTTTTCGTCTATGCCAAGCATGTTTCCCTCATAGTTGTTTCCTCCGGAGGTTTCTACGGCCACGCGTCTCCCAACCATAGTTACAATCTCTTCGGCAAATTTTCTAAACGCAAATGCAGACAAATTTCTTCGACTCGAAGAGAGTCCGTTAATGAAGATATAAGAAACTTGTGATAAACCGCTAGGGCGCGAAACTGGCTATCTAATGCTAAAAGTACTTCATCTTGGGGAATTCCTTGACTGTTATTCCAATTTCCAAAAGATATGGAATCATCTCCGACAAATCACGATTCTTCAGGATGGGCGAAAGTCGATGCTTTGGGCTAATCTCATTCATATTCGAGCCGAAGGCAAACGGCGAGCTAGAAGGGAGGACTATAACATGGAGAGCATCAAGCTGACCTGAAAGAAAAATCTTGTAACGGTGCCTGACCCCCAGATCGTCTCGGATGGCAATAGATGGATGTTCGTGTCCCATAATAAGAATCCTGGGTCGAATGATTTCGAGCGCGGAAAGCGCCTCGTGGCCATGCATGAGGACACACTCACTATCAGTTAAACTAAGAGTCGGATCATGTACTTTGACTCCGAGATCACTGAGCACTGAAATGATGTAATTATCATGATTTCCTCTGACAACTTCTGGTTCACAGCCTATTTCCCTGATACTCTTAACTAGTTTCTTGACTCCCCACCACTCCGGCTCGGACGGCCTTCCGAACTCATGTTTTACATCACCTAATAGGAAAATCCTTTTCGCGTTATAATGCTTGATTGGAGTGAGGACTTGTTCCAGGATCTGTGGGAAGGTGGTCCTCGGTATGTGAATTCCCATAAGTTCCCTTTGGTCTTCCAGCCCAATGTGTAAGTCGGAAGCTATCACAGCTTCAGCATCATCAAGGTAAAGCGCAGGCCAGGGACCTGCCACTCTGATTCTCCTAGTTAGCCATGGGCCTTCAACGAACTCTATTCAGAGTCACCCTCTGTCAGCGTTAATGCGGCGAAGCACGCTCTCATGGAGATGCTCCAAGAGATTCTTTCTGTCCAGCATAAGAACTTGGTCGCTAAAACCTGAGGCTATTAGTTCGTGTGAAAAGGGAGATGGTACGTCGGTGGTGGGACCTATGGCAATTCTTCGGACACCATTCTGTACATCAGTGAGGATGGACTCTGCGCCAGAGACATCCATCACATCTTCGATCACTTCGCGGTAGGTTTCTTTGAGTATTGGAAAATCTCTTAGTGCCTCTAACATCGGTATTAGTAGCTGGGCATTCATCTGGCGTCTTGCAATTCTGATCTCTCTCCCTTTGTAGTGTTTCAACATCATCAGGGCCCTGGTGGCGCAATGCCTAAACCTGCGCTTAACAATCTCTGTCTTTTTGATGGCTTCTAACAAGCGTGGCCTTATTTGATTGGCTTGCAACATATCTACAAGTTTTTGAGGATGGATAATCGAACCCTCGGGGAGGGTCAGCATGAAACCTGAATCCCGAACCGTCACTGTCACTCCAATACTCAATTCCACCGACACCATATGAGCATAAGCTCTTGAGAGCGCATCGTTGATTCTCCTTCCATAAGTACAGTTGAAGATAATATTCTGCCTGTTCTCAAAGTCGCGGTAATCCTCTACGACGATGACCTTGTGAGTAGGAAATGAATCCAAACCCATGGTACGGAGGAAATCAAACTGTGCTCTGAAATATCCAGAAATGGCTGTCGCGGCATTATTATCTGAATTGGTCCTCTTAGATATGAAGGTCGAAAGATCAAGATCGGAAGCTCCGCCGAGAAGCTTCTGATAGACATCATCTCTAAATTGGCCGATTTCTTCTCCTAGGTCAAAGCTCAATGGCAGCATGTCACTGAACCAACTTGGAACAGTCGGTTTGGTCCCCTCTTTCCTTACCACGTATGCCTTGAAGCCTCGTGCGGCTCTGAATTCATAGGTTCGTCCTCCGAGAAGGAATATATCGCCTTTGGAAAGTCTTTCGAGAAAAGTCTCGTCTATAGTTCCGATCCATTTTCCTGACAGCAAATATACCCTAACTGTCACTTCATCGGGGATTGTCCCGATATTTGTTGCATAGATAACTCTTAGAAGCTTTGCCCTTCTTCCAAGCGTTCCTTCCTCTTTGTCATACCAAATCTTCCCATAGACCCTAAAGCCTTCTAAGCTCTGATATCCACCGCTTAGGTACTTCAAGACGTTTAGAAAATCGGTTTTTAGTAGAGATCTGTAACAGAAGCTTCCTCTGATCACGTTGAAAACATCACTCGCTGTCCATTGACTTCTCTCAACCACCATCCCTACGATATGTTGGGAGAGTACGTCCAGGCAATTTTTCGGAATGTATATTCTGTCTAGCTTGCCCTGCGTAGCTTGTTCAGCTATCACTGCATTCTCTACAAGGTCATCCCTCTCCATTGCAATTAGGACCCCTTTTGAAATTCTGTCTAGGGCATGCCCAGCTCTACCAACCCTCTGCAGGCAACGGGCGATCGACTTTGGAGATCCAACTTGGATTACCAAGTCAATACTCCCAATGTCTATTCCTAGCTCTAAACTAGTACTTGTTACAACTGCTCTCATTTTTCCTTCCTTGAGTCGGTCTTCTACTTCTTTTCTTAGATCTCTTGAGAGAGACCCGTGATGGACAGATAATTCATCCGCATCCAGGGTTCCTCCCTTTGAAAGCTGGAAGACTGATCTCTCAGCTCCAGCTCGAGTATTCGTGAAGATTAGGGTAGTACCATTCGCAGTTACAAGATCTTTCATTCTTCCATAGAGTTCTGCACTTGAGATCGAGGGAGAAGTGTGAATAAGATCGATTACAGGAGACGATACAGTTATGGAGATAGGTTTTGCGAATCGAGTATCGACTACTACACAATCCCGCTCTTTCCCGCCCTCGTACCCGACTAGGAAACGTGCAACATCATCCAGGGGCTGAATGGTTGCAGAAAGACCTATGCGGCAAATTGGCCTAGATATCATGTTCTGAAGCCGCTCTAATGTTACGCTTAGGTGTACCCCCCTTTTCGAACTGCACACCTCATGTATCTCGTCGACGATTACCCATTGTACATCAATTAGCTTGTACTTGAATTTTGGAGCCGTTATCATAATGGCCAGACTTTCTGGAGTTGTGATTAGGATATGCGGAGGTTTGGCAAGCATCCTCACCCTTTCCTGTGTCGAAGTATCGCCGGTCCTGACCGAAACACGAATCTCTTGAATCCCCTCAGAATGGACCTTCCCAGACATAATTATTGCCCTCAGCGGCAAGAGAAGATTCTTCTGAATATCGTTGTTCAAGGAACGGAGTGGGCTAACATAGATACAGTATACTCTCTGCTCAAGGGCGTTCTGTTTAGCCAGTTTGACAAGCTCGCTGATTATTCCCAAAAAGGCACTCAGTGTTTTCCCGCTTCCAGTGGGACTAGCGATCAAAGTATTAGTACCATCGAGTATAAGCGGAATTGCGTATTTCTGGGAGGGCGTAAGATTAGGAAATTGCGAGAGCCAATCAGCGACCAAGGGGTCAAGTAACGAAAGCACCTGGTCGCGTCTGTATTCTTTACGGGCGATCGAGATCGTCACTTCAAGTTCCTGGCATGGGTTCTATGATTTGGATATATCGCTTAAATATCTGATTAGAAGGTCCTAATGCATGAGCTCTCAGCCGGGGACTACGCCAGATGAAATAGAGTTCAAAATGCTAGACGCGAAGCCGCTGGGGACGGATAGCGTCCTATTCGAACTCGAAGATGGGGCCACGGTCAAAATACGGGTGAATGTAGAGAGGGCAGGTGTGGCTACCAATTACAATAACCCTGATGGTTCGAGGCATTACAACGTGCAATCGTCGATGATGATTACAATAATTTCGCCTGACCGAACCTACAAGCTTCCGAAGACCGCTGTAAATGTTAGGCCCATGCAGAGAATGTCGGGAAAGCCATATGGCTAAGTGACCGTCATCATCATCGGTTGAAGTAGTCCGACAAGTCTCTTTGAGGAGGCCCAACCGGGTAAGCATCAAACCCTATTCTCCTCAAGTGTCTTGCGAATTCGGCGGCAAATCCATTGGTGGTGTAGATCTTCTTTGGGGAGCATTCTTTGACGAACGTAACTAATTCATTAAAGTCACAGTGATCACTCAATGGAAACGCAAAATCCACAGACCGAGATGATGCGTACTTGGGTTGAATCGCCCACCCTGAAAACGCAATCGTGATGACGCCGTACTTCTCTTTGAGTGATCTTATCAATGACCCGTTACCGTTGCTCATGGGGGCAATTAGGATCCAAGGACGTCTGTCCAGGAGTCCTTGCCTCATCACCTCATCAAATTCCCTGAAACCCTCTCCCACTCTTACCCCCAGAACAGAATGCGCTTCGTTCATTTCGAGGACTGATTTTGTAGCATAGATCGGATCCCAATGGGAGAAGTAATGGGAAATTATCTGAGCTTTCCCTAGTGCATAGCCCATCAGCACAACGGGAATTCCTCGTGAGAAGAAGTCGGCAATTAGTCGATTAACCCGGTCTACAATGCTCTCGATCGAAGGGAAGATAAACTCATTTCTACCAAATGTGGTGTCCATGATTAGAGTTTCACATTTCGTCGCAATCGCTTTCTTCAAGAAGGCTCTTGACCGCCCCACGAAGTCACCTGTGAAGAAAATTTCTTCATCGATAAGTAGACCTCGAGAACCAAGGATATGCCCTGCGTCAAGAAGTTTTAGATCGGGAGTGCCCTCTTTGAAACTTCCATACTTGATCCCGCGTTTCCCGGCAAGAAAGGCCGTCTCTCTAGACGCCAATACTTCTGTAAGGGGAGTCCTTGCATGATCAAAGTGGGCATGAGATACGAAAGCTGTACCTGACAATGGTGTATGAGCGGGATCCAGAAATATCCTCCGATTCCCTTTATTGATGACAATTCCATTGGAGCGTCTTACGGTGGAGACAGCCAACATTGTTTGGAGTCTGAGTGATGCTTAAATCTCTTCAAGGGGTTCATTATAGGAATTGACAATTCGAATTGGACTTATTGGTAAAACAAATACCGGGAAAACCACCTTCTTCAATGCTGCTACTCTTGGCTCTGGAGAGGTGTCGAACTACCCATTCACAACGAAATCGGCAAATGCAGGTGTTGCCTATACCAGCACGGTGTGCGTCCACAAGGAATTTGATACGAAGGATACGCCAAAAAACTCAGTCTGCATTAACGGATGGAGACAGATCCCGATAGAGATAATAGATCTTCCCGGCTTGATTAAGGGGGCTTGGATGGGTAAGGGCCTAGGGAATCAGTTCCTTACTGTAGCATCACAGTCTGATGCCCTTCTGCACATTGTCGACGCTTCAGGAAGTGTAGATGCCGAGGGTAAGATTACAGAGGCAGGTACTGGTGACCCTGTTGCTGATATTGGCGATATCGACGAAGAGCTCGTTATGTGGTATCTACGCCTAATCGAAAGCAATCGCGAGAAACTTTCTAGGCTTGTGGGCTCCGGAAACACGCTTGGGCTTGCGTTCTCGCAAGTCTTAGGGGGCATCGGTGTGACCGAAGGACACGTTCAAGCTACGTTGGATGAACTGAAGATGGAGGGGAAAAACTTTGACGATTGGTCAGATCAAGAAATGAAAGACTTTGCCTGGGCCTTAAGAGACATCTCCAAACCCACCTTAATTGTGGCAAACAAGATGGACATTCCCGAATCAGCGGAGAATTTCAAGAGGATTCAAGAGAGGTATAACGACATGTTCGTCGTTCCATCTAGTGCCGAAGCCGAATTAACACTTAGGAAGGCGGAAAAGAAGGGGATCATTCGCTACTTTCCCGGAGAAGAGCGATTCGAAGTTGTCGACAAATCATCGGTTACAGAAAAGCAGGAGGAGGCCTTGCGTCTGATTCGTCGCAAGATTCTCGGCGAGTATCTTAGAACAGGCGTCCAATTCGCGATTAACGTCGAGGTCTTCAAACTATTGAGAATGAACGCCGTATATCCTGTATACGATTCTCAGAAGCGTACGGATAAACACGGGAATGTTCTGCCAGACGTGTATATGATGCAGTCAGGATCCACTGTCAAGGATCTGGCCAAACAAATTCACACCGAGCTATCCAAAGGAATTCTATATGCTGTAGACTCTCGTTCAGGTTTGAGACTTCCGACTGACTATCATCTTAAGGATAGGGATGTGCTCTCAGTTGTGTCTGCAAGCCGGAAGAAGTAGGACGTTAGGAAGTAGATCCACAGATAAAACGGATAAATACTAATTGCATATAGCATTTAGATTCACGATTGTCTAAGCTCTTAAATGAACCGATAATCCTATCTCGTTTCTTTAATGCTCTATCCAGTAAGGTTAGGCTCGATATTCTCCAGACGGTATCTGAGAATCGAAGACCTTTCCACATAAAGGCTCTCGCAAATCATCTCAAGCTAGACTATGCGGCGGTCTATAGACATGTAATTGTTCTCAGGGATGCAGCATTGGTTGATTTATTCGAGGTCGGGAGATCAAAGGTTGTTGTGGCGCGGGAGGAGGATACCTTACGTAAGGTGTTCGAACTGGCAAGTTCGATTAATTCGACTTGGGGGAACTAAATCATCTCCGGCGCTTAAACCCTCTTCAGTTTAGGCCCGTATGGCGTATCCTCTACACGAAATCCACTGGACTCAATAGTTCCTCGGATATCATCAGCCAAAGCCCAATCGCCATCAATTCTTGCTTTTTCCCTTCTCTCCAGGAGAGCTCCGAGCTCAGCTGTCACATGGACTACGGGTGGCACGATCAGTCCAAGAATAGAGTCCACACGCTTCAGGTTCTTGACGATTTCTTCTCGATTTCCTTCTGAGAGCGTTCCGTCATCAAGGTATCTATTTGTTTTCCGGACATAATCGAAAAGGACTGCAAGTGCACTCGGCATATTGAGATCGTCATCGAGGGCGTCCTCGAACTCCTTCATAAAACGAGTAGAATCTTCAGCGACTCGCTCGTCAAACCGATGAGGCTGCATCGGGCCTACCAATCTTTGAAACATGTCTTGGAGCCTCTTCACACTTTCCTTTGCCTGTCTCAGCCCTTCGAAAGTGAAGTTCAAACGATCTCGATAATGTGACGAGAGTAAAAGATATCTTATTGAGGAATAATCATAACCCATTCTGGTCAGATCTCCGAGGGTGTAAAAGTTGCCGAGTGATTTGGCCATTTTTTTCCCCTCAACGATCAAATGCTCGACATGAATCCAATATCTTACAAATCGAGCACCGGATACTGCCTCTGACTGTGCGATCTCGTTTTCATGATGAGGGAAGATGAGATCGACGCCTCCGACGTGGATATCAAAGCTCTTTCCGAGGAACTTCATCGACATCGCCGAGCATTCGATATGCCAACCGGGTCTTCCCCTTCCAAGCTCAGTGTCCCAATAGATTTCTCCGTCCTCCTCTACCCACCCCTTCCATAGGGCAAAGTCGTGAGCATCCTCCTTTCCATACTCGTCTTCACTTACCCTATTGACAGACGAAAGTTCACCCACTCTAGCTCCAGAAAGATTTCCATAGGTCTTCAACTTTGAAATGGAGAAATAGGTTGACCCATTGCTTTGATACGCATATCCTGCCTCCTTCAGGCGCTTAATCACACCGACCATCTCGTCTATATGTTGCGATGCCTTGGGATACGCGTCCGCCCGCATGATTCCTAGCTTGTCAATGTCTGAAAAGAACGCCTCAGTGTACTTCTCTGTATATTGCCTGAGAGGGATACCCTCACTCCTAGATCTCCGAATTGTCTTGTCATCAATATCTGTAATATTCATTACTTCGGTAACCCGAAATCCCTTTAAGATCAGAAACCTTCTTAGCGTATCAACTACAATGAAAGTTCGCAGGTTACCCAAATGCGGCGAATCGTAAACTGTGGGTCCACAGGCATACATTTTGACATTCTGGTCATCCATCGGCATGAATTCTTCCTTCCTTCTTCCGAGGGTATTGAACAACCTTAGCATGTCATGTTTCCATTCCAGAAATCTTGTTTTGCGTTATCGTGAGGTTGGCTAAGGAAAGATTTCGGAGTCCCTCCTCCAGAATAGTAAGCTCATAGAGCTGTTTGTCGCTAATTTCATGTCGCCACCTCAAGTAAACGGAAGATCTTAATGAAGATGTTAATAATAATACCCTATGATACAATTTCTTTAAAGGAGAGATGAAGGTGCACGAGATATTAATCCTGAAATTTGGTGGATCGGTCTTACAGGATGATGCTACGATAAAAAAAGCGTCAAAGATGGTCAAGGATGCGGTAGATAGGGGTTTCAGAATTGTAGTAGTTGTTTCAGCCCTCAAAGGGGAAACTGATAATCTTCTTAATCTCTCAAAGAAATTGAATCCCCAGGTACCCCTCAAACTCATGGACGAGATCCTGGCAATGGGGGAAAAGACCAGCGCAAGAATTTTCACCAATGCTCTCCTAGCTGAAGCGTTGAACGCCATACCAATCGACACTGATTCCGATATTTGGCCTATCATTACCAATGAAAATCACGGGGATGCAAGTCCTCTAGATATCCCCACTCGGAATCGAGTTGAAACAGGGCTGCAGCCCATGATCAATTTAGCTCAAATCCCGGTAGTCTGCGGGTTCATAGGTAGATCTTTGTCTGGTTCCGTAACTACGATGGGAAGAGGAGGAAGTGACACTACGGCTGTAGTCCTGGGAAGCTATCTTCACGCAAAGGAGGTAATTCTTGTGAAAGACGTATCGTCTGTGTTATCGAGCGACCCATCAAAGGTTAATGGAACGGTACCGATTGACGAGCTGGATTCTGAGGAAGCCTTTGCTCTAGCTTCGGGCGGGGCGAAATTTCTCCACTCCAAGTCGCTGAGATACAAGCCAGGCCACATGAGGATACGAGTCTCCAGTTTGAGAAACAATCCGTTTTCGGGAACTGTGATCGACGGAGGTGCACCGGATCTCCAGATAGTGATGATGAGCGAGAATATCTCTAAGATTACCCTAATAGGACCTAAAATGACTGACACCGAAATTCTCACAAATGTCCTACGGAGAGTAAAGGAGAATGAGGGAAGAGTAATATCTATGAGCATTGATCCCAAAACAGCAACTTTCTACATAGAAGGAGGCATGAACATGGCCAACGAGATCCATTCCGCAGTTGTGGGAGGAAAAATGGCTAAGGCGGTAAGCTCATTTGAAGATCTAACTATGTTGAGTGTTGGAGGAAATACGATGGAGACTATCCCAGGAATGATACAGAGAGTTGCCCAACCACTCGCCCACGCAGGAATAAACATATACGGTATGACAACAGTCGGATCATCAATTCGCATGTTCATTAATAGGGACGATTCGAAAAAGGCCTTGGATTTGCTGAGAAAGGCTCTCGCAATGTTCAATTCCGAATCCTAGAATAGGTGAATGCGAATGGCAACTGGCAAATCGGTACGACTCGACAGGATAGCAAGTAATGGGATGATGGTGTGTGTCCCCATTGATCACGGGTTAAGCTCTGGGCCGATTCAAGGGTTGGAATCCATCGAGAAGACGATACTTAGTATCGAACGAGGGGGCGCAACATCTATCTTAGCCCAGAAGGGGGTATTCAAGTCAATGAAACAGTCCATCAAGATGGGACGAATCGTTCACTTGTCAGGAAGTACGGAAATGAGTAATTTTCCTGATAGAAAAGTCCAGGTAGGGAGTGTTGAAAGCGCAATACGTATGGGAGCTGATGCTATTTCGATTCATGTCAATGTCGGATCGAAGGATGAACATGAGATGATAGAGCAGTTGGGAAGGGTTGCTGATAGCTGCGACGAATGGGGGATGCCTCTAATTGCAATGATGTACCCACCGGGTGAAAGTACAGGCGACTCCTATGACGCCAAAATCGTCTCGCACGTTGCGAGAATAGGGGCGGAGCTAGGAGCTGATATCGTAAAGACAGTTTACACAGGAAACGCCAAATCTTTCGCAAAAGTGATTGAAAGCTGTCCAGTTCCTATAGTCGTAGCGGGTGGACCTAAGATCAAAAATGATAGAGATGCACTCCAAATTGTTTATGATGCCATAATCGCGGGGGCAAAGGGAGTGACATTTGGGAGAACGGTTTTCCAGCACGCCTCTCCAGAGCGTATGACCCGAGCACTTTCTTCAATCGTTTTGACGGGAGCAACCGTCGACGAAGCTCTTAAGGTGTCAGATGATGGTCGAGAAAAGGGATAGGAAGATCATAGTCCGCCCCGAGATCCCTCGAGAGCGATTGAAGAGCTTTGCAAAGATGCTGCTGAAAGAGGGGGTAACTGACATTGTCGTAGACCAGGGGTCGTTCGATGGTGTCTTGGACGGAATGACTGTGTATTCGTCAGCGGAAGAAGCTGATGTGGTGCTTGCCCAGCGGATAGAGGATCTGAAAAGTATCAGTGAGGGAAAGAGGAGGGCGATCAGTTTGAAAATCGATAGCTCGACTGACATTTCCAAAGTAAAAGAGGCATCGAAGTTGGGTGTTGAGGCAGTGTTCGTTGAGACAAGCGATTGGAAAATAATTCCGTTAGAGAATATCATCGCTGAACTCCACGGGGTGAAAACAAAAGTCTACACAACTGCTGCCGAAATTGGAGAAGTGAAAATGCTTTTTTCAGTACTCGAGCTTGGAGTCGACGGAGTCCTGCTTAAGACCGATAAGATAGAAGACGTGAGAAAAGCAATGAGGGAACTAACTTCACTTTCCAGCCTAGACCTATCGATAGGTGAGATCATCGAAGTAAGGGAAGTAGGAACTGGCGAGAGAGCTTGTGTCGATACCGCCTCGCTATTACAGGACGGTGAAGGGTTACTAGTAGGTAATCAAGCAGCATTCCTCTTTCTTCTTCATAATGAAGCGGTCGGATCCAAATTTACCTCCCCCAGACCTTTCCGTGTCAACGCAGGAGCCATTCAATGCTATACTATGATGCCGAACGGTCGAACGAAATACCTTTCAGAATTGGAGAGTGGAGATGACGTATTAGTAGTCAGCAGGTCAGGTAGTATTAGGAGCGCGGTAGTTGGAAGGGTGAAAATAGAGAGGAGGCCTTTGTTGCTAGTGAAGGCAAAGATAGATGGAAGGGTCGGTGGAATTCTCGTTCAAAACGCAGAAACAATCGCCTTTGTCGGAGAAGGGGCGGCCGCGATTCCAGCTACCTCAATCAAGAAGGGTGATAGGGTTGTCATAAGAACTGAGAAGATCCTCGGCAGACACTTTGGCATGGAAGTGGATGAATTTGTGGTTGAAAAGTGAGTTCGATGATAGAGTTGCTAGTTCCACAAGGCAACCGAGAATCTGCGTCTCTATCGGACTAAAGGGCAGTCTTCCACTAATCAAGAGAGCGGCGCAAGCGGCGATCCACTACGGGGCAGACATGGTGGAGATTCGGCTAGATTATCTGGATCGTGTAAACGTGCCTCGACTGAGGCGATACCTCGCAGGATTAGAGAATAGGCTTATCCTGACTTGTAGGAAAAGGAGTGAGGGAGGAAGATTCGACGGTTCAGAGAAGGAACGGGTGAATATCCTTACTGAAATAGCCGAGTGGGACGGTCCACTCCTCGATGTAGAGCTGAGCACAATACGAAGGAACTCGACCCTATTCAAATCAAAGCCTGGAAGCATGATAATTTCATGGCATGATTTCAACCGGACTCCCGTAAGACGGATTCTCTTGGGTAAGGTGGAAGAAGCCATCCGATTTGGAGGCATCGCAAAAATCGTTACCACTGCTAGGAGTGTTAAGGACAATACGACGATCCTTTCTCTATACAAGGCGGCCGACAGAGGATCTCTGATCGCATTCTGTATGGGGGAAAAAGGGATGATATCTAGGATCTTGTCTCCGATGGTAGGGTCGCCTCTTGCCTACACCTTTTTCGGTCCGAGGCCTGTTGCCCCTGGACAATTTAGTCTAGAGGAATTTAGAGGCCTCTATGGGATAATGGGTTTTGGTACCTAATTCCTCAACTAGACTCTGCTGTCTTCTTGGAGATCCGACAAGACAATCGATTTCACCATACATACACAACAAATCCTTCCAAGCACTCAACCTCAACTATGTCTATCTGGCCTTCAGGGTCGGCAAAGAAGGACTCGGGGATTCCCTTAGAAGCTTGAGAAACCTCAACTTTGTGGGGGGGAACATAACCATGCCTCTCAAAGAAGAGATACTATCACTCATAGACGAGCTAGATGCTACCGCAGCTAAAGTGGGGGCTTGCAATACGATTCTAAATTCAAAAGGGAAGCTTTTTGGGTTTAATACAGACGTAGAAGGATTTGCCCGCCCATTGAGAAGAAGGATCGGATCATTTAGGAGCATACGATCAGTCCTAATAGGGGCCGGAGGGGCCGCGAGAGCTGCTACCATCGCGCTGGCTGAAGGTGGCTGTCGGGAGGTTGTTATCCTGAACCGAACGGTCGAGAAAGGGAGGAAACTTGCAGAAATGCTGGAAGGAAAGTACTCAATTAATGCAAGGGCAAGTCATCTTTCCCAAGAAGAACTAGATAGAATTGTTGATCCTAACCTCATCATTAATGCATCACCACTAGATTTTCGGGATGCGAAAATAAGATTCAATCGCCTTGGACTAAACGACGGGGTTGTCGCGTACGATATGGTTTATTCACACGCAGAGAGATCATTTTTCCTCGGCGAATTGGAGAAGGGGGGAGCAACCGCGATCCCAGGGAATGAAATGCTCATTGAACAGGCTGCGATCTCTTTTGAAATCTGGACGGGGATCAAGCCAGATTTGTCACAAATGTCGATCGACGCATTGTCTGCTCTTGAGGAAATGAGAAGGCCTTGAGTGATCTCGGGTCTGGACTTGTCCACGGGGCAGTATCAATTGTGAACGCTATCTCTATAGGAAGAGGTGCCGCTCTAGGTATTGATCTAGAGACGGTCGCAGAAGTCCTACTTGTGGAGGATAATCGGGACGTTCAAGCTGTGACAGATATCCCCAGTGAGGATACAAAACTTGTCACTAGTGCTGCACAAGAGGTGTTAAAAAAATACGATGAAGGAGCGAATTTTGGAGCAAAGGTCACCATACAGTCCGAAATCCCCATTGGGAAGGGGTTGAAGAGTTCAAGTGCCGCCGCCAGTGCGGTGGTAATAGGGACACTATGCGCGCTTGACAAGAAGGCTAGTGACCAGGAGATAGTAGAGATGGGAGTCACGGCTGCAAGACGGGCGGGGGTCACTATTACTGGAGCATATGATGACGCATCTGCATGTTACTTTGGGGGCGCTGTTGCGACCGATAATCGCGAAATGAGCTTGCTCAAGAGGACCAAAATTGAAGAAGATCTCAGTGTGATTATTTACGTGCCCGAAGATACGATGTACACAAAAGACTTTGACGTGGGAAGAATAAAGCCTTTCGGATCTTCGGTGGAAAGCGCACTTGAACTTGCGCTCAAGGGAGAGTATTGGAGAGCTATGACGTTAAACGGTCTTATACATTCATCAGTTCTATCGATTTCTACAGAACCTGTTGTAGAGGCGATGACTCATGGAGCTTTGGGATGTGGACTCTCTGGCACGGGTCCAGCCATTGCGGCTGTCGCATTTCCAGAGAATGCAAAGGAGATTGCTGACTCCTGGTCTTCGTTGTTGGGCGAGGTGATAGTTACCAAGGTAAACAACGATAGTGCGAGGTGTCTCTGACTGGGAACTGTCTCAGTTAGACCATCAGTCATCAGGGGGAAGATGACCGCTCCACCTAGCAAGAGTTATACTCATAGGGCCTTTGCATTAGCTCTACTAGCCAAATCACCAAGCACTATTAGGACTCCACTCCTAAGCAGGGACACTCTAGCTACGATCGACGCTTGTAGGCGGTTTGGGGGATCGGTTGAAGAAAACGGCTCGATATTCAGGGTTTCGAGAGCGGGACAGCTTAATGCCCCAGACAACGTACTTAATGTAGAGAATTCGGGCACCACTATTAGGATGATGATGTCGATAGCCTCACTTACGGCTGGAGGTTTCACAATCCTTACTGGCGATAGTAGCCTAAGGGAGAGACCGATGGGCCCTCTCCTTGTAGCACTCAATCAACTAGGGGTCGACTGCTGGTCAGCTCGAATGGATGGAACTCCCCCGATAATTGTCAAAGGAGGAGGAATGGAAGGTGGTGAGGTGGAAATTAGAGGGGATGTTTCTTCCCAGTTTATCTCATCCTTGGTTCTGTCTTGCCCCCTAGCTCGGAAGGACTCCACTATTACCGTAAAAGGCAATCTTGTCTCAAGACCCTATGTGGACGCGACAGTAGAGATGATTACACGCTTTGGAGGAGATGTCGCCGAAGCGGATGGTGTGTACTTGGTTCAAGCGGGGGATTACTTGGGCATAGATTTCCTCGTTCCTTCGGACTTCAGCTCGGCTTCATTCATGCTTACCGCAGCAGCCATAACAGGAGGTGAAGTTGAGATTGAAATGTCGGGCCTCGAGCTCCCACAGGCCGACGCGGCCATTGTCGGAATCCTGCGGAAGATGGGTGTCGATGTTCGGGATCTGGAGGATGGAAAAGGGTTATTTGCGAAATCTTCCAGTGATATAGTTGGAGGCAATTTCGACCTTTCGTCCTCGCCTGATCTTCTCCCGGTCCTCGCAGTCTTGGCCTTGAAATCGAAAACCCCGGTGAGGATCACGGGAGTAGCCCATGCACGGTTCAAGGAGATTGACAGGGTGGCCGTCCTGGCTTCCGAACTGGAGAAAACCGGAGCGAATATCGAGGAATTTCCGGATGGTATGCTAATCGAACCGCCCAAGTCGATAAAATCATGCCAATTGAATCCACATAACGATCACCGTACGTTTATGGCTTTTTGCGTGGTTGGACTTGGATCTCGGGAAGGTTGTCTGGTCGAAGGCAGCGAAACCGTGGACGTCTCTTACCCAGACTTTTTGCGAGACATGCGAGGTCTATCGGCAAGAATGGATGTGCTCTGATGACTGGGGCTAAACTCGGTGAGCGATTTGTGCTTACATCCTATGGCGAAAGTCATGGACGAGCCGTAGGCGCTGTAGTCGAAGGCTGTCCCCCGGGTCTTCCCATCAAATTAGAGGAAATACAGAGTGAGCTTGACCTCAGAAGGCCAGGTCAATCCAAGGTCACATCTGCAAGATCAGAGCTGGATCGTGTCGAGATACTATCAGGCATATTCAATGATAGGACGACAGGAACACCTATTGGAATGCTCGTTTGGAACAAAGACGTAGACTCCCGACCTTACGAGGAACTCGGTCACAAGCCGCGCCCCGGACACGCCGACCTCCCTGCCTGGATAAAATATGGAGGGTTCAACGATCCCCGAGGGGGCGGTTATTTTTCGGCGAGGCTTACGTCTACCTTTGTTATGGGAGGAGTGATTGCAAGAAAGCTACTTCGCACTCTTTTCAACACGAAAATAATTTCCTATGTGACAGAAATCGGAGGGATCCGAGCCAAGGTGGTCAGCCTTGATGTGGCGGAGAGAGATCGCTACTCAAATGAAGTGCGATGTCCCGATCCCGATGCGGCCAAACAGATGGTCGAAGCCATTCTGCACGCTAGGAGGGAAGGTGATAGTGTCGGGGGCATAATCGAGTGCGTAGTTCAAAATCTGCCTGCCGGTTTGGGGGAACCTATTTTCTCCTCGATCGACTCAGACATGAGCCGAGCCCTTTTCTCGATTCCGGCCGTCAAAGGCGTGGAATTCGGCGCTGGTTTCAAGGTTGCTAACCTACGGGGATCAGAGAATAATGACCAGTATGAATATCAAGATGGGTTAGTTATCTCGACAAGCAATAATTCTGGTGGAATACTCGGGGGTCTTACAACTGGAATGCCGCTAACCACGAGGATAGCGTTCAAACCTCCCTCCTCTATTGCTAGACCTCAGAGATCGGTAAACCTGTTGTTCAAAAAGGACGAAGAGCTAATCGTCCAAGGTCGCCACGATCCCTGTGTACTCCCAAGGGCTGTTCCAGTGGTAGACAGTGTCGTTGCCCTGATATTAGCGGATCATGCAATTCGTGCTGGGTCGGTGCCCCCAGTTCTGAAAGAAATGAGGTGAGCGAATCTGTCCGAGTGGGAGCAGCTAGAATACCTCAGAAAAAGGATTAGAGAGATAACCCGGGAAATTTTCAAATTGTTTGGTAAACGGTTTGAATTAGCGAGGACCATTGGCGGTCTCAAGGAGTCCGCCGGGCTACCTACGGTTGACTCCGTTATAGAGAATGATCTGAGGCAGATGGTGGAAGAGGAGAGTGTACTGATGGGGTTGGACCCTGATGTTGGCCAAAGATTTCTTACAGAAGTTTTCAGGGAAACAATTCAGGCAGAGATCTCCGACGGTAAGAGCGTCTACAAACCGTTGGATCCAACTCTAACTGAGATTGTCCGCCAGGCAAGAGATGCAGAGACGGGCGGAGCTAGCATAATACACCTAGAGCTGGGCGTGCCTGATCTTCAGATCTCCGGGGGAGTAATCGAGCGGACCATCGACAGCCTTAGAAAAGGCCGTTCTCAGTACGCAGATACCTCGGGAAGCAGGAAACTTCGTGATGCGATAGCTGGCTATAGCAACGAAAGGCATGAGGTTGATCTACAACATGGGAATATCTTGGTCTCTCCTGGAGCTAGATTTGCAGTTTTTCTAGCGATGGCGAGTTCCATGTCGTGGGCGGATGAAGTGATTATTACTTCGCCAAACTGGGGTCTGTATAATCAGTTTGCTGACCACCTTGGTGCCAGAGTTAGAACGATCAGAACGGAATACAATGAAAAATGGACGCCAAACCTTTCAGACATTGAAAATGCCGTAAGTCGATCAACCAAGATGATAGTGCTTAGCCACCCCAACAATCCTACTGGAAAGATACTAGACAAGGGGACCTTGAAATCTATCGTCGAAATCGCGGCTAGGAAAAAAATCACCCTGCTAAGTGATGAAACATATTCAGGGTTCACGTACGCCCCATATACAAGCCTGCTCGAGTTTGCGAACTGCAAATGGATTGTAATCTCATCATTTTCGCACACCCACTCGATGCCCGCCTTCAGAATAGGATATGCGATCTCCAGTCTGGAGATAGTCAACAGGATGGATTCGCTGCAGCGGATGATGATGCAAAGTGTTCCCGAATTCATACAGGAGGGTGCGACCGAGGCCTTAACTTCAAGAGAGATATTGGATACTAACTATCGCACAATGAAGGACCGGGTGTCAGAGGCGTCTATTCTCCTGAGCAGATTTCCGGTACTGTTCCGCAAGCCGGACGGCGGAGTATATATATTCCTTAAGCGAAAAAGGGAAGCAGAGACGGACCATTTCGACTCGACCCAGTTCTCCTTGGAACTCCTTAAACAACAAGGGGTTGCTGTGTGCCCCGGGTCTGTGTTTGGGGATAGATACAACGACTTCGTGAGAATTTCGCTCTATCAACCCAAGGAAGTACTATTGGAGGGGATACGAAGGCTGGGTGAGGCACTTTCTTGAGGATTGGCATTATCGGGGCTTCAGGGAGGATGGGACAGTGGTTCCTACGGCTTTTTGCCTCCAAGGGACACCAAGTAGGAGTATATTCCAGAAGGGGGAAAACCGGCGTCGAGACAGCTGGAGTTTTGGAATTCAAGACGGTTGAGGAATGTGCGAAGTTCAGCGAAGTCATCCTAGTATCAGTTCCGATCGCGCAGACAGCAAAAGTCGTATCAGAGGTCGCTATGAGTTGCTCCTCAACCCAGACGATTATCGAGATCGCATCTCTGAAAAGAAAGTTGGTTCCTGAACTAAAAGAAATAGCTGCAACAGGGGTGAATGTGCTTAGCATTCATCCCCTTTTCGGCCCCGGCGCCGATATCAGTGCGAAACAACCATATGCACTAATCCCCATCTCCTCGGACGAGTCAGATGAACTCAGAAGGTTTTCCAAAATATTACCTGATTCCCGTATCACCACAGTTAATGAAGAATCACATGATAAATCGATGGGTTATGTTCTTTCTTTGACTCACTTTGTCAACTTGGCGTTCTTGAGCTCGCTAACGGCTCGAAATGAGCTTCTCGAGCTAGCGGGAACAACATTCAAACTACAGGTCAGTCTCGCCCAGGCAATCCTACATGATGAACCCGAATTGTTAGCCGCGCTAGAAACCGAAAACCCTTATTTCCAGAATATCCTCTCGGACTTTTTGAAAAACTCAAGAAACATCGAATCGATGGTAAAAAGGAAGGACTCTAGAGCTCTTGCTGGGCTTTTTGCCTCAACTCGGGAGAAAATTAGAGAAAGTGACTCGTTCCGTTCATCCTACACGTCAATGTATGAAATCCTAAACCGGACTGAGTAAGGCCTGTCCTTTCTCTATACGCGGAGACCAAAACTCTCCGTGAACTCTTCGAATTCCCCGTACGCTTGCAGGAATTTGAGGCCTTTGTCGCTTATTCGATACTTCTGGGTTTTACCTAGATTCGTCTCGTTCAATAGCCCATGGTCCACAAGTCTGCTCAGGATACCGAGCAGACGGGTGTATGAGAGGTTTGCTCTCCGTAGCAGGTGTGTGATTCCAACTCCCTCAGCGTCCGCGTCAGGCGCGTTTGCGCTAGTCAGTACATCTACGACAATCTTTACTTGGCTTCTATAGGTTTGCAAATTGTGGGATCCCCTTAAACGACGAGAACTTCAAAACGGGAGTATAAAGCATAAAGAATCCAAAGAGTTTGAGTAAAATGGAGATAAGTAGCAATGGAGATACACCAGAATTGAATAAAGCAAGCCACCTTGTAAACTCTCCTAAAGCAAGGAGACCCAATGCTGATGCGATCATAAGTGTAACGCGCTTTTTGCGCTCAAAGTAGGACAATAATGTTTCCAACATCCCATAAAGTAAGAAGATAAATGAAAGAGATCTTAAAAGGGTAAAGACAGAGGCCGTTGGGATAGCTAATCCGGCGAGAAAGCCACGATTCGCCGAGGACCGGGCCTTTATTCCCTGGGATAAAGCTAGGAAAAAATAACCTCCCGTTTCAAGTATTGTCGCAACCGAGAGCGTCAAAGATAGAACCAGAGCAAATACACCGAACGAGGAGATTTCAATTAAACCTGTAACACCGGTCATTGTTAGGCCAAAGCCCAGGAGAATAAAAGCAATGCTGAGTCTGTATAAAGCTGGGCTCGAAGTCTCCTTGTAGCCTTGTCGTGCGACCCTAGCTACAGAGAAACCAACCAGGCCCCCCGCGAGATGAAGTCCACTTTCGCTTAGAGCTAGAAATGATTCTCCTAGCATGCCAGCCGAAAAGAAGCTCAGAAATTATAAAAGTATTTACTAGTTCTTCCTGTTGCGACGTAGAGCAGTATTATCCCCTAAATATCGGATTATTAACGATCGTTATTACAATGATATCGGGGCGGAGTAGCACAGAACCCTTATCTGAATCCAGAGAGTTATTAGGGAAATCACCAAGGTAATATACCGAGAACCACCGCCTTTTCCGTCAGCATTAGGTGAGCCGGACTTCAGGAAAGGTCATCACTAAAATTAGAAGAAAGACATTTAACTCAATTATTTGTATGGTAATCAAGCTATGGTCGAGGTCCATCCGCTTTTCTGTATCAATCTAAGGTGAACGGATGGGCACAGTTGTCTGCAACAAATGTAGTCTCCCGAATGATCTATGTGTTTGCCAAGAACTAGACCAAGAGGAGAGTCGCATAGTCATAAGACTTGAGATGAGGCGATACAGGAAACCAACGACGATGATAGAGGGGCTTTCAGCGAGACAATCTGATTTGGAAGAGCTGGCGAAGAAATTGAAGTCGCGTTTCGCATGTGGCGGCACGGCAAAAGAGGGTTACGTTCTTCTGCAAGGAGATCACCGCGATCTTGTCAAATCGCATTTGGTGAAGTTCGGGTATAGTGAAACCTCCATCGAGGTGCAATAGGAATGTCGAATGATCCAAAAAGGGAGGTCAACGTGAGACATTCGTTATCTGTAAGGAAAAAACTATGCCCAAATTGTCTCCATGAACTGGAAACATATTCCACAATCAGTGGGTGGTTAACTCCTGAAGAGTACACCTGCACGAATTGTGAATACGCTGGAATCCTATTCGTGGAAGAGAAGGAGTAACGCACAGACTATGTATCAAGGAATATACCTGTGTACATAAGCAAGTTTTACTCCTATCTCTCATATGTTACTATCCTGGCGGCAGCAGCTGTCATCATGATGATGCTTCTTTCCTTCCCTATTGGTGCGATTGCCTTTTACGATGGACGGTTAGGGTCATCTCATTCGGAAGTAGTGGAATTCCCTGCTTTCCTTTTCGGCCTTCCTGTAGGCCTCATCAGCGGAATTACTCTGGGTGATGCTTTTGGGGGATTATGGGTTCTCTATCTGGTGCTTTTCGTAATTGCGCTCAATGGCCCCTTATCGAGTGTTACTGAGATGATTCGGAGGACTAAGAATCCCGTTCGGTCCATTTCTCGAAATCAAGCGGTCTCGATCGTTGTTGCCTTCTCCTCCGTTTACCTTCTCTCGACAATAATAGAATTGGTTCAACAGAGCTATGGAGTACGATCAGGATCTCTATCAGAGACTAATCCCCTAGTGGCGTTCGTAACAGTCTCCCTCGCTCCGCTGACAGAGGAAATAGGTTTTCGAGTAAGCACCATTGGATTCTTTGCTTTCGCAGTTGTCTCATCACGGGCGGGGCTACTTATGGGGATTAGGGCTCTATGGCACCCAGAGAGATACTTCCGCCGTGTGACTAAAGGACGGGGAAACCTCAGAACGTTATACTCGATCGCTGTGGTTTCAGGCCTCTTCTTCGGATTCGCCCACCTACTTTACGGTGGCGGTTGGGAGATTGGAAAGGTTAGCACAGCCTCTCTTGCGGGTATTACGTTAGGTGTGATGTATATCAAGTTCGGAATCCCGTCTGCGATATTGATGCACTGGTCTTTCAACTATTTTCGCAGTGCCTTTTTCTATTTTGGAAATAGCTCGCCTGGATTCAGCCTGACCGATGTTGTCGACATTGTAGTTTTGATTGCGGGGGTGACATCAGTCATCCTAATCGTAACTAGTCTGATAAGCTATTTGAGAGGAAAATGAATAATCTTCGTCTAACAGTTCCCTAATATATTCTAATATTGTGAGAAGGATCATGAAAAAGTGATGGTAAGGCCGCGGTGGGACAAGTATTTCATGGAGATCGCCATTCAGGTATCCAAACGATCCACATGCGATCGCAGAATGGTGGGAGCCGTGATTGTAAGGGACAAGACAATTCTCTCTACGGGATACAATGGAAGCATAAGAGGTTTGTCACATTGCGACGAGGTGGGGCATCTAATGGAGGCCGGTCATTGTGTTAGGACAATTCATGCGGAAGTTAATGCGGTCGCCCAAGCTGCAAAGAACGGAACATCAATCCAATCAGGACAGCTATACACCACTAGCAGTCCATGCTGGCCGTGCTTCAAGATTATGGCAAATAGCGGAATACAGAAAGTGTACTTTGGCGATTTCTATCGAGATGAGAGAATGTTAGAATACGCCCAGCAGTCTAGGATCGAACTCATAGACATGAGCCAATCTAGTCCAGACGGATAACTTTAAACAAGATCCGACTCGAATTTGACACAATGGGCCGAGAGACCGAGGGCAAGGAGAAATCCACAAGCCGGGAACCACAGACAATTCGCAACATCCAACGTCTTTCCTCTAGACTTCAACGCGCAATCACATCGGGCCATAGTTCACCCAGGCTACTGAAGGATCTCGACGAGTTCATTTCACATACATTCGCTTCCCAAATGGAGCGAATAGTCGACATTATGGAAGAATTCCCTTCCAAGGAGGATTCGGAGGTCGAAACCACTGGGAGCGCGGCTGTCCTACATTTCGTTCCAAGAATGAGGAATTTGCAAGCGTCTTTCAAGTCTATGAATAAGACTTACTCCTCGACCCTGAAGGGACTTCGGAAAGTGAGCTCCGATGACCTTGCGTCATTGGCCGACCTAGATTCTGAACTGGGGACATCCCTAGCCTATCTTCTTCACAAATGCTCTCTGATGACATCATCGAGACTACGACGGGGCGGAAG
>JAPUKB010000055.1 GCA_027295865.1 Nitrososphaerota archaeon
AATCCATAATAATAGAACTATCAGGTATGAGCCGAGTGCTCCGGTCGTCTAGTCCGGTCAAAGCTTGTTGGCGCGATCAAGGATAGTGGCCTCTCGAGTCACCGACACGGGTTCGAATCCCGTCCGGAGCATTGATAAACAGACTATTGCAGAATTAGCAGAAAATCTCAGAAAATTTCAGTCCCGAACTGATCTAGCTATTGGGAGCCAGAAATCTGGGTTCGCATCCCAGCTGGAGCTTCTATTCTTGAGGTTCAAAGCCGGACCGAGGCATAATAAGATTTTGACAAAAACTTATAGCATCCGCTTATTTCATGCGGACAATGCTAAAAAGTGCACAAGGGAGGATGAGCATTGTTCTCCTAGTGGTAGGTTTGTTAATTGGAGTAGCGATAGGGTTTGTTGCGTTTCAAACTCCAGCTCAACCGATCGATACTTCTCCAACTCCAGCTCAACCGATCGATACTTCTCCAGAAGTGATGTCTGTTGAGCCGGTACCGAACTCTGCGTTTGGGCCCGCGATAGACCAAACTAAAGGCTACCTTGTTGAAGAGATCGGTGATGGGCTATACTGGCTCACTGAAGGAGTATACCAAGTGATGTTCCTAACGACGGGTGAAGGAGTAATTGTAGTAGATGCTCCCCCATCTATCGGTGAGAATCTTCTAATTGGTATTGCGGAAGTCACTGATGAACCGATTACTCATGTGATCTACAGTCACTCACATGCTGATCACATAGCAAGTGCAGGCCTATATCCAAGTGACGCGACATACATTGCACAAGAAGAAACTGCTGCCCTGATCGCACGTGCCAATGATCCAGACAGGGCGTTAGGTTTCGGCTTGTTCCTAGGAGGTTCATTAGTTCCTCTCCCAACGTTAACATTTCGTGATGAACTTACACTAGAAGTTGGTACTCAAACGCTCGAGCTCTCATATAAGGGACCAGTACATACTCCAGGTAATATCTTCATCTATGCTCCAGAGCAGAAGGTTCTCATGGTGATTGATATAGTATTTCCAGGATGGTCTCCCTTCTTGGACCTAGCGGTATCATCCGATGTTCCCGCTTATGTCGGGGCTCATGATCAGATACTTGAGTTTGATTTTGAGACTTACATTGGTGGGCATGTGACCAGGCTGGGGACAAGAGGCGATGTGGAAATTCAGAAAGAATACATCCTAGACATGCAGAATAACGCCGCACAAGCTCTACAGACGGTCGACTTCTTTGCCGTCGCCAATGAGGTCGGGTTTGAAAATGTATGGTTATTGATCGACACCTACTTTGAGAGACTACAAGAAGAGTGCACTCGACTAACCCTGGAGAAATGGTCGGGTAGACTGGGTGGAGTGGATCTATTCACCCCGGGACACTGCACTAGACTAATGGAAAGTCTTAGACTAAACTGACCCTATCAGGAGAGGGCATTATCTTGGGGGGGTGTAGGTTTCCCCCCTTATCTGTAAAATAATGCGACTAGTGAATTCAAAAGTTAATAATTAATCCGCTACCAGGCGTCCAAAGAGGACGAACGTATGATCTCCACCAGAATGAGATTGGCCCTTCGCCTAATCTGGCTCCCTAGCATAGTGTCAGCATTAGTAGAGGGCTATTTTGTAGGAATCACTTGGGGTGGTTTGAGCGAAAGTACTCGGGCCAAAAAATCTATCTTACCTGTGACGCAAGAAATTCCTGGAAGATCACCATCCAATCCAGCTTTACCGCTCGGCATGATTTCATCTAGGTAAGTTACTCACTAGTTGTGACTAACTGAGACGTTACGTAATCAATTTACTACTCAAAATTGATGGTTTCGTGGAGGTGTTTGAGAAGATGTGTGGACCATATCAGGGGCTATCGAGTCACGTTCCTCGTCAGCCGAGTTCTATCACGTCAGGAGAGCCCGGATTCGCTCGCTCGAAGAGCCCAATTGCAGGGGATTCACACCCGAAGTTATGGAATCATGGATGAACCCAATTAAGCACGTATCCCAACAGGCTCGGACCCAGAGATTCCCGAAAAAAAGAAGATTATTAGAACACGGAAATCCATATTCGAATCCCGTCCGGAGCATTAATATGCGGGTTCTAATATAGCGACTTTTACTTGTTGCTGAGCGAAACAAATTGGAATTTGGAGACCTTCTAGCTATCATCAGCACGGATGTGTTCACTGAATGATCAAGTGTTCAGTCATTTTCTGCACTCAAGAGGCAGAGAATGAGAAGGACCTAAAGATACACTTCCAGGAAGCACATCCAAAACAGGTCGAACGGTTAGGCCTTGAAGGGATGTTCAAGCTCGCAACGATGGAGGGAGGAGCTTGACCAAACTCAGGATCGCAACAGACAGCACCATTGAGATTGAAACCCTTCTCCGATGGCTATATCTGAATAAACACGGGCAGGGAAATAACATTTGCGAACCACGAGTTAGGCTTCAACCCTCTTTTTCTTTGCAATTATCTATTGATTTACAGATGAATCCATGAAATCCATGATGGACCTAATTAGGCACGAATCCCACCAGGCTCATAGCCAGGCATCCCTAAAAATAGAAAATTATTAGAGCACGGAAATCCATACTTAAATCCCGTCCGGAGCATTGATATACAATTCGAAATGAATCGTACATCAATCGTCCGAAAAGAAAAAGGCCATTAAGAACTGTTGTAGATGTTCGGACAGATAGTTGAAGAACTGAATAAAGCATCAGACAAAACCACGAAGAGATGAGGAAGGCTCTTAGTCTTTGACACTCAAGAGATCACTGTGTCGGTGGGCCACAACGTTTCTTCTCACTATCGAAAATATCGATCAATTTCTTCATGACTTCAGCGTCGAAGGGCTAGACATCTTTGTCGAAAACCCTGCAAGCCAAATATCTGTTGTCGGATTTTCCGCAGACCAATTAGGAAGCTTCGCATTCATTTGCACCCTTCATGGTCACAGAGATGAGGAATGGAAGGAATCATCCGCATCCAAGGTTAGTAAATTCCCTTCCGATGGATCCGAATGGCAGACCTAATTGGATTCAAATACCTCGACCAGACATTCCCGAAAAATAGAAGATTACTACCAAGCATAGAAATCCATACTTAAATCAAGGAGATTGGGCTAAATTTGAACGACGAATGAAATCTCTTGGTGGGGCGGGATGGTAGATGGAGAATACGCTTTGATAGGGATAACAGGAAATCCCGCAACGGGAAAAAAGAGCGTCGCGTCACTTCTTTCACGAAAATTTGGCCTTGACTTGATCGATCTTAACTCCTTTGCAAAACTCCACTCAGCAAAAGGAAATATCAATGAATCAAATGTCAACACCGTCTTGCTTGGTAAAGAACTACGAGACTATCTGGTCGGAAGAACGAGAGGCGCTATTGTATCAGGCCATCTTTTACCTAGCGTTCTCTCGGAGATAGATCTCGACATCGTCATCGTGCTAAGATGCTCTCCCGAACGTCTTTTGGACAGATATCGAAATCGCGGGTATTCCAAGAAGAAGATAAAGGAGAACATCATTGCCGAGGCTATCGGCGTGATATCCTCGGCGGTTTTGAAATGTTTCGAAATGCCCAAGGTAGCTGAAATCGATACCTCGAAGACAAATCCGGCGGAAGTTGCCCAAGTCATTAGCTCCATTCTTAAAGGAAAAACTGAGAAAAAAGTGGGCCTGATTGATTGGCTCCCGACCATGATCAAGAATAAAGACCTTCGCAGTCTCCTCCATTAGCAAGATCTCTCATGACTGAATATCTATTTCTATGCAATGAAAGAGATTATGGCGCAACGGAGCGGGCCCCTTATTCTCATCGTCTAACTTAAAGTGATCCTAATTCTCCCCTCGAGGCCTGGATGAATTACACCGCAAGGTTTCATTTGATAGAAATCTTAATCGGTCTTCCATCAATATCGGCATCGTACCACTTCATGCCAGGGTCAAGAATACCAGTCAGGTAAACTGTCTTTACTCGCACCAAATATGCCAACTCCGGCCTTTTTGGCAAGA
>JAPUKB010000056.1 GCA_027295865.1 Nitrososphaerota archaeon
TTGTCATCCTTAGGAGGTTTGTCATCCTTAGGAGGTTTGTCATCCTTAGGAGGTTTGTCATCCTTAGGAGGCTTGTCATCCTTAGGAGGCTTGTCATCCTTAGGAGGCTTGTCATCCTTAGGAGGCTTGTCATCCTTTGGAGGTTTGTCATCTTGGAGACAATATCGGCCGAAATCGTCCGCACAAAGCGTTTTGGCTGATGCAACTGGTAGGGAGTTAGACAGTAAGAGAAGGAACACGACGATGACACCAAGTACCTTCCGAAGCATGTTTGTAACAGGCGGAACATGCAAAAGACTATAAGGCTAGCCAAGTCCTCGCATGGAGGATTAATCTCCTACTTCCATTTCTAGAGATTGGTCTAGAGATAGGAATGCTTTCGGGTGCGAAGCCCGGATTCTTGAAATTTATTCTAGTAGAGAAATAAGGTCAAGGGAGTGTGAGACTGCCAATCATTAGGTTATGGGAGTTCCGTAGAGACTGAAACAAGGCCGTCAGGAAGCAAATGGTTTCCTGGAGATACCTTCATAGACATCAGGGAGTTGGATTATGTCCAAGGTTCAGCGCGCGCTACTCCAGGGGCGGTCTGTCCGACCCCTGTCATGCTCTTCCAAGAGCACTCTAGGGGTTCCTAGCTTGTGGTTGTCTGATATGCCCACTTCAACCGAAGGGTGACTGACCTGTGTAGAGATCCATTTTTGAAAAATTTCACGTAAGAAAAGGAAATTATTGAGGCTAAAAAGTAGTAATAGAGACCTACTAGCATAAACATCAACGGACCTCCCGAGGCTTGAGGCAGCCCGGCAATCAAAACGGAGAAGACAGGGGGAAGGAGTATGAAAGACATTGGAGCCAAGAGAGCTGTAGGTGAAACAGTAAAGCTAGCCCACAACGTAGCAAGTAACCCCATCATAGAGAACGCCGCCACAATAGGATACGTCTCACGTCTGGGCCTGAGAAACCTGGAGTCCTTCCTCGCGCCATTATCAGAAGTCTCCCTTTCTGTTAGTAGCCGAGAACACAGATTCGCAAGTTCACGATTGGTCACCATACCGACGAGTCTTTCTCCGGCAAATACTGGTAAGTTTGCGACCTTATGCTTCCTCATAAGTGATTGTGCATGCTCGATATCGGCATCAGATTGGATTCTTACGAGAGGCCCGGATATCAGCCGATGTACAGTGATTTGAGTGGGCAATGGGTCTTCCCTGCCGAGAACAACATTATTCTCCCTTTCTTTGGCAAACTCTCTGATGAAGTCCGTCTCGGTGACGACTCCGACTGGTGTTCCGTTACTGGTTACCACGACGGAGCCAATCTTGTGCTTGACCATTAGGCCCAGGGCATCGTACCCTGTCATGTTAGAATCTATGGATCGCACTTTCTTTGTCATTATCTCGCTAACTTTCAAACCTACATGGATGGACATGATTGCACAAGATGAACATCCCAGAGCCTATAAGGGTAGCCGAGTTCCACTCGGGAAGAATAGAAGGCATCATCAGGACTCTGTATCTACCCCCGTACTCCCTCCGCAATTAGGAGATGTGGAGTAATTCCTCAGGAAGGAATAAGTCAGTCGAATATTATCTTTTCAAAACGGAATCTTCCCAATTGCACGTTCATCAGATAGAGCAATATCTATTGCAATTTCAGGTTCGATTGTTGCCGAACCCCCTTTTTCAAACGGGGAGAAAAGAGTAGTTAAGATCTGTCTATTGACTAGTTAGCTTCTCCCGTCCTCCCGGAGGGACTCGGAGCGTTCAGGTAAGCCTTGGAGATAGTTAAGGTACCACCTTGGTAATTAGAAGCCTTAAGCCTCTCTGATGCTAAGACTTTTTCGCTGCTCAGTATAATGGATTAGTACTCATCCTTATGCCAGCGACCTTGAATCGTTTCGGTTTCGCTATACTTCTAAATGAACCTGAACGACACGGTCGACCAGCTTTCCCGCCTTTGTGATCTTAAACTCTATCAGAAATACGGCTTTACGCACCTGAGCTAGGCGATGGGTCATCCGTATTTGGTGGTCGATCTCTCCTCGATATGTCACCTTGACCTCTTTCTTGGTTTTAGTCTTCGACTCTATTGATGCTAAGCAGAGATCGTAAAGGGTCCCTTTTGTGAAACCTAGTTTACGATCAATATTCTCGAGGGCGTCATTTGAAGTTAGATGTTCTCTCCTTCCCCCGGAGCGATAACCCATATTCTAGAGGGTTCTGGTGTCGATCCTGAGTTATTATGTTTTGAGCCAACGCAGAGGACTGTTTTTGTAGCGGGCCCGGAGGGATTCGAACCCTCGACCCCCGGCTATCCTCCTCATTAGAGGGCCGATGCTCTATCCATGCTGAGCTACGGGCCCAAGGGGGATTGCGCATCACTCTTTCATAAAAAACCTATCTATTCCGGCTTTAGCAGAAACGGGAATTCCTAATTCGAGAAGCAAGATTTGTCCGAACCACCCTTCCGGTGACCGGCAGAGTATTAACCTCGCGTTAATGCAGGAGACATGAATAGTTTCTATTCACACCTTCCTCGAGAACATGTAGATGATCGAACTGAAGTTAGGCAAGGGTTACTTGAGCGAATTGATCATCGGACATTTAGTATAGTGTAGTTGCGCCTGAAACCAACCCTCCAACTCTTTGCCGCAATGGTCGCACGAGAAGCTTTCTGATTCCAAAATCCGACTCAGACCTTAAACGAATTAACGAAATCTTGCGACTCTCAGCAGAAAGGAGGGTTCCCTTCCACATCGAAAACACATGTTTTACATATTGGAGGCGTTACCGGTCAATATTGTGACGATTCTGCTAGAATGAGTGAGAAGCTCCAGACCTACTTCAGTCGATCCATAGAATGTCCCCTCGCCACTTTCCATCATCTTGATCGCCCCAACCTTTTCGAGCGCGTCGAGATCTTCCCTCAGCTCTCCCCAGGTAAGATTAGCTTTATAGAGAATATGAGTTCTGCGTAATTGCCCGTTCGCTGCAACAACCCTGATTATATCAATCAATCGCTCCTGTTTTGACCTTCTCTGAGTAATATGCCGGCCTCGAGATGCTTGCCCATTCCGCCTTGCAGCCACCTTCTTTTGCATTGAGTGAGGTTCATGTTCGGAAACTGGCGATGCTTGGAACTCCTGAGCCAAATCGGACATGAGATTTAAGGAGCGCAGAGAGATTAAATCCACTCGTCTGTAGCGTCGGTTACGAACATATGACTCCTCAAACACGCGAAAAAGACGCCTATACAGCCTTGATCAAGGTTTACTTACCTGCTGTATCATACACGTTGGCTTGGGACCAAAGATAGCTCGCCGACCAATAGGGACAGCAATTCATGTTGCGAAAAGCGGAAGATTAGTCATAAAGGCTAAAGCGGATATTAGAGCTGGAGAAGTTGTTTTCGACGAAAGAGGAAATAAGGTTGGTAAGGTGCTGGAAGTAATCGGACCGACGCGGTCCCCATACCTTACAGTGATCCCGGCCAACGAAGAATCTAAAAGAGTTATAGGTAGGCTAGTGTATAGCTGAGGAGGTAGGATTTTTTTTGAAAGGTCTGCGGGTTTCAGAATCAAAATCGACCTGCCCATTTTGCCGCGGATCCTTAATCGGGGATCATGAAAAAGGGGAACTCCTGTGTTCAAATTGTGGACTCGTTGTTCTGGATCAAGTAGCTGATACCGGTCCTGAATGGAAGGCAATGGACCTCGAGGAAAAGCAGAAAAGAGTCAGGGTTGGTTCTCCTCGGACGCTAGCCTTGCACGATTTCGGTTTGACCACGGAGATCGGAGATGCTACAACTAATAGCGGAAGAGAACGACATGGCGGTTATTCTCAAACGTCCGTTGAAAGGATGAAGATGTGGCAGAGGAGAATCAGGACTTCCTCGTCAGCGGAAAGGGGTCTCTCAAATGTCTTGGCAAGAATCAGCGAGTTCTCTAGTAATCTGAATCTACCCAAGTCTACGTCTGAAACAGCTGCCCATATTTACAGGACCTCGGCAAAACTACGAGTAGCAAGAAGCAAATCTACCGTAGGCATGGCCGCTGCATCTGTCTATCTGGCTTGCAGGAAATGTGGAACAGGAAGAACCTTGAAGGAAGTAGCCAAAGTAGCTCGATTAGAGAGGGGAGTGGTCGCGAAGTACTACAGACTCATCTTGACAGAAGTAGAAAAGAAGTACGTGCCACCACAGCCTCTTCAGAAATATATCTCGAAGTTGGTGAATGTCGCCCACCTAGATACTAAGCTAGAAAGACTCGCCTTGAAATTGTCATCCCAGACTAAGGACTCACGGCTATCTAGCGGGAAAGCTCCGGCTGGTCTCGCGGGCGCTTACCTTTACATCTCCTCTGTGATGTTAGGTGAACACATATCCCAGCGCGAAGTTGCGGACTTGGCGGAAGTTACTGAGGTCACTGTGCGCAACAGGTCGCGGGACATTCTTGATAATTACTCGATAACGCAGAGACTTATGCCGATTTTATCAGAAAAAGGTTGATAAGGCATGGACTCGCGCTTATACTCTTTCTGATAGAGTTTGCAAATGCTGCAAAAAGAGCTTCAAAACAAACAATCTGAGTCTTCCGTCGAGCAGCATATAGATCCTCTCTCGATGATATACAAGGTGGTTGTTGAGCATGAGAGCGGGGTCCTACAAAGCTCTCTGTGGAAGGAGTTAAACCTGAGTAGTCGAGACGGATCAAGGCTCGCCATCAGATTAGAGAGAAGAGGGATGATTAAACGGGAGCGGATGTTGGATGCAGGACGGTGGACATATATTTTGACACCAGCCCGAATGCCGGCGAGAGTCGAATCTATTGAACAAATTCCTTGCTTGACCTGCCCCAGTGAGGATAGATGCTGCGCGACTGGGGTGGTTACTCCTCATCACTGCAATCTCATAAGGGATTGGACAACGAACCAGTATTTACTCCAAATCAAGAATAACGGAAACAAGACTTAAGAAGAATTTTGCGATTACGAGAAGCTAAACGAGATCTGTACAGGCGACTCTCAAAGGAAGAGGGTTACAGAAGCCGGGCGTACTATAAACTTTCCCAGATAAACTCAAAGTACTCGTTCATGAGAAGGGGTCAGGCAATCATCGATTTCGGAGCTGCTCCTGGAGGATGGCTTGAGGCCTCATCAAAATTAGTCGGTGGGCGAGGAATGGTAATTGGAGTGGATATAGACCCAATCTCTCCGGTTGGGGAGAACGTTAGGACTTTGGTAGGGAATGTACGGGATCCTGATCTTGGTAAGAGAATCATTACAATCTTGGGAAGGAGCGCTGATATCGTGCTCTCCGATATCTCACAAAAGATCACTGGTATTTGGGAAATAGACCATTCGGTCCAGATAGATATGACATTACTTGTAATCGGTATGCTCCCCGAAATACTGAAAACGGGTGGAGTATTACTGGCGAAGGCCTTCGATGGTCCTAGAATTAATGAGTTGAGAGGCACATTGAGAGAGAGATTCAGAATGGTAAGAATTATCAAACCCCCTGCCAGTCGACAGGCAAGCAGTGAGGTTTACTTCCTTAATATCGGGTACCAGATTTAATCTCTAAAAGATAGGAAGACCGCAATTATATCATCGGTGCAGGCATCGGTACGGAATCCTTTTTTATTTAGAATAGTTCGGGAGGATTTGTATCCGAGTCCCTTCAACGAGTCAATTGCATACGCGATTGGAACTGACGAGGATCCAATTAGACTGGTAATTGAATCAGTGACATAGAAAGTCGCAGGGAGTTCGACTTCTTCTCTGGCAGCGATGAACATTTGTTCCAGCTTGCCTTCTGGACGAAGTTCTACGGCCTTTGTTAAGATTCGCAAGTCAAATAGTTCTCCGATCCATAATGGTCCAGCTGCCTTGCAGGTTGAGCGACAGTCAGGACAGACTCCAATCATGAGCGGTCCAACGGAACGACTTGGGCAAGCATTACATTGCGAAATAAACCCCAGTCTCCCGTCCAAATCGGCCGAGTTGTCAGTTACCATGGCGTAGATCCTAGTATAATGCTTCTCAGTATGAGCGAAGGTCGGAGAAATTCCCAAGTTATGCCTGGACGCCGCGAACGCAAGAGATCCCAGCATGAGTCTAATGGCAATCTCCTGACAATAGTCTGTATTGAGCGAATACCCACCATACCTCCTCAGACTCACATTCGGATATAGCCCACAGAGGACTTGCCCATCAGTGGATGTCGCGCATAAAATACCGCCTATATTAAGAGCTCTCAGGGCTGAATCCAGATAGGGCGTGGGGGACCCGAAAGGATCTATGTCAATAATATCAAATCTCTCCTCCCTAGAAGAGTGGTTTGAAAGGAAGAAGTTCGCCTCTTCTCCCGATTTGGTGAACTTCTCTCCGATCCCATTCTGTTTGATGGACAAGCTCGCAAGTTGCATCGCATTAGGGTTCAGATCATTTAGAAAGACCCGACCCACATTTCTACTCTCATTCCCAACTCTAATACCACCAGCTCCGACTCCTGCCAAGATATCTGCGAACCGAACTCCGTTAGTGAGGTTCACAGCGTAGCTGGACACCATGTGGACCATCACGTCCCTCTTATATTCACCTAAAGGGTTGTAGAAAGCCGGATTCATCGGAGGGGCTGTTGAAGTCAGACTGATCTTAGGGACAAATATACCACTCCTCCCCTCGCGGTGCATTATGACGGGGAATTCAAATTCGCTCGCCTGATTTGTTGTACTATTCACCGCTCTTGCCTCCTGACCTTAACTCCCCTCTTACAACGGAAAGCATAGTCGCGATCTCCTTGATCGAATCTGATTTCCGTTTCAGTTTTTGAATAGAAACGTATCCAGAAAGATTAGGAAATTGCCTCGGATGAAATCCTTCGACCGGCTGTGGATCATATCCTAACCTCCTAGAAGCTTCGAGAAGTTCTTGCAGCCTTGGAGCTCTTACTGCTTGATTCGTGGGAACCCTTCGCCCTTTCTTTCTACTTACTGAAGAATTGAAGTATTCTAACCATAGCACATGCCTATCGTATTCCTTCATAGTTGGTTACCACGATTCATTATGAGGGTATCCAACTTGGTTGATAGGCGAGGCGGAATGAGGAGGATCCTCGGGACTACTCGGCTGGACTTGATACTGGAGTATCCTCAAGGCTATGGATTTTCTGGCGGTCCAGATACCACCAGAAGAAAAGTAGTCCCAGAGACATGCTACCTACTACGACGAAAACACCAATGGCCGCCAGTTCGGCGACAGAGAGAACCAACATCTAGATTCCTTCAGGGTTAACATATAAGGGTCTAGCTATGCTCCCTCATTTCACTAGAATAGCGTTAACCATCCCATCTTGTCCTGGCCTAGAGAGGACCTTTGCTTTCCCAAGCTCTGTCTCGATGACGGCGCCTTTGGTAATTACACCTCTCCTATTATAATCCCGATTCGAGGGATTGCTCGCCACACTAATGAGAGACACGTTACTAATCTTGTTAGTGACTGGGTCAATGACATTGGCTTTGTTAGTCGCATCCAGAATGATCTTAATGCCTCCCCCCCTCATCCGCCTTCGTCTGGATTGGTATTCACCAAGGACGCACTCTGTCGAATACGAGTCCTTCTCAGAGAGCATCCTCTGTCTTGAGGGCTTTCTTCTGCCTCCTGTAAGCTTTCTCTTTCGCAGGTTTTCTATTGCCTTTACCAACTGTTCACCACACTCTGCGGGGAGTATTAATATAAATGGTTCCCATTCGTTGGCTAAGAGGGCTGGACTGCTGGAATGGGCTCTTTCAATCCTATCTTCGAGAGTTGCTGTTTTATGATGTGTGGATCGTTGCTGATTCCAAAATAATCCGCAAAATTATTTGTCGTTCTGAACATCCTAGTTCTCCCGAAGGGTTCAGCCTTGACGAAACCGAGCTGTGAGAGTGTTCTGATGTGTTTGTAAGAATTCGGCCCTCTTCTCTCAGCAAGCTCCTTTCCTGAGATTGGCTGAAAATATACGACATAAGACAAGGTCTTTAATTCGGCTCTGGACAAGAGAGGCCTCGAGGAGAACTTCCGGGCTTGAGGAGTGAACTCATTCTTAAGCTGGATAACGAATCTCTCGCTATCGAGCTCAAGCATTTGGATGGCAGCGAAAGTTGTGTTCACTGCACTCATTAGATTCCTTGCGGTCTGAAGTATCTTTTTTGAGGAGGTGATTCCGGCGGCTCTCCCCAACTCGGTCACGGTCAACGGACGTCCGGCAGCGTACAGGGCCGCTTCAATTCTGGCCTTCGATTGGTCATCAGACAACCGATAGACCACTACCTTCTTGGTCAATAACCCGAATTATCCTGATATCCGCTTCTTCCTGTTCAAGCTGAACAAAACCGTCGTGTGCGACGAAGAAGAGAAGAATGAAGTAGCGAGCCTTCTCCCGGAGAGACATCCCATCAATGAGTTTACTGAAGGAGATCACACCAGTCGCCATTAACATTTGTGTAAGCCGTTCGCGAAATTCCCTGACCATCCCTTGTATCTTCACTACGAAGCGATCTATCTCAACAGTTGGATCCACTACCATCAAACTGGATTTCTCGCGTAGGCGAATTGCTTGAGTTGATACATCTTGAAGTATTCGTTCAAGAGAAATAACGAGATCATCAATTGAAGTGGAATAAAGCTCATAGCGGAATGGAAGTATTATCATGCGAGGGGGTTCTCCTCGATTGGGAGGAACCCTTACGGTCCGTAACCTTTCGAAATAGAAAAGCGTCTCCACTTTAAACCTATACAGTATTGCAGACGAGAGGGCAGCGGCTCCACAAAGGCGTAGATCCACCTTATCGCCCTTCATTGCAAACGAGATGAACATCTGCAGCAGATCCGCAATATCTATCTCCCAGGGCTTCCCGGAGCGCGCAGGATTAGGGTTGATTAGGAGATTAAGAGGAGCCTTCGAGATCTGGAGTGGAATTGAATAGGGATTATTCTCGATTTCCCGTTCATCCATTCCTCATCTGCACCTCAATCCGTGGCTGATATTTCAGCGTCTTTGATAGTCCCTTCTCCATATAGACTCCATACATAGAATCAGCCCTTGAGAGTATCGCGTCCTTTAGGCTGACAATAACTATTTGGGATCTATCTACTCTCTCCTTCAGCAATTCTGCAAGTCTGTCGGAGTTGACCGCGTCCAAGTGCGCATCGATTTCATCGAAGATATAAAATGGCGCCGGATTAACCGCTTGGATGGCAAGTATTAGCGAGAGAGCGGAGACAGTTTTTTCTCCCCCACTTACTACCCCACTCTCTCGAGCAATTTTATTTGGAAATTGTGCCATAAGTAATACTCCGCTATTAAAAACGTCATCTGGGTCTTCCAGTTCCAACCATGCCGATCCGTTCGTTAGTTTAGCAAAGATTTCTCTTAGTTCGCGATCTATCTTTTCGAAAGCATCCAGAAAGACTTTCTTCTTTTCGGCCTCTACGCTCTCGATGAAATTGACAATCGCATTTCTCTCCCCTTCTAGCTGATTCTTTCTCTCCGACATTCCCTTGTAGCCGACGTAGATTTCACGATAGTTCTTGTCTGCTAAGAGGTTGACATCTCCTCTTAGAGTTTCATATTCTTTATCTAACTCGTCTTTTATTCTTTCGACACCCTCAAATGTATCAAGTAGCGTAGAATAACCGTGAGTTGAGAGTTTGCTACTAAGAGCTCGCTCGGTATCCGCTTGACTTTCGAGACCCTTGCTTGTGGAGACTATCCTCTTCTCTAGTCCACTGAGAGATCTGGAAACGGCCTCTTTCTCTCTTCGCAGTTTCCTTGTATTGTTGTCAAACTCTTCCAGAACCGCTTTTGATTTTCTCGATTCGACGTCTAGTTTCATCTCATCCTGAGAGAGGTTGAAAAGTTCCGTCTCCATTTGTGGTAGTAACCTCTTGGCGCTTTCCAGCCATCTCTTCTTTGAATCAAGTTCTTCGGTCCCCTTTCGTCTTTCAGCATCAAGGTTCCTGAGTTGTGGCTGGAGATTGTGTTCAAGGTCTGCTTTCTTCCTTGTAAGCTCTGTCGAGACCTGGGTAGTTTCTAAAATTTCCTGCTCAAGCGCGCGAAGAAGATCAGATCTCTCGGCATCCAAACCTAATCCCCTCTCGTTTAGTTTTGTGTAAGCCGAGTCGTTAATCCTTTGCTCTTTATCTGCTATTTTTGAGAGAAGAACCTCCTTGGAGCGCTCTCGTCTATTGAGATTTCTAGTTGTTCGATTAAGTTCCTTTGCGGTACGGACGGACTGATCTCGTAACGCGAGTCTCACTCGTTTATATCGCGAGTATAGTGAGCGCAGGTTAGAGATTTGTAAGTTAAGCTTCTCGACTGCCATATTTTTCTTGATTTTATCGGATTCGAAGACTTTAGCTTGAGAGTTCAACGAAGTCAGATCGGATTTTCTCTTTTCTATGGTCTGTCGTAAGGAGCTCACGCCCTTCTTTATTGCAGCATGGGAACTTGTGTCAAATATGAGGTTTGCCATGGGAAAAATACTGCCGGTCTCGAGGGCCGAGCCCCCGGCTTCAAACAAGTCACCGTTGCCTGTAACAGTCCTGAATCC
This sequence comes from Nitrososphaerota archaeon, assembly GCA_027295865.1. Taxonomy (GTDB): domain Archaea; phylum Thermoproteota; class Nitrososphaeria; order Nitrososphaerales; family UBA57; genus B1T1B5. The sequence continues at coordinate 10,595 of JAPUKB010000056.1, forward strand.
TTTTTGAGAGAGTAGGTACGCTGCCGTTGATGTTTTTACAAGTAGTGTATCGCCAAAAACGAAGTTCACTAGTCCTTTGAGATCGGATCTAGGGTTAAGCAAATCTGAAAGACAGCCAACTATGTTAGGATCGTTCGGCGGAGCGACCATACGTGTGTCCCACACATCTGAGAGTGGGATAAGAGCAACTCTCCCGAGTTTGAGTTTTTTTATCGGTTCCACAATTCTTAGAAGAGAGGCCATATCTTTCACAACTACAGCGTTGATCCAGCGTCTACCTGCAGCTAATAGGGGGACCTGATATTCTCCATCCAATGTTACAAGATCTTCAAACCTACCTAAGAAACCATCTAGAGACCTTTCTTTGGTAATTGCTTTTAGTCTTGAAAACGAGGCTTGTTGTCGGGACAGCTCTCTAGCAGCTGCAATCTGTGATTCGTGTTTTACGACAACGTCGCTCGCCGTTTGCAGGGTATCTATTGCTTTGGAAACCTCCTCTTCCAATCTTACCCTCCTAACATCTATGGCGGAGTTCGTTCTCTCGATTTCTGAAAGGGATCGGGTCTCGAGAGATTGTGTACGTTCTAGCTCCTCAATCTGAGATTCGACTTTTAGAGTCTCATCAATTGACTCCGCTTTCTCTTTAAACCCCTTTAGTCTTTCGTTCAAGAGAGTTTTCTTCGCAGCCGCCTCCGAGATAGAGGAAGAGGCAGAGTTCGTGGCCTTCCTGAACAGATTAATCTTTTCATTGAGAAGGCGGACATTGTCCTCCGCCAGAGTCATATGTCGGCGAACTTCGTTCCTCTCATCATTCCACATTTGAAGCTTCATGTCCAATTCGCGTTTTTCGGACTCTCTTTTTACAAGGTCTTTTTCAAGGGAGGCAATGCTAGCGCTAACTTCTTCGAGTTTCGTCATCCCATCCTCTCTCATCTGCGAGAAGTAAGGCAAGGTGTCGGTGATTTTCTGGACAATGGTAGTTGTGTCGCCAAGTTGGCTCTTCAATTTCTCGATTTCATTTCTCTTTTGAGCTATCTTTACCTGAAGATCTACTAGCTTCTTGCCTCTCTCTTCGAGGATACTATTGAGAAACTTAGTTCTCTCTTCTTCAATATGCGCGATCTGGTCATTCAAGTGTGAGACTTCCGCTTCAAGAGTCCCTTTTTCCGCTTCCGTAGCTTTGATTTGGTCCTTTTGATCAGCAATGTTGTTTCGCACAGCTAACAACCTCTGGGATACCAGTAACGCATTCAACCACCCTATCTCCTTCTCGAGGTATCGCAATCGAAGTTCGTCATTTCTCTCGCCCTCAAGAGAATCAATCCTAGATCTAATTTCGTCAATTCTGGCCAGGGCGACTTCGAGTTTCCGATCAGACTCATCGAGCGTTTTCTTGGCCCGTTCGCTTTTCTCGTTGAATTGTGCAACGCCGACAATCTCTTCTATAATGATCCGCTTTTCTTCCGCACTCAACTCTGAGAGACGAGTAACCATGCCTTGAGGCACAAAATTTAGGCCGTCCGGGTCGATCATAGCCAAACTTAGGAGTTCTCTTAGGGTGCCTTTCTGTATCTTCTTTCCATTAAGAAGGTAAGTGCTTTCTCCTGTCGATCTTATCTCTCTTGAAATTGTGACATTATCGGTATCTACGTGAATAAGACGGTCTGAGTTCTCAAGAGTAACTGTGGCTTTCGCATCACGGGGCTTCTCTCCTCCACTCCCGTCGAAAATGAGCGAGCTCAGTCTGTTCACTCTTAGGTTCCTTGGATTAGTTTGTCCGAGTGAGAACATGATTGCATCGATAATGTTGCTCTTGCCGGACCCGTTGGGGCCAGTTACACCAATCAGACCTCTATCAAAGTGAATGGTCACAAGTCTATTTCCAAATGACTTGAATCCTCTAAGTTCTAACTTCTTGATATAGACCATCCTGCATCACACCCTGCGATTTCGTGGTAGACGATTATATCGCCTCTGGAACCTAGAGATTACACTATATAAACCGGGAACTACATCTAGGTTAACTACATCTCCTCTTAACATAAAGAGAGATCGACAATATAGAACGCCCAAGAAACACAACTTCAGTAGACCCTAAAAGCTCAATTAGAGCGTCCCTTGTTCGCTAGAACCCCCACCAGAGTTTCGATGAACAACTCAACATGAGATCGAGTTACATGCGGCATAATTACGAGGCGTAAATGAGTAGGAAAAGTCGAGATTGCATATCCTTTATTTCTTAGTCTTCTCGACAGGACAGAGATCTTTATTCTTGAAGAACGAAAGCCCAGCACGTTCATTTCCGGTTTCGAGATAACTACAACGCCATCGATACCTGTCAAACGCTGATAAAGATACTCTGTCAATCTCATGCAGCTGCGTGCGGTTTTCTTGTATCCCTCTTGGCCCATGAGATTCAACAGAGACCAGACTGAGACTATTGAAGCTCCAGGACTAGTTCCCAGAATAGTTCCTCGAGGTTTGAGTCCACCTGAGAGATAGTCAGTGTCATATGAAATAGTATCTAAGGCTCGTCTGTTCCTGAATAGAAGAGCACCAGATGGGATAGGAGCCATACCCATCTTATGAGGATCAATCGTTATGGATCTCACAGCCTTCAGACGAAAATCGAAATCTGGGAGATCAGAACCACGAGCTTTCAGAAAGGGGATTACGAAACCCCCGAAAGATGCGTCTACATGAATAGGGATCTGAAACCTACTTGAGATCTCGGACATCTCCTGGATAGGATCGATGAGGCCCAGATCTGTACTGCCCGCAGTCCCGATCATCAAGATGGTATGGGAAGTAATCGCATTGCTGATCTTGCTCGCATCAAATCTATGTTTGTCAGGTGGAATCACGACGAGTCTCAACCCAAGCAAATCTCCAGCTTTCTTGAAGGAGTGATGTGCCAAGGAAGAGAGGATAACCTCTGGTTTTTCTTTGCGACTTTCATTTCGGGCAGACCAGAGCGCCATCACATTCGCCTCGGTTCCACCTGATACGATATGTCCTGATGCTTTCGAATGTGAAAGAAGTGTACCAATTATTCTGATACAATCTCTCTCAAGATCCAAGGTTCCTCTGAGTAACCCGGGATCACCTATGTTTTTCTCAAGGTAAGCAGAATAGACCGATCTTGCGAAATTGTGGGGCTCAGTGCACATTGAACCAAAAATCTTGCCGGATTCGAAATTGAGATCCTCCGATAGGCGACGACTTAAGCTATTCAGAATGCGATTTCTGCTTATGCCCTTTACGTTCATGGCGACCTCCTTGATGTTCGATTACGCTTCGCTTACGACCGATCTATCCTTTTCAGCCTTGTAGAGCCTTTGAAGTTTACCCAATTCAGATGACTCCATACTTGCACTGTGACGTTTTTCGGGGTATTTGCCGACAATGATTTCGTCTTTGAACTTTGACAAGGCCGATATAATTACAGGAGATAGATCAACGTACTTCTTGGCAAAGCGTGGCGTCAAGTTATCATAAAGCCCGAGGACGTCATGAAGAACAAGTATCTGCCCGTCACAGAAGGGCCCTGAGCCAATACCTACTGTTGGAATTGAGACCTTCTCGGTCACAACCTTTGCTACCTCAGAGGCTACCATTTCGAGGACTAGAGCAAATACACCAGCACTCTCTAATTCCAATGCATCTTCTATGACAATTCTAGCTGATCGGTAATCCTTACCTTCAGTTCTATACCCGTGCCAAAACTTGGCTCTTTGGGGCTTCAAACCCACATGCCCCATTACTGGAATTCCCGCCCTGGTCAAAGCTCTAACAATGTCAGCATATTCGCTGCCCCCTTCCAGCTTGACTGCATCCATTCCACCTTCTTTCAGGAACAATCCACCGTTGGCTAGGGCGTCTTGCTTGGACGCGAAAGACATGAATGGCATGTCTCCGACTAGTAGAGGCCTATGTGCTCCCCTTGAAACGGCTTTGCTCATTGTTAGCATCTCACTCATGCTCACAGGGATGGTACTATCGTAACCCAGAGTGACCATTCCACCAGAATCACCAACAAGAAGTAAATCCATTCCTGCTCTATCGGCTAGGCGGGCGAAGGGATAGTCATAGACAGTGACGGCAGCTATTCTTCTGCCTGATCTATCGCTTCCCCTCTTCAGCCCCATTAGCCGATCTATGGTAATCTTCTCATTTGGGCTCATTTTCTTCCCTGTCTCTTGGTTGATAGTCGACTTATTCTTTTTGTAAGATAGGAGAGAACCGATCGAAGATTCGCAGAGTTATTGAAAGAGGTTGCAATAATATGTATTTCCTCATTTGTTAATCGATTCAGATATCGTATTTGATCTATCATTTGCGGAATAACTCTAACGATGTCATCAACTATGCTGATAGAAGCGGACTTAGATGTTCTTGAGAGCGGATTAAGGTCAACAGCAATTACAAGCTTCCCCATTTTCCTAAGTGATTCGGTTCTATCACCATCTTCTAAGGGAATAACTACAACATCAGCTTTCATGATTCCTCTTGAATCGACCCTCCGTCTTTCGCTGCTGAGTTCGGGTATTCTCCTCTGGTAGGCAGGGTCGACTCCGAGGACGTCCCTAATCCCGGCATCGCGCAGAACCCCTGAGATTCTTCTTATTCGTTCCTGATTCCTATAGAATAAATTAATCTCTACATCCGCACCCGTCAGCTTTGAAAGCCTAGCTACACCTTTAGCGGCGACCGAGGCAACATTCCCATTCACAGAGATCACCGGGCGATCAGCTAGGATTATCCGCGCTGCTGCCGCCCTAATTGCAATTCTTGCGGCAGGTATTGTGCGCTCTCCGAAGAGATAGTCAAAGGCCTCGCCTCGCCCATATGCTATCAAACCTTGGGGGACAAGCAAGCCGCTCTCTAGTGATTGGGAAAGCATCTCTCTCGAGCGCAATGATTCTGCCCTAGGATGCAACCGGGGGGAGATATTATAGATCGGAGTTCTCAAAGTAGTCGCGCTCCTTGATTATCTATGCGAGAAAAAATTATTTCTGGTCTTGACGGCAATGTCTCAAAGGACCTGTCGCTGGCGACAATCCTGTCAAATTCATTTCGACTATCTTCGGTAATTAAAGAGAAAAGAGTTTCGCCGAATAATCCCATACCACAGATCAGGCCACAACTTTCTGCGTAATTCAGAATGCCCAGGAGCCTATCCGACATTAACCCCAAAGCGACTGAGAATTTCCTAGACAACTCTAAAAAAAGATCGACTGAAGGGTCTTTAAGAAGTCTCTGCAAAGCGGGTCTCCCAATAAGATTTATTTTTCTAACTAACTCTGGATTTGAAATAACGTGTTTGGTTTCCAATGGACCAAAACAGATAGTGCCTGCAACGCTTTTCCTTCCAAGATGGAATTTTGAGATCTTTCCGATGCCTGGGGCTCCCGAGCTGATTCTTATCTCTGGACCTCCATAGAGCTCCGCAAGGACGGTACCCAGACCGGTACCGCATTCTATTTCGGCGAGATGGGCGATTTGAGCTGCCTCGGTGATTGTGAGACCCAGCCCAAGAGACTCATTTAATGCAAGTGCTAGACTGAGGCCCGCGGAGCCGCTGGACCCATATCCGGCCCCTATGGGAACTCTTACAAAGTGATCGATGAGGATTTCATGATTCGATCCCATCATTTGCATCATCCGACGGGCGACCAATTCGGAAACCTCTGCTGAAAGGGGCGGGGATCCGTTTATTCTAACCCGGATTGAGCTGGCGGAATCCCTCCTGGTCCGTACTTCGGTTGTAACTCCTCGCTCAATCGAGAACCCTGCTCCCAAGGAGCCCTGGCTAAGGGGGTCGTGAACCCTGGGGGGTACTTCGAGGATCCCCGTAATGTGGGCAGGAGCGAAAGCTGACTCCATTAGGCAATCTGCTGAGGGTCTCTTTAATTAGAATATACTATAAATTCTCTATATCTCTATATAGAGACCATGGAACTAAGAAGGGTGCAAGAGGTAGGAGGAGGAACAGCCATGGTCTCCCTCCCCAAGGAGTGGGCGGCGAGAAACGGGGTTCGAAAGGGGACTCTTATATCAATTCAGGAAGGCTCTGCGGACCGGTTAGTATTGGCTCCCTTTTCGGGCGAAAGAGAGATGAACCAAGCTACCCTTGCTTTCAATCCGAATGAGCAACGGAGGTTGCTTGGTGAGATTACCGGATTCTATCTGCTCGGATACGATGTTATCAAAATACAGGGAAGTGAGAGAGTCTCCTATGATGTACGGGAGGCGATAAAGGGAGCTATGAGCCACCTCGTCGGGCTGGAAATAGTGGAGGAAGATGCCTATTCCATAACGACCCAATTTCTCCTTGACAGTAGCAATCTTGCTCCAAGTAAAATCTTCAGGAGAATGCACTCTATCGTCAATGGAATGCAGGCGGATATCGTAACTTCGCTCGTTGAAGGCGACAAACGAATGATGAAAGTAATTCCGCATAGAGATGATGAGGTAGATAGGCTCTACTTCCTATTAGTACGGACGATTAGGAGCGCAGTAATCGACCCAATGCTTGCTGCAAGATACTCCATTAGTCAGATAGATTGCCTCGATTTCAGGGTAGCAGCGAATGTTTTGGAATCCATTGGAGATACCAACGTGTCAATGGCCAAAATCATTATGGAATTACCCCATCCCATCGAACTCACTAAGACTCTTGGGGTGTCGGTACTTGAGATAAACCAATTGTTGGTGAGAATGCTCGACTTGGGCCTAGATTCACTTCTATCAAAGAATGCGGATAACGCTCGCGAAACGGTAATTTCATACAACCGATTCTCAAAAGGAATATCATCTCTCCGGGAAAAGGCCTCTTCAGAATTATCGTCAGATATTGGCCCGCTAAATGGAATCCTTGATGGGATGTCTCGTATTGCCCAATCAAGTGTAGATATTGCAGATCTATCTGTCCCATTCTATCCAGTGGTAAGATGAGAAAGATGATGTGGTGGATCAAAGGAAAAGGGTTAAAACTGGTCTAGGTGAGATGCCTTTATGCAGACACCTGAGATAGGTCTTTCAAAGAGAACGAAATACATCTTTGTCACGGGCGGTGTGCTCTCAGGAATAGGCAAGGGTGTGGTTGTGGGCTCCGTTGCAAAGCTCCTCAGCCTATACGGACTTAAGATCAGTTCAGCTAAGATAGATCCGTATATCAACGTCGACGCAGGAACGATGAATCCAATCATCCACGGTGAGGTGTTCGTCACAGACGATGGTGGAGAGACGGATATGGATCTCGGGACCTATGAGAGATTTCTGAACCAGAATCTATCCAGGAAGCACAATATAACAACCGGTCAGATCTATTTGGGTGTTATTCAGGCAGAGAGAAGAGGAGATTTTCTCGGCCAGTGCGTCCAGATAATACCCCATGTGACAGATGCGATAAAACATCAGATAAGAAAAATTGCAGAGACTGAGGAGAGTAAAAGCGATAGGCCTGGAGAGGTGATCCTGGTTGAATGTGGGGGAACAGTAGGGGACATAGAGAGTCTCCCTTTTCTCGAAGCAATTAGACAGATGAGACTGGAGGAGGGAGCTGAAAACACCCTTTTCATACACGTCACTCTAGCACCGATCCTTCAGGCAGTCGGGGAGGAGAAAACCAAACCGACCCAGCACAGCGTCCAAGAGTTAAGAAGAATTGGCATACAGCCGGATATCATTGTCGTCAGGAGCGAAAAGGAACTTTCCTTAGACTCGAAGAGGAAAATTTCCTTGTTTACTAGTGTCGAATTAGACAGTATAATTTCGAATCCAGACTCTCCGTCAATCTATCACGTTCCAGAAAACCTTTACCGGGATGGCATCATCAGCGCCATAGGGGCAAAACTCAAACTTCCCGTAAGGGGGATGAGTTGGGGAGGCTGGAGGGACGTCTCGAATTCGTTCTCATCAGCAGCCTTTAGGAATGAGGTAATAATAGGACTGGTCGGAAAGTATGTTTCGCTTGCAGATAGCTACGTTAGCGTAAACCATGCCCTCTCACATGCAGGGGCGTATCAAAATGCTTTCGTTAAAGTCGAGTGGATTGACAGTGGCGAGTTCGAAAAGAACTTGCTATCGCTAGACACACTTGAAAGGTATCATGGAATACTCATCCCAGGGGGATTTGGAAAACGAGGAAGCGAGGGGAAGATTCTTGCGGCAAATTATGCGAGAGAAAGATCCATACCCTTTCTGGGACTCTGCTTCGGCTTCCAACTTGCTCTCGTATCGTTTGCCCGTCACGTTTGTGATATTCGTGACGCTCATTCAACAGAATTGAATCCTGACACAAACAACCCGGTGGTCGACCTTCTTCCTTCACAAAGGGAAGTAGGAGAAATGGGAGCTTCCATGAGGCTAGGAGGACACGACATTAAGATCGAAGAAGGTACATTAGCCCATCAGATTTACGGAACTTACGACATCCGTCAGCGACATCGGCATCGGTACGAATTCGCACTAAAGTATCTGGAAATATTCGAGAAGAATGGTATGAACTTGACTGCTTTTAGTGATAATGGGAGACGAGCAGAGATTCTTGAAGTGAGCTCACATCCGTTCTACATGGCGACCCAGTACCACCCGGAGTTTGTTAGTAGACCAGGATCTCCTGAGCCAGTTTTCAAAAGTTTTGTTAAAGCAGCAGTCGAAAGGAAACGACCGTCGATTAGTATACCCCAGAGCACGGATAGCTGAATAACACTTCATTGATTCAGTGAACTAGCCATCTTGATCAGCTCCTCGTGAAAGATCGAACTCATAGACAATTCCGGATGGAATGCAGTTGCAAGAATATTACCCTGTTGTACTGCGATAACATCGTCACCGAGTTTAGCTAAGACATCTACGTGGGGGCCTACCTCTTTAATGACGGGAGATCTGATGAACGTTCCATTAAACCCAGACAGGCCATATCTAGGAATATCAAACTCTGCCTGGAATGACTGCCGTTGTCGACCAAAGGCATTTCGTTCGACAAGTACATCAAGTACTCCCAGCGAAGGTTGATTCATATCTCCGACAACTCTGTCATACACTCTCTTAGCTAGGAATATCAAGCCGGCACATGTCCCCATAGTTGGCAAACCATCCATCAATCTGTCAGACAATTCCTTCACCATCGATCTTCCCAATAGCATCCCCCCGATCACCGTACTTTCACCACCAGGGATAATTAGTGCATGAATCTTGGAAAGGTCTGCGCGCTCTCGCACCCGCAGGGTGTGGCCTTTGATTGAGGCTTTCTTAAAGGCACTCTCGGTAGACAATAGGTGTTCTTCGATATCTCCTTGAAAACCGAGGACTCCGATGATGAGGGGAGACACCGGGTGAGTCATCAGACTTTTCCCCTGTCTTGCATTCTCAACACCAGATTTGAGGTATCTAGACCCAGCATCGATTTACCCTCATCTATCATCTTCTGTGCCTCAACTACGACCTCTGGTCGATCGTGGAAGGTTGTTGAGAGTACTATCGACCTAGCTCTCTCGAGGGGATCATCGGATTTGAAAATTCCAGACCCGACAAAAATACCGTCACATCCGAGATTGAGCATGAGGGCAGCGTCGGCAGGTGTCGTTATACCCCCTGCAGCAAAGTTTACAACCGGTAAGCGGCCGAGTTTTGCCGTTTCTTGCAGTAGTTCAAGCGAAACATTTAGTCCATGGGCTAATCTCTCCATTTCTTGAAAGTCTTCTCTCTCATAGAAGACGCGTATACGTGCTACGTCGTTGTCGATTACTCTGATGTGCTTCACAGCCTCTGCAACATTTCCGGTACCGGGCTCGCCCTTCGTTCTAATCATCGAAGCTCCTTCTTCTATCCTTCTCAAAGCTTCACCTAAATCCCTCGCTCCATCGACAAAGGGGGTCGTGAAATCCCACTTCCAAATATGTCTGTCTTCGTCAGCCGGAGTGAGAACCTCGGATTCGTCTATCATATCCACTCCAATCTCTTGCAAAACGCTCGCCTCTACGGTGTGTCCAATCCTACATTTTGCCATCACGGGGATCGTTACGGCTTCGAGAATTTCGTCGATGATATTGAGGCCTGCAGTCCTGGCTACTCCTCCCGCTTGCCTCACGTCATACGGGAGCTTGTCGAGTACCATCACGGCGACAGCTCCTGCATCCTCAGCTATGTGAGCTTGCTTGAGATCTGTGACATCCATTATGACTCCATGTTTTTGCATGTGAGCAAATCCACGTTTCAGAAGTGCCGTACCGAATATCTTCTGGTTTCCTCCTCTATCACTTCCTCTTCTTCCCTTTTGCATATTAGCCTGGCCGGCGAGCGATATCATTCCGCATTACACCTGAGAGCGCCACACAAGTAAAAAGCTGTCGAGTACCTCATCCTCTGAAGCATTGGTAGCTGAATGTTTCCAATTAGAATAAAGTAACGGTTCCACTCAGGATTAAGGAGGTTACATCAGTTATTTTTGAAAGCTCCTCGTCCATGATGGATTCTATATCGCTTCTCACTGATTCCACCCGGCTTCCTTTTTCAAGGACGATCGCCGCGCTGGCAATTTGAGGAATATCTATTGGGACTCCGATTCTGCTCAGCAGCCTAACATAGGCCTCCTTGATGCCCTTGACCTCCCTAAATATCCTGTCTGCCGTGGTTTGGGCAAGGACATTGTATATCTTACCGGTATGATTGACGGGGTTCTTGCCAGCAGTGGCTTCCATGGAATATTGACGCATTGAAGTGATAAGACCATTAGGACGATTTCCTCTTCCTGTATTACCATCATCTCCAGCCTCTGCGGATGTTCCGGTAATCGTGAGATAGTAGACCCCGTTTGAGTAGCTGTCTCCAGAGTTGACCCGTACAGTGACGTCCATATCGGTTATCTTTGGTACAAGATCGTCGACCTCCCTCTGCGTCTGTTCAACTATACTCGCGTAATGTGACTGGTCAGGAATGAGTTTACTGATCATAGCAGCTGCGATTGTCAAGTCGATCTTAGCGCCGTTCCTCAAGGCCATTACCTTGATGTCCTCACCTAGTTCAGGCATTTCATGTTTGACTTTACTTGAGTTCAGAAGTCTCTCACTCTCAAGAACTAGCTTCTCAGCCGGGGTCAGCGGTGAATACCCTACCCCTATTGAAGTATCGTTTGAAAGAGGAAGCTTCCCATTGGCACCATAAACACCAACAAGATCGGCTGAGCCCGGCCTTATCTTGAAATCGGTTATCACGTGGGTTTCAGCATCGAGGAACCTCATTGTCCGATTTAGAAAGTTATTTATGGCTGAGACCGCTAGTTCCCCTACAGGAACATCGTATCTTCCTCCATTTCTCTTCACGGAGGATGTCGCCCTTCCGGCTACCACTATCTGGATCGGCTCAAGGACCTCACCGCCTCCAAAGCGCACTTCTGATCTGCCGCCGACAAGGAGGCCCTTATCGACGTTATGGTGGAGGATACTCCCAAACTCTTTGAGATAGTATTCACATAAGGCTATGGAGACTGCTTCAGACGCACCATCAATCAACGAGTCTGGGTGACCTTTCCCTTTTCTCTCTATGATTTCTACTGCTAGGTCGGAGATGGCTTTCTCGCCCAGGCTCTCGACATGGAGGGATCTAGACGATATTCAAATCACCTTAATATCTGGCTGAATCTTGATGAATATTACGTTATTGCCACGAATTACGACCTTGCCGAAATTTGCAGAGAGCGAGCCACCATCATATTCCTCTGCATCGGTTAATATGACATTCATATATGCGTCAACATTGCTCATCGTCCCTCTGTACTCCAGCTCGCTCTTCAACCTCACTATAACCGGCTTGTTAATTGCCTTTTGGAGAGTATTGAGAGGTTTTCTGCTCTTTTCTGACAATTACTCATTCCTCACGATAATACTGCAGTCACCTTCTGAAAGATAAAAATCTTCCTGGGCTGAATCTCAGCAATGGAGAAAAACGGCTACCAGGATGGATGCCTTGTCTTGACCCGAGTTGTCCCTCGTGACGAATTAGAGGCGGCTGATTCATGGACCACGGCTGAATCTATCCAAACTGACTTCGACCTAGCAATGACAGCCAAAATCGAGGCTAAGGACAAAAAAGCTCTAGATCGCCTGAAAGGACGTTTTCCATGGCTCAAAGATGGCAGGATCGCTGATAATGACAGTCTGAGTTTCATCGATTCCAGTTCAGCTAGACTCAATGATCTTCTGAGAATGCAAAGGCCTGGAACTATCTTGGACTTTTTCGGTTCACGCGCGAGTGGAAAAACTCAAATCCTAACCCAGATGGCCGTGAATGCTTCAAAAATGGGGAGAGTTACAATATTTGTCGACTGCTCCGGGAGCTTCCGTCCCGAAAGAGTCGTGGCGATGGCAGGCGGTCAAGGTCTTGTGGTTGAAGATGTATTGAGGAGGATTTTCGTGATTAGGTGTTTCTCAATTGCTCAGCAGATGAATCTAGTCCAGAGAGTGAAGGAGTACATTGGGAGGCGTGATGTCAAGGAGGGCGGGCAGGTGATTCTTATGCTGATAGATGATGTCACCGAGAATTTCATTTTGGGTTCTTCAGCGACCACAATTATTGAACTCAGGTCGCTGCTCACTAGGCATCTGCATCAGTTATCCCACTTTGCCATAGATGAAAGGATTCCTATTGTTCTGACAAATACTACAAGGTCCAGGATCAACGAAGGTACAGTTAAGGAGGTCCAGACTTTAGCCTCCATAGTAGAGAGGGGAACACAGATTAGGATACACATCGAGAGAATTCGATCGAAGGGAGTTTGGTTGGCGAGCAGTACCATAGGTGATAGATGTGAATTCCGGATTAGCGAGCACGGCTTAGTTGATTTGGCCGATAACTCTACGATCCAGGGAGCTGAATCTTAGACGGTCTCCAAAGAGGTTGTCAGAAGTTGCTTGGGTCTAATCCTTGAAAATAGATTCTCTGAAGCCAAGATAATTGTTAGCGAGAATTTCGAGAATACCACGAGTGAAAGAACCAGGGGGGCAAGATCCGCGATCGAAGGGATTGTCTCGAGATATTCCACAAGAGAGGCCGGTCCACTACTCTCTGCCGAATATTTTCCGAAACTGAAAAGGACGATAAATGAAAAATGCAGCTCTATCTGGTCTGACGATTACGATAAGGGATATTTTTCAGTCTGGAAGGAGCTCCTCAAGATTGCGCCCCAAACCTCCGACATCCTCAACAAGAAAGAGCGTGTTATAGAGAATCCAGGTGAAAAGGAATAGCATTATGAACGTTCCGATACCCGTTGTTAGCAGCTTCCTCCTGTCCTTTGCCTCTATTGAAGTTTGATACATTCCTCTAACCACGAAAACCGAGAGTAGATACATTGAGATTGCTAGGAGGGCCCCTAGACCTGCAGCGGGATTATCCGAGGTGAATCCCAGAAAACCAGCTAGCAATCCGGTGAATGAGCCAAGACCGGCTCTAATCCAGAAGATCGTGTTCAAAGGCTGTGTCATGATCTCAGGCTCGCGAGAGAGAATCCTTTAGACATGATCTAGAACTCTCCAAAAGCATCATCTACTCAGTTAAATAATGTTTATCCCTGACAATCCAGGTAATTATTAGGATGATCTCATCATTCGAAATGAAGCAACGAGTAGCCAGTGCCTACAATCTCGATCCTCAGGGATGGCAAGCCTACACGAGCCGAGATCAGGAAGGGCATATTGAGACAGTCTTTCTACATGGTGATGATCTCTATGTCCTGAAGGAGGAGATGATAAATCCTTTCAAATCTGTAGGCGTAGCTGCTCAAGAAAAGATCAATTCAACCCGAGCACCAACGACGTCTCCCTCCTTCGGACTGAGACCCGTAACCGATGACATGCTTCAACGGATGACAACATTCAAGGAGCCAAGCGACTTGATCGGGGCGGTCATGAGACAGAAGCCTATTCCGACAGCAAGGATTCGCGCCCCAGCTGTTGTTCAGGGGCCTGTGAACTTTTCACCCTCACCCCTGAGAATAATGGGGGAACAGCAGGATAACCTGGATGCGAAGTTGAGACGCGAACTGAACAAACTGGTCGACCGCGAGTACCCACATCTACGGTCGATTTACCGCTAGTGAAATCTCAGTATTCGATGCTTATGATTCGAAATCCTCCGAGAATGAAAGGGATTAAGGCGGTCATTAGACCGACGGTAGGAGATGACATCATATGCCTTGAGGTAATCGATGGGTCACAAGTCGAAACAATTGTCTGCTTAGGAAAGAAAGGGAGCGTTAGAGTTCCATTGGGAGAAGTCTTGAGGCAAAAGATCGAGCGTCGGTTTATAGGACGGCTTGATTGGTCTGAGATTGAAAAAGGGATTTCTAGGGTAATGTCACATTCCAAAGCCTCTGACTAAGAGAATCTTTGGTACGCCTCGTTCATCATTCGCAGTAACTTTCGATGCCAATCTGCGAAGTGTTCTGGGTTCGTTGGATAGTTCAGATTATGTTCTATCAGGGCTTCGCTCATTTTGGCGGTATAACGGAGGCCTACTGCAAGATCCCAATGGGTAAAGATCCTCAACCACATAATTGGGTTAAGGAGGTTCACCCTCCCGAAATTTGGATGCTCTCTTCTAGTGATATTTTGCACGTCGTCGTTGGAAAGAAAATGTTTCATTCCGTAACTAATTTTCTCATTCGACAATGTTTGTAAATACCGTCGCAACAGCTCGAAACTCGCCATCTGATATCCATAAGCACGGACGTAATCTGTATTATATGTCCACAGCATCTCCTCGCTTGCGTCCTCAGCTTCTAATGCTACTGCAATATTCCTTCCCGCAAGCACGGCGGCTACTATCGTTGGACCTATACCTCCTGCATCGATTGGCCGAGGCATCCATGCTGAATCCCCCACCAGCAAATATCCATCTGCGACCATGCAATCGTTTTGCCTTCGGACGGGGACCTGCCAATTGCCCTTTGAGTTACCTGAATCACCGTCTCCATCCGCTAGACGACGATTCTTCATCGCGGGGTTTCCATCGACATACTTGTCTATCAAGCTCTGAAGGGTATCATTGCTGCTTAACCTTCTATTCCGTCGGAGTAGGCTCTTATGCTGAACCCCCAATCCTATATTGACCTTGTTCTTGCCCTTTGGGAATACCCAGGCATATCCACCCGGGGCAAGATCCTGATCAAGATGAATAATGCAATAATCTGGATCGAAATAGGTCGTATCATCTCTAGCATTATCAAACTCCAAGATGTAACGACCAGTAGATTCTAAGTCGTTTTCCTTATCGATCTCTCGTTGAATCTTGCTCTTAATGGGCAGGTTTTGTCGTAATTTCGAAGCGGACCCCGTAGCGTCAACAACTATCTTTGATGTCTTCTTGACTTTGGTACCGGTCTTCCTGTCAGTTCCCGAAATCCCGACTATTCTCCCATTTTCCGATAGCAGGCTTTCGGCGGTTGTTTCGAATTCAAACTCGACCCCGAGTTTCTCCGCGTCACTCACCTGTCGTTGTGGCAAAATCTTCCTATTTAGGACATATCCTTCTCCATCAAAGAGGATGGGCGCTTCATGATCAGGAGAGTAAGCGACGACGCCCTTTACAGGCTGCTCGAGCTCAGGTCGACCATAGGCTAGGCCAATCTCAGTTCTCATGAAATCTATGGATCGCTTGCTCACCGCATCCCCGCATATCCAACCCGAAACGGTCTTCTTTCCTGCATCGACTTTCGGGTTCCTTTCGATGACTAGTATGCTGAATTTCTGATTGGTGAACTTCGCAATTGCGGATGCCGTTATTAGGCCTGCCATTCCGCCTCCTGAGATTATCACGTCGTAGTCGGTTTGCATGACCTATTTGTCCCGATCGTTTGCGGTTACTTAAGTAAATCTTTATCACTATTCTCGATAGACGTTTCTGACAGAACTCGACTGCTTTGTATCTTCATGAGACCGCAAAGGCGTCAATCACGTTGAGATTACTACTTCCGTTTCTTGGACTTACTTGCTTTCTTCTTGGTGGGCGTTGCCGGATTCACCTCTTCGTTTTTCAGAGAAAAAGACGTTACTTTATCTCAGTGTTTATGTTCCCGGAGTGACACTAGGTTGTGAATATCCATCTCGAAGCAGGTAAAAATTTACATATGTTAGTGAGACCTTTCGAAAGACCTTTGACATCAGTAGACTTGCGTAGCCTAGCTCAAACTACCCTCAAAGGGAGCTTAGATCACCTCATTGATATCGGGGTGTTCCGTACGATGGTCAAGGGAACCTCAAGAGTATTAGAGTTTTCGAGGGATTTCAGGGAGGCTGTCCTTGAACATTCTGTCCCCTCAGATAGGGGGGTAGAATGTAGTGGATTACTATGCGAGGCTAGATCAGGTATAAGGCAAGCGGTACGCAGAGTGTTGAGCGAGAAAATCTCTAATGGTAATACAATTGGGATATGCGCTGAACTTTTTCTATTGGAACACGGAAAGATCTTCCATGAGCTCAACCAAACGTCAATGTAGTTGCTCGGCGTGTCAGTTGCTAATTTCTAGCAGTTCTAGGATGATAATTATTTCTCCATCCACCTCAGATTCCTGCCGTACTAGCAATCCTGATGATTTGTCGTAGAAGAATCTTAAGATGGTTCCCCCCAAATCTTCAACGGATTCTGCAATCCACACCTCCCTAATTTCACCTGCAATATTCAGCTCTTGCTCCCCAACCACTCTAAGCAGGCCGACCTCAAGGATTAGCCCAGGATCCGTATCAGTTGGAGAGGCACGGATGAAACTACCCAGTTCGAGATCAACTAGTGCCCAGAAGCGGTAACTGGTCCCTTTGGCCTCTTCGTATCGCATGAAACCCCCAGTAAGTGAGCTAGACCATGCGTCCTTAACAATATCACAACCCATATCCACAATTCTCCACCCCACAAGCTGCCAGTCACCTCCGGGAAATCTCCGGCTTTCGGTAATATTGACCGTTGCTTCAGAGACTACCGATTGTAACTCAACTTTGAAATCATAGGTTGAATGACTATAGATAGCGACGAAGCTAGTGGGAAAAATTACTTGTCTGGACTCAGTTATCGGAGAAGCAGCAAGGTTGAAGTCGATATTACTGTCTGTCAATTCCAGGAGGACCTCTGTCTGACCCTCCGCCCCGCCGATTTCTTCCAATCTTAGCAGGATTCCAGAATTTCTCTCATAGACCAATCGGATAATGCTAGTTCCTTCCTCCGGGACCAGTTCCGAGAGGTCGATTTCACCTTCCACTATCCACAGCTCTCGCTCCTCACCGCTGAAGTCGAACCCACGCCCTTCTGAAACGATCGAGAGTTGGAATTCGCCGAACGAAACCGATAATCCCTCCTCCGCATGTCGTGGCAAGAAGAAGAAAGGGGTGGTACCCAGGGCCTGCATGTCTTGGGGGGATTCTATGATGGTTCTCCCATTAGGTTCAACCACAAACCAGACATCAATTCCGAGAATGTTCTGAGTAACATTAAGTTCTGGGAGCCGCTGACGAAGTTGATTCATTGTCACCGTCAGGTTAACTTCACCACCTATCGAATAGACAAGAAAATCACCATCACTTGGAAAGAATTGAGATAAGGAACACGAAACTGATGATAAATTAGGCACTTCATCAGGAGGAAGATCTGCAGGAGGGGGATCAGCTGGAGGGGGATCCACAGGAGGGAGATCTGCAGGAGGGTCAGGAGGAAGCCCCTCATCGGGGGACACCTCTACCGGAATTTCGGGGGGGATTGGTTCTCGAATTTCGGGGGGAATTGGTGGTATCTGGGGTTCCTCGGGTATGTTATTGAGTGGCTGTTCTACCTGCGGTTGAGTGTCTACGTTGACGCCCAATTGAGCTGGTAAGGACGAGATCGAGAAAAAGTATAGAGTGAGAGCTCCCAGAATAACGAAGAATAATCTAACAAAAGTAGTCTCTCTCACCACACTAGCCGGAATCGTATAGACTTAATTTAAGGTGTACTGAGGTGCGGGAATAATATCCATGCCGCGAACGGAATTCTATCGTGTTTCTTCGTTAAGTAATTCAAAGATCCTAAATCTCTCCTCCTCCCCTGGAGAAAGTCGATAGCCGCAAAAGTCGCATGAAATCCCGATAATATTAGTCCTGAGTTGGTCTCGATTACATCTGGGACATGCCATCCGATTCACCTGACGGGGAAACATGGGCTTGGATCTGGAGCTCATGTGGCTATAGGTTTTCCCTCAAGAGTTAGTGGAGTCCTGTAACAGGAGATTAGAACTATCCATTTTCACCGGTAAATGTGGAATTATGCCATACCATGTCAAGCATTATCTTGATTTCTATACAAGGGCATAAATACCAGCGCTAAATATACTCACCTAAAAGTATATGTCGCAAAATCCTCCCACATGCGGTCAGATCATGGGTAACCATATGGTACGGGTCCAAGCCGCAGAAGATCTCCTAGCCGCCGTTTCCAGGATGAATGAAACAAAAGCAAGTTCTGCAATGGTAGAGGAATCCGGTAAACTTGTCGGACTAATTACTGAAAGGGACATCGTCAAATTTGTTGAGACAAGCAGAAGGCCCTCTGAAGTCAGCGTAAAGGAGATCATGAGTCCCCCACCAGTGATGGTAAGCGAAAATACTTCTGTGGAGG
This sequence comes from Nitrososphaerota archaeon, assembly GCA_027295865.1. GTDB lineage: Archaea > Thermoproteota > Nitrososphaeria > Nitrososphaerales > UBA57 > B1T1B5. Next base: position 29,234 of record JAPUKB010000056.1, read on the forward strand.
AAGCGGTTCAACTTATGCTAGATCTTGGTGATAGGAGATTATCTGTTTTTAGGGATGACGCTTTAGTCGGAATGGTTACCTCTACCAACATACTGGCGGCCATTTCAAAGGGACTTTTGGCCCGCGAAGTATTCATCTACCTCTCGGATGTCTTCAAGAAAGAGGCCTCCCCCGCAACTTAATCCGCATCTCCATTTTCCGTCTCCGAAATGAAGATGGGGTATACGCTAGATCTTGTCTTATTGAAGCGATCCGAGTGTAGAGATTCCCACCTACAGGCCGGCTCTTCCAACGTAAGACCTGCAGGTAAGATGGAAATTAATCCAAGGAGCACTAACAACATTTGCCTAAATAAGGCCTGCGGTTGGAGGCGACAGTAGCAGAGACTAGCGTAAGCCGTTTCTACCTAGGCCGTCATCGTGAACCACCTCAGGATCAACGGTGATCTGTATTATCCAATTGAGTCCTGTTAACTGGTCCTTTGAATTTCGATCCCGAATTTGAAACTATTGGCCTGTTTAGGTTCGGCCACGACGTTATTTGATTACTTAGGGGGCCGCTTGTATGATGAGTAGATTTCCATCACAGCAAATGCTACCATCAAATCTGTTACCAGAGTGAGCAACCCTATGAAGGGTATAGAGATCACAAGATCGAGTACTGGACCCATGATAACCCGTGCGGCTAAAGCAATGGCTGCAAGGGCGATAAGATCAATTGGTCTCTTGCGAAGAAATTCTAATGCTCGAGACAATGCCGTTCCTACATTTGTGTCATCAACTACTAGGATCACTAACATCCCAATTGCGAGGGGGATTAGTACAATGGTGATTACCATAGCCTGCCCGATTACGACTGCAAGTACTATCGTGATTATGCGACTTCTCACATATGAGCTGCTCTTCTTGATGTTCGGTTCGACCTTAAGGTGGGCATCCCTAATCATATCAAGGGAGACAAATATCAGGAAAAGGGTCAGAGAAACTTGAATTAGTGAGACGACAATACCGAGCAGAATCTGATTTGTGGAGTAGAAAGATATGTTCGCAAACCAAACCCAGCCGAAGAAACTTACACCATCTATAAAGGACAGAAGCGTCGATACGATGCTTCCTGCTAACGCTGGGACTAGAACAATAGGCTTCTTGGAAAACACAGAAAGACTTTTCTGAATTCCGCTAAGAGGGGCTTCGAAATCTACCATGTCCCAACCCATCGTTGACTAGCAATCGCAACAGACATTGAAAATACAATGGTATCGGCCGGAAGAAGGGATTCTGGGAGCAGAAGGCATCATATTAGCGAACATTCGGTAGCTTGCTGATTTTACTGCCGCATTAAACAGATTGTCGAGGTGTTTCCCCAGACTGGATACAAGGGCATCACCGACAATCATCTTGAATCTGCGTATCTCCAATTCCTTGATAGAGGCAGATATCTTGGCTAAGCAATCGCTAGTTAATTCTTTTGCAATCTTCGTGACCTTTACTGGATTCTTTGAATCCTTGCTAAATGGATTAAATCGATTATGTGAGATGTCTTCTTCCAAATCTGAATAGCTATCAGAAATATACATTAGTCTGCCAACGTTCCGCCCGAGCTCAGACGCAGCGTCGATATTACTCCTCATCCCGCTCATCTCGCTGGTATGCGAGAAGATGTACGAAAAGGCATTCGCAGTAGGTCTTGCAAGAAGCTCGACATCCTCAAACGAGCGTTCTTCGAGTGATCTTTGCTCCAGGATTTGCGATGAAATACGCCGAGGGTCAAAACCTAGCTCACGAAGGTCCTGGTATGCATGGGGGAGTTTAGCGCGCAGTAGCTTACTTAGTAAGCGAGGTTTGATCCCACCATCATCGATAAGATCATCGGAGGCTTTTGCGTTTGCAATAAGGATTGAAATCGCACTGCCAAATATGGTTCCCTTATGGGACGAAAAGTCTCGTCTTTCTATGGGCCTAGAACACTTCCGGAAATCGAATGCTTCTGGACACTGAGCAGTGTACAACGTAGAGATGAAAGCGCTATCATGGTTAGAGAGAATTGGAAACAGAAAGCCGTATCTTTCTGCGAGGTGATGACACAAGCTACAAAGGTGATACGCTGCAACGTCCTGTTCTGATGACTTCAGACAGGCATAGTCCAGACGCAACAACCCATACATAAGGACGTGCCCTTGGCGTCGGATGTTTCTATTTAAGGATAGAGTTCAAAACCACCGGGTAGATCTCTCAGGTCCTATCTCGAGGCTCTCTGAGAGCTCTGTCTAATTTTAATGCAGAATTAATTAAGACCATATGTGTGAAGGACTGAGGGAAGTTCCCAAGCAGCTCCCCACTCTCCTCATCTATCTCTTCCGAGAAAAGTCCTAGACTGTTCCCGTGCTTGAGCAGTTTCTCGAAGAGCCTCTTGGCCTCATCCAGCTTCCCCGTAAGGGTGAGGGCATCTACAAGCCAGAAACTGCATAATGCGAAGGCTCCTTCCCTCCCTTCCAATCCGTCATCATATCCCTTGTATCTGTGGACTAGATGATCTGTCGCCAGATCCTCTCTTATCCTATCGACTGTAGAGACGAATCTCTCATCCGTTGCAGGTAAGAAGTGGACTAAAGGCATCATCAGGATAGAGGCATCGACTTGATTGCTACCATAATATTGTACAAATGCTCTCTTCTTGGGATTCCACCCCTTCGCCAGAATCTCCGCTTTTATCTTGTCCCTAATTGGTTTCCATCTGTCAGCATCCTCTTCAAAGCCTATCTCCCTTGCCACACGAACTCCTCTGTCCATGGCCACCCAGCACATCAACTTAGAGTAGACGAAATGCCTCCTCCCTCCTCTAACCTCCCAGATACTGTTGTCGGGCTTCTCCCAATTTCTTGACACAAAGTCTACCAGAGACTTGAGCAGAGTCCATCTCTCCTGAACCATAATCTCTCCGTGAGGACGGTAGAGGTAGATCGCATCTACTACCACGCCATACACATCCAACTGAAACTGTTCATGCGCCTCATTACCAATTCGGACAGGTTTTGATTGCCTGTAACCCTCAAGATGATTCAACTCCTTCTCTAGCAGTTCCGTCTCTCCTTTGATGCCGAACATCAGTTTCAACTCGGCTCCATCCCTGTCGTATCCGCTCTTAGTCAACCATCGGAAGAAGGCTTCCGCATCGTATCTGTGCCCAAGGCGCACGAGTGCCCTCAACGCAAATGCCGAGTCCCTAAGCCACGAGAAGCGATAGTCCCAGTTTCTCGATCCTCCCACTCTCTCTGGGAGGGATGTGGTAGGAGCAGCTATAATCGCTCCAGTTGGTGAGTATATCAAGAGTTTCAGCACAAGTTCTGAACGATGGACCTCCTCCTTCCATAGCCCCTTATAGTGGTCTTCACCTATCCAGTTCTGCCAGAACTCTGTCGTCCGTTTTAGTTTCTCTTCCGACTCATATTCCTCGATCGAAAGGGTCTCTTTCTCTCCGTTCTTGAGAACAAGAAATTGAGACTCTCCTTTAGAGAGCGAAATACTTCCCAGAACCACATTATTCAGGTGGAGCGGGATATCAGTCGAGAGAGATACACTGCGCTCCCCATCTGAGGCAATACAACCGTACTTCGAAATAGTAATTTTTGTCTCTGACCTAGCATAGTCGAGCCTCGGGTCGAAATGGATCTTTATTGTCTCTTCTCCCTCGGTACAGGTGATCTTGCGATGGATCTCTCCAAATGTGATGTGCTGATTGTACTTCAAGTGGCAAGGCATAAAGTCGGTGATCTCAATCTTTCCTCGGGGTGACAAGAAGGAGGTCTTGAGGATGTTGGTGTGTTTCAGGTATTCGTGACGAGAATTGAAATCCAAGGTCGGCATGATCTGGAACCTTCCTCCGATTTTCTTATCTAGTATAGCAGCAAAGATGCTGGGTGAGTCAAAGTCGGGGAGGCAGCACCAATCTATCGATGAGTCGCTCGCAATCAGGGCGCAAGAGTGCATGTCCCCAATTATTCCGTAATCTGAGATCCGCCGATATTCCCTCTCTTCTGGCATGCCTGAGTTGACTGGGCGCATTGTCCCTATGATAGTCTGCTATTCTTTTAAGCTCTCGAGGGATTTCAAATTATCTCAAGAAAATAGCCGGATCTTCTACACTGGTACTTCTGCATTCTACTCTTCTGTAGATGCCTCCATTCCCATTTTCCTCCTCCTCTCCTCCCATAGCTCATCGATCCAATTGTTGAACTTTTTCTGGAATCCATATACCTCTCTGCTGAAGCCAAAAGTCGATAGAACGGTCTCGGCGGCATCCAATATCATCTCTCGATACTTGTCTCGATCCTCATGAATTCTCCCATCCGGGGAATCGTACGGTGCGACCCTGCGTAGCGGGTTATGGTGCTTAGCGTCAGTATGAATGAAATCGATTGTGTCACCAGGCTTGATAGATTTTCCCTGACTGGCAAGTCGGATTGCTGCCGAGACATGAGGGAAGATACTCTTGTACGAAGTCAAAGATCTCCTCAAGATCCTAGAGACCACGAGGTCTTCCAGCGGGATATTGCCCTCCATGAGGTCATCCAAACAGTGCGTGACGAAGTCTTGTGCCGTCTCATATCGTTTTGACTTCACCGCCCCGGCCGATTCGTGATTAAATAATGTAGTTATGAGTCCTAGTTGGAAGTCCTTGATGAACCTATGGCTGTCATGTCTTCTCACTTCGATTCCTCGGGTAAGTATTTCTCCGCTAGTCAACTTGCCAAAGTAGTGCTTCTGAGCCTCCATAATTCCCGATGGATCAGCTTCCAGGGGTAGGAGCAGGAGGAACTTGTAATGATGGGTTAGTGATATCGGCAGGCGGGTCTTCTCGGTCAAGAGGGCCGCCAACTTCATGTAGACCTCTTCGGTGGCACCCTCGCTCTTAACGAAGATAGAATTAGTATCACCATAGAGGATTTGGAATCCTTCACTTTGAGCGATGTTTTTAGTTTCTATCATGGTCTCTCTAGACTTGAGGTTTATCTCTTCGAAGGTGAGGACATTTCCAAATCGGTTCCAGCAAGAACCTAATGTGCCGTAAATGCAAACTAGGATGAATTTGAGAGCAATCTGTCTCTGCTCGGCCCAACGGCAATCGTCTGATTCGATTGCTAAGTTCTTCCTGAGGCCTTTGAAATGGAGGCGGCGACTAAGAGCCTTCTTTGTGATAGCGGGTAGAATACCCTTGTGTGTCTCACTAATTCCATCTGGAGTAACTGTCTCAAAACTGAGTCCCTCTTTAATTATCAAGTTCGGGTATTGGGACTCGTAGTCAAGTTCAGCAACATTCTCATGGACATCTCCAATCCTGGGTGAAATAATCATCCCGCCCCGATCCCTTTCTGTGACTTGCTGGATAGGACGTATGAAATCATGATAACCAGCGTTCTGGGGGATAACGTATCCCCTTTGGAGTATCTCATAACAAAGCCTACTGTCGGTTGTCCTGTTAGCACTCCACCTGGCAGCAAATCCTGTGGGGAGAAAGGCACTAGTAAAGAGTGGATCTAGACCGCTGACTCGGAAGTTTCCCCAGACCGCACTCCTGTTGTTAATATCGAGAAAAACACCATAAAAAAAACTGGGCATCGATTAATCCATACTGTAATCGCGTCAAAGGATAGATGTGAGAGTACTCCCCTCACGAGTTCATTTTTGCGTGCTTCGAGCAACGTCAACGAAACCTTTCTCGCCTGGGGAGGTAAAGTTCTCTGGTCCAAA
>JAPUKB010000057.1 GCA_027295865.1 Nitrososphaerota archaeon
TCATATCAAGAAGCCTCAAGCCAGGAGAACTTGGCTGTGGCAAACTGGGGAATGCTTTATGCTGATCAAAACGGAACGAATTTCAGTCCACAGACACAGATAACTCGTCAAACAGCTTTCCCATTGGAGATAAAATGGATCTATCCTCTTCCGAAAGCCGAAGAAAATCCAAATGTTCTTGTGGTGGCAGAAGGGGTGGAGCATTCCCCCTTAATTCTTGATGGGATCGTCTACTTTGTGAGAGGTGATGAAACCATTTTTGCCCTCAATGCAAACGACGGAAGATTGATCTGGACAGTAGAGATCCCTTTCGAACCAACTGGAAAAGCTATAGCAACATCGCTTCTGCATACCCATGGATTGCAAATATTCGACGAGACTATCTACTATCTGTCCAAGGACTGCACTGCGTACGGGCTTGATACTCTTACAGCAGAGATTCTCTTGAGGATTAGTGATATCTGTGAAGATATAGAGGGAAACGATGGATACTATAGTCCGTCATTTCCCCCTACAATCCTCAGAAAAGAGGGAATCATTATCGTTTCTCCCGCGGGTGGGGCAAACGCCCCGAGGGGTTTTGTTGCAGCTTACGATTTGGAGACACATGATTTGCTATGGAGGTGGTTTGTTATTCCGCCCTCAGGCGGTGTTTTAGATTGGGCGTCTGAAGCAGAAGGAAAAGGAAATGTTCGACCCGTCCAGAATGATTGGGGTTCGAGTAGATTATTCGGAGGAGGAGGAATATGGACCCGATTTGCGGTTGATGAAGAACTAGGTCGAATATTCTTCGGTACTGGAAATCCTGCCCCCCTATTCAACGCCACCCTCCGCCCGGGGCCCAACCTGTACACGAGTTCTATTGTTTCTCTTGACGCTCTTACCGGAGAACTTATTTGGTTTTATCAGACGACGCCGCACGACTTGGGGGATTTTGATTGCGCATGGAATACAATGCTTGCTGATGTCCCCATCGAGGGGATAAGCAGGACCGTCGTTATTCAAGGATGCAAGAATGGTTATCTATATGTCCTGGACGCAGACAACGGCGAACCTGTCTGGGATCCACTAGAATTGCCAGGCATTGCAAGGGTCAATGATCTGAATGCAAACATGGGGGAGGCCGGAGACTTTCTCGCAAGCTACGGTGCACCACCTCGCCTCTGGGAGGACGGATTCTATCTCCAATGTCCGTCACTAACCGGAGCAATTGAAACGCCAAATGCATTCGCCTATAACACGATTTTCGTTGGAGCAAAAAGCGATTGTGTCCTTATTGCACCAGGATCTGTCGACGATAGACCTCCACCACACATCCCTTTCGCTGGGGCTGACGAGATCCGAGGAGCTCCCGTTGCCTCTAACTCAACTATCTTTGCTATCGATGCATCTACAGGCAGAATAAAATGGAAATACTTTCTTGAAAATTCGATCATCTCAGGTGGCTGCTGCACCGTAAGTGGAGAAGTGGTATACTTCGGAGACGTGAGGGGAAGGCTTTATGCTTTAGACGCGATTGACGGACGCCTGCTTTGGGTTAGAATGATGGGAGCGGTTCTCTCTGCACCCCCGTCTATAGGTTCATCAGCCAATGGAGAGATGATGCTGCTAATCCCAGTAAGTGGTGGACCGTCCGCCGTGGTCCCGGGAGCAATCTTGGCACTAGGTCTTCCTGAGTCTGAAATCGTTGAAGGGCTCGGAACAGATTCTCTAGTACTAATAACTAGCATTCTAGCAGTCCTCGCCGTTTCGAGTTTAGTTTACGCGATCTGGCTGAAAAGTCGGACGAGACGATAAAGTAAAGGCTAAGGATAAACCCTTTCTCCACTGTTGGCGTCTGCCAAGATAATCGCCCTGTATGGGCATGACATGGCCGCATCTAAGATCGTTTGGTTACTTGCCCCTTTTTCATCAAGGATCACGAGTGGAGCGTAACTAATGAATGCAGACTTTAGCGATGCCTCATCGAGTTTGAATACCTGAGGCGCTAGTTTGACGCAGCTTGCGACACCCATGCAGGCCTCCTTATCGAGCTCCAACTTGAGGGTCCTCCGGTTGACTTCTCTTGGAGTCCAGAACGTTGTCTGAAGATTCTTTGATCTTACCACAGGGATTGAGATAAGCCCCACAGCCAAGACAATCAGGATCCACCTCCCACTCACAAGAGGCATCCCCAGAATCGCCAGGGCCACTCCCCCGCCTAAGAGACTGGCGTCAATACCGAACGATCGGAGACCTCTCTTCATGTTTCGTCTTAGTACTATATTGATGATCTCTCCTATTAAGTCAATCCTAGTCCGCTAAGAGCAGTCCAGCAATCCTTTAATGAATAAATGATTGGGAGTTTGTCAGTAAGACTTCTTTGAAGACAGATAACACCGCCCCTAAGGGGCTAGAGGATGTCATCATCGGTTCGAGCACCCTCACATTAATCGACGGGCACGCTGGGACCTTGTCCTACCGTGGCTATGACATTTCTGATTTAGCGGAAAACGCCACATTTGAAGAGACATCTTACCTACTACTTTATGGTGACCTCCCTAATGTTCAAGAGCTTCGTGAGCTAAGGCAAAATCTTTCAGATGAGAGAGAAATTCCTCCTCAGCTGGTCGAACTACTAAGGGGATTCCCTAATGATGCATCTCCTATGGACATTCTAAGGACGTCTATTTCTGCACTTTCTATTTATGATCCCGATCTGCATGACTACTCACCTGAGGCCATGCTTCGAAGAGCAATCCGCATCCTCAGCAAGACGACTACAATGATTGCTGCGTATGAGAGGATTAGGAATGGGACCGATGTAATACCCCCAAGAGCTGACTTGGATCATGCCTCAAATTTCCTATACATGATGCGTGGTGACGCGCCCGAACCGGCTGTCGCCCGAATCTTTGACAAGTGTCTAGTCCTTCATGCAGATCATGAGCTTAACGCCTCAACTTTCGCTGCGAGAGTAACAGCCTCGACGCTATCAGATGTCTATTCAGCTGTGACATCCGCAATCGGTGCACTGAAGGGGCCTCTGCATGGTGGGGCCAATGAAGCGGTTATGGAAATGCTTGAAGAGATAAAGGTCCCCGAGAAAGTGGAGGCATATCTGAAAAAAGCGTTCTCGGAAAAGAAGAGAGTCATGGGTTTTGGGCACAGAGTTTACAAAACAATTGATCCCAGAGCCATAATTCTAAGGGCACTCTCCAAGGAACTGGCGACCAAGAATGGCGGAAAAGAGTGGTTCAGGATTTCCTACAAACTAGAAGAGATTATGCGAACGGAAAAGAAGCTGAGTCCCAATGTGGATTTTTATGCGGCATCGGTATACCATATGCTTGGAATTCCGACCTATCTCTTCACTCCAATATTTGCCGCCTCCAGAGTTACGGGTTGGACCGCTCATATCATGGAACAATATACTGACAATCGTCTGATAAGACCGCGTGCAGATTATGTAGGACATCATCCCAGAAAGTACATTCCTCTTGCCCAAAGGAAATAACTTTTCGGGATAAGAGCACACGCTGCTGCTAATTCGCTGGTACAAGATCATCGAAGTAGTGGATAACTCTGGTGGATAACTCTATTAATCAGAGAAATCTGATGCCGGTCGCATTGAGGTCTCTCAGGGATATCATCGCCTATGTTGCCGTTGTCATAGTTGTACTACTCCTCTCATCATCCCTAGGTTTGAACACCAGTCAGATTCTCGGAATAGGGGTCTTCACAATGCTGATTACCGGAGCTCTACTCTTCTGGAGGCAGAGGCTCGCCTTCGCCTTTGGGGGTCTCTCCTTGATGATGATCTTTGGTCTGGTAAATGTAGAGAATGTCATAGAGTTTGCAGGGTTGGACATAATCCTCTTCTTGATCGGAATGATGGTCGTCGTCGGGTATCTGGAGGAGAAGAGGTTCTTCGAATTCATCATAAACAGGGTGACCGTCTTCTCCAGAGGGAATGCCCAGAAGCTACTTGTCCTTCTCATGCTGATGTCTGCTCTCTTCTCTGCACTGGTATCTGAGGTAACCGCGATACTCTTCATGGCCTCTGCTGTTCTACACCTCTCGGGAAGGTACAAGATTAGCCCCATACCGTTCATCATAATGGTTGTCTTTGCTTCAAACATAGGCAGCGCTGCTACGGTGATTGGGAATCCAGTAGGAGTGATAATAGCTCTCAGGGGGGATCTGACATTCCTCGACTTTCTCAGATGGGCCAGCCCAATCTCTGTCGCTGCACTCTTGATGAGCATACCCCTTCTCTTCTTCTACTTCCGACAGCCGATGAAGGAACTTGGGGAGAAGATGCGCAGCATCCCCCTTGAACTGGAGGACGCACCAGATGCCTCCACGCTTAGATTGCCCGCAGTACTATTTTTCGGGACAGTCTTTGCTCTGATCGGCCATCATCAAATAGAGCTGCTCTTTGGTCTGGAGAGAAATTCAATGCTCTTGGGGGTGGCGTTGGCCGCTGCCGGCATTACCCTCTTCATAGAACGTGAGAGAGCAAGAGAGCTGATCGAGAAGCGGGTAGAGTGGTGGAGCCTCAGCTTCTTCCTCCTGCTCTTTGCATCTGTAGGTGCTCTGGAGGTAGTCGGTGTGACGACGGTCATAGCCGAGGGCCTCCTCGCCGCGACAGGAGGTAACCCCCTGCTGACGTTCATCACCTTCACATGGGTGACTGGATCTCTGAGTGCGGTGCTCGATAACGTTCTTGCCGTTGCCATGTTCGCTCCGGTTGTTGAGGAGCTGGGGAAGGCGGGGCTGAACAACTTCCCGCTATGGTGGGGCATGCTTTTTGCCGGGACATTCTTTGGAAACCTTACCCTGATAGGCAGTACGGCCAACATAGTGGCCATTGGCATGCTTGAGAGTCGGAGAGGAGGGCATATCACCTTGAGACAGTGGATAAAACCCGGGGCATTGGTCTCCATCCCCACTTTACTCTTGGCAACTATCCTAATATTGGTCCAAATACCCCTCTAATACATACCGTTAGTCTACGGCAATGCCTAGTCCGACGGGCCCTTGTCAATACCAACTCTTTTGGCCTTAGGCTTGCTACTTCTTCAGATTCCTCTTGGGTAGTGTCTTAAACCGGCTTTGGCTTCGAGAAGATCGTCATTTTCTCGTCCTTCATCTCGATCCACACGTCGAAAGAGCAACTCAGGAGAGTCCCAAAGACTTTCTTCCAAGGGAATTTGCTTGGATTGCCGATCATTATCTCATATCCCCCGTATTCCCCCACTACGTGACCAGAACTACCTACGATATCAACCAAATCGGAGCTCGGGTCGTGAAGTGTAGTCGTATCTAACTGCTTACCTTGTGGCGTCTCAGCTATCTCCTAGAGTTGCTCTCGCGAGCAGTGGGGGTTAATAAATATTGGTTACACTCGCATGATGCGCCTTTCTTGACAGACTAGCCTCACAAAAAAATCGACAGGTACCAGCTGATCTCTCTGCAATTATCGCAGATCAACCCTCATTCAGCTATTGGAATCCATTGATATCTCTTTACCGACTCCTCTTCTCACTGCCGCCTCATAAACGAGCTTTGCAGTTGAGATATCCTCGATAGAGATTCCAGTCGATTTGAATATTGTTATTTCGCTTGCTGAATTCCTAGCTTTCACTTTCCCCGAAACAACGTCGGCCAATTCGAGAATATCAGTGTGGAGGTCGCCTCCCTTCATTGGTATTAGGATATCTCCCGCCTCTTTCATCGCCGAAGATTTCAGGTCGACCACCACTCTCGCCCCGTTGATGGCAGCTGAATCTAGCTCTCTAGAATCCTTAGTGTGAGCGCCAACGCAATTGAGATGAGTACCTGACTCTATCTTCGAACCGTCGAAGATAGGGATTTTAGATGTCGTCGCTGTAATGACGATATCAGAGTCAACCAATCCGTCATTCGGCTTTGGAACAATTTGGAATTTGATTCCAAATTCCTCCGACATTGCCGCAGCAAAATTCTCAACTCTAATCATACTTGGCGCATAGAGCTTAACAGACTCGATATCTCTGACACTTAGCATTCCCATTAGCTGAGTTCTCGCTTGGATGCCTGCCCCAAAGAGCCCGATGGTTTTGGATTCTTTTCGGGCAAGAAACTTTGTTGCGACTCCAGAGGCCGCTCCAGTTCTAACGGCCGTCAGCCATCCTGCTTCAATAATTGAGAGTAGATCGCCAGAATCCGGATCAATGAGAATGACAGTACCTTGAGTCGTTGGCCTCCCACTATTCTTATTATGAGTGAAGACTGTGACGATTTTGGAACCGAGCGAGCGCGAATCTCGCAGATGGGCAGTCATGACACCCATCCATCCATCTTCGTCCAAATCTGTAATCACCCCTCTGTCCGTCATCGTGGCACGTCCTCTTGCAAGGTCTACGAAACTCTTCTCTACTACTTCTATCGCCTCATCCATGTTTAGGAGACTCTTCACATCTGATGAGGTTAGAAAAAGGACCAAATCGCGCCATTCACTTGCTGCAGACTTGAATCAGAGCGTCTAAGAACTTGTTATTTTGCCCAGAGGTTCCCATACTGAATCTGATGTACTTCTCCAATCTCCTGACTGAACTGATATCTCTCACAACGATCCCAAGATTAAGGAGTTTAGAGTACGCTTCGGCACCCGTAATTCGAGAGAATCTTAACAACATAAAGTTAGCATGACTTGGGATACTTTCTACTCCCTCGATAGCGGCGATAGCTTTGCTGACCCTCTCTTTTTCGCCCATAGTATGGGACACATTCTTCTCCATCCACTTCTGATCATGAAGCGCAATTTCGGCAAGTCGTTGGGGGATTGCGCCGACGCTGTTCGGCGGTCGTATCTTATTGAGAAGAGTTATCGTGGTACTAGACGATAAAGCATAACCCAACCGCAAGCCTGCGAGTCCAAATGCTTTTGACATAGTCCTAATAATAATTAGATTGTCATAAGACTTGATAAGATCTCGAGAAGTATCTCCACAGTACTCGAAGTATGCCTCATCTATCAGGACAACGATTTCCATAGTCAAAAGCTCTTCCAATCTCCTCCGATTCACAAGGTTCCCGGTAGGATTATTTGGGCTGCAGAGAATTATCATCCTGGTGTCTTTACCGACTGAAGATGTTATGGTGTCCATGTCGTCTGAGAAATCCTCCCTCCTGTCGACCTCGACTACTCGGCCCCCTAGAATTTCGACCAATTTTTGGTAGTAAGAGTATGTTGGGGATGAAAGGATTGCTTCGAATCCTTCACCAATGACCGCACTACATGCCACCAAGAGAGCCTCATCAGCGCCATTTGCAACGAGGACCTCCCCCGGGTCGCAGTCGCAATAGGCGGCCAACGAACTTCGGAGTCGGGAATACGATGTGTCAGGATAATCATTAATCCTGATTGACTCCAGGATCGTAGATAGCTTTTTGAGCCATTCAACGGATAGAGTTGGGGAAGTGTTCGTGTCAAAACGGATAATGTCATCGACATCCTTTCCAACTTCTTTTGCTAGGTCTTCCGTCGATGGTTCCCATTTGTATGGCTCGAAGGAACCAAGGAATTCTCTTAACCGCACAGTTTGCATATTACCTATCGCGTAATATAAAAAAGAGCGAGGGCTAGAACTTCGGTGGAGTGAGGGAAAGACGCTACGCCTTTTTACTCTTCAGCGAGTAAGGAAAGTTCTTCCACATGTCAGGAAGCTGACCAATGAGATTGCTGGCCTTTCCAAGAAGGCCGCCAAAGTCGACGGGGCGGAGAGAAGGACTCTGCTTAGGACAGCAGCAGAACTAGTAGGTAAATTGGAGGATATCGGATGCGAACTTAAGAGTTCGGAGCTTGGACTGGTCGACTTCCCAGCCCTTAGGGGGGGCCATCCGGTATACCTGTGTTGGAGACTCGGGGAGGAAACCGTATCCTTTTGGCATTCCCCCAGTGACGGATTCGGTGGAAGAAAAGCGCTAGACGAAAGTGATTTTCTGGGCGAACTGGAGCCGCTAACCCTTGATGATCGTCTCGTGTCGATACTCGTGCGATTGTTCGAGAGATATGGAAAAGAGGATCGGATTATTAGTAGCAATGTTGCAGCTAAGGTTCTCCATGCTAGTCAGATGGGTGAGTATATACTTGCCATTGACGAAGGTGACATCAAAATCCTCCTCTCGATGGTAAACAGATTCATCAATGAATGTCAAGAAGCTGACGTCAAGGAAACGCTCAGACTCCGAGAGATGTTGATAGAAACTCTGTTGTGAAATCTAGCATTGATCCCAATCACACAAAGCCTGCGAGACGACTTCATCCGGGAACTCGGAAGAGAAAAGGTTCTGCATACCAAGGAAGATCTTCTCCCCTATCGGTATGATGCGTTCGCCTTGGTCAAAGGAGAAGCGGGACTAGCGGTCTTACCCTCATCTACACACGATGTCTCTACAATTGTAAAGATCTGTAACAAGAATGGGATTCCTTTCCTCGCCAGAGGCGCAGGGACAAGTCTCAGTGGTGGAAGTATCCCTTTGGAAAATTGTATTGTCATACTTTTTTCCAAGATGAATCGAATACTCGAGATAGATTACGACAATCGTACAGTTCTGGCCGAAGCTGGGGCAACCAATATCTCAATCTCCTCAGCAGTCGCTGATCGGGGGATGATGTATGCTCCTGACCCGTCAAGCCAACTGGTCTGCACAATTGGCGGCAATATAGCTCATAATTCAGGGGGACTTCACACTCTGAAATACGGCGTTACTACGAATCACATCCTTGCAGCGGAAGTAGTCCTCCATGATGGAGAGATCGTTCAGATAGGTTCAAAGGCGCGTGAGAGAATTGGTTATGATCTACTAGGGTTAGTTAATGGTGCCGATGGGACTATTGCGGTAGTCACGCGCGCACTTTTGAAGATTATACCTAAGCCCAGAAACGTGAAGACCCTTCTTGCGGAGTTTGGTAGTGTGGAGCATGCAGGCGATGCATCGTCCGAAATCATTTCTTCAGGAACCCTCCCCGCTGCCATGGAGCTTATGGACAACCTAGTGATTTCCGCAATAGAAGACTCAATTCATGCAGCAGGATACCGAAAAGATGTTGGGGCAATCCTACTCGTCGAGGTGGATGGTCCGGAGGACGAGAATGAGCTAGATTCGAGAAGAGTCATAGAAATCTGTTATCGGAACCATTCAACAGCTGTCAAGGTAGCCGAGGATGAGAGCCAAAGGCAGAGATTCTGGTCAGGTAGGAAGGGTGCCTTCGCTTCAATGGGAAGGCTTGGGACAAACTATATCGTCCAAGATGGAGTAATACCACGATCGAATATTGCAGAAGCCTTAGCAAAGATCGGCTCGATTGGACGTCAATTCAATCTCAGGATAGCAAATGTCTTCCATGCGGGAGACGGTAACCTACATCCCTTGATTATCTTTAATGAAGCAAATGGGGAGACTGAAAAAGCAATCAAGGCAAGCGTTGAGACTATTAGAATATGTACTGAACTCGGAGGCAGTATAACGGGAGAGCATGGAATTGGTATCGAAAAGCGGGATCTAATGGGGCTTATGTTCAACGAGAAAGATCTGGAACTGATGCGTTGGGTAAAGGAGGTATTCGATCCCAATATGCTGTGCAATCCGTGTAAAGTAATTCCCCAAGGTTCCAGATGTCTCGAACTGATCCCCGGGCTGGCGATCAAATGACCACGCAATTGTCAACCGGTTTAGAGAAAGTCCTTGCAGAGGTAAATCAGCAGGATTCTAACCTATCAAATTATTCAATAGATGATTCTACTCCGAAGGCTGTAGTCGAACCGAGAAATGAGGGGGAGCTTTCTGCTATACTTCGGATTGCTGACAAATATGTTCTAAAAGTCATAGCGATTGGTGGAGGAAATGACATAGGCCTTGGAAATATCCCCAGCGGTCTGGATCTAGTAGTTCTTACAAGGAGTCTTTCAAAGATAGTCCATTACGTGCCCGAGGATCTCACTATCTCTGTCCAGTGCGGGGTAACGCTTGAAAAAGCGCAAGAAGAGCTCTCAAAAAAGAGGCAGTTCATTCCCATTAATCATGCAGGATCGAATCCTACATTTGGTGGAATAATAGCCTCTAATTCTAATACTCCTCCTTTCTCCGGCTATGGTACCATTCGAGATCTGTTGCTAGGGGTGCGGGTAGTAAATCCAGGAGGGTCGATTACCAAGGCGGGCAGTAATGTCGTGAAAAACGTTGCAGGCTATGATCTTTCTAAAATATACATCGGATCCCTGGGAACTCTCGGGCTCATCCTGGAGGCGAATCTGAAAATATCTCCTCTGCCAGACCATGAAAGTACTATCATGATCTTCTCAAATAGTCTGCTTGACCTTGGGAAGATTGCTCTTGAAGTTAATGCTAGACTTTTCCCCCGAGCCATCGAGCTCGTCAACAAGCATCTATTGGATTCGTTCGGACGGAATGTAGAATCATCCTTTCAAAATTTCGGTTATTGTCTCATGGTGATGCATAGAGGAAATAGTACGAGCGTCTCTAGAGAATCTAGGCATATCGAGGGAATGGCAATGAAGTACCCCACAGTAAAATCCGACAGCTTCATCGATAGTGAAAGTGTACACCTTTGGTCAGCATTCAGGTCCATCCTGGGGGGGAGGCGAGTCATCAGATTTCGTATCAGTGTGCCGCCAGCCGATACCTCTTCTTCAATTATCGAGACTGAAAATGAATTTGAGTATTTCAAACCCAAAATATTTGCAGATCCGGAGAGAGGGGTAGTGTATACCTCGATTATGGTCGGTCAGGATTCATATCTCCTAACTGAAAGACTCAAGCACTTGCGGAAGTTTGCCGAGGATACCTCCGGGAACCTGGTCTTAGAATCAGCACCGACCTCGATCAAGAGAGAGATGGATGTATGGGGGAGTCTTCCTAATGGTTTTGAGATCATGAGGCAGTTAAAGGAGAAATTTGACCCGAATCATGTCTTGAGTCCTGGCAGATACGTTGGTGGGATATAATCTGAAAAACTCTGAACCGCCCATCAGTATGGAAGATGGAGATTCTCGAGGGTATGGATCATTAAGGACATTGCAGGATTGTGTCCATTGTGGATTCTGTCTTCCCTCTTGCCCCACCTATAGGGTCCTCGGGACAGAGTCAGATTCACCCAGAGGTCGAATCGATCTAATGAAAGCTTACGCAAACGGAGAGATTGGCATTTCGAACTCTCTGATGGAGCATATTTCACTCTGTTTGGTATGTAGGAATTGCGAGACGGCCTGCCCCTCCGGAGTTCGGTTTGGGTGGGCGATGGACGCTACTAGGGCCAGATTGGAAGAAGAGATCCACCGATCGGTGACGGATAGAATTTCCAGGCGGATCTTCTTTTCTGTTTTTGAAAACTTGGCCGTCCTAAGGACGGTAATGAGGCTCCTTCGGCTCTCCAATTTCCTCCCATTCATGCGCCTCTCCAGATTACTGGGTTTTTCTCAGTTTTCTCAGTTTATCCCCGTGACACAAAATGTACTCAAGAACAGCTCAGGATTCATCAATCCCGGAGGAAGGTTATACAAGGCAGACGGAAATCGACCTGCGACGAGGAAAGTTGGATTCCTGGTGGGGTGCATCATGAGTACCCTCCTTGCCGATATTGATCATGCGACTTTGAGAGTTCTCAATAAGAATGCTTGTGACGTCGTCCTCTGTAAGGGTCAGACTTGCTGCGGGGCAATGCATCTCCATGAAGGAGAGAGAGAGAAGGCCAAAACACTAGCTAGGAAAAATATCGATGCTTTCTCAAAGTATCCGGACATAGAAGCTATCATAGTCAACTCTTCTGGCTGTGGGGCACAGATGAAGGAATATGGAGTTTTGTTAGAAGATGATCTCAAATATCACAAGAAAGCCGAGGAGTTCAGTTCTAAAGTCAAGGACCTCTCTGAATTCCTTTGCGGAAGTCAGCTGAACACTAGTTTCACGTCACTGCCCGACATGAAAGTTACGTATCAAGACCCTTGCCATCTAGTACACGGACAAGGAATTCGTAAAGAGCCAAGAGAAATTCTCAGGCAAATTCCTGGAATCCACTTGCAAGAAATGGAGGATTCGGAACAGTGCTGTGGTGCAGCGGGCATTTACTCAGTTCTCAATCCTGGTATGTCTGAACAGATCCTTTCGAGCCGGATCAACTCTATTAACAAAACGGGTGCCAAAGTGGTTGTGGCCTCGAATCCTCCATGCATCATTCAATACAGCACTCGATTCCAAAACACTGGAGACAGTCGACGAGTAATGCACCTTGCGGAGTTGCTTGACCAGGCTTACTCCTCATGAAGGAGATCCGATACTGGAGTCGGGAGAGCACTATTTAGCCTTGGATGAAAGGTAGTCCAAGTTAAGAAGAGCCACCAGGGCAGACTGAGCTACGAATTCATCAATATCATTAGTCGCCTTCATTAATGCACGCCTAGAGCTTTCATCACCTACCGATCCGAGAGCTGCAGCCGACTCATGCCTTACCAAGACATTGTCGTCGTTAAGCATCGCATATACGAGAACATCCGTTGCTGAATCATAGCCAAGCTGTCCCATCGTAAAGGCGGCTTCGTGACGAACAAGTGGGTTCATATCGTGTTTCAGGATTTTCCTGAGTATCGGAATCGAGTCTTTGTTGCCGATTTCGGCAAGGATACATACTGCTCGTATTCTGATTGCAATGCTGATATCGCCTTCGAGGAGTTGTGCGAAGTAGGATGGGTTACATGAATCTATTTCTTGATCACAGATAGAGAGGACGTCCTGGTCACCTGGTGAAGTGATCGTGGTAGAGTATTGCATCAAGCTATCGGCCATTTCCAGTCACAATCTCTGACTGCATTTGTTCACGGAGGAACTGTTGGAGGTAGTAGCTTCCGCCTGCTCCTTTCCCACTGGATCCACTCAACTTCCACCCAACGAATGGATTTGATCCGACACTAGCTCCCGTAGTTCCCCCTGATCGCCTGTTTGCATAGATGACTCCAGCTTCTATCCCGTCAAAGAATGCCTGAACCTCGGACCTGTCCTCACTGAATATTCCGGCAGTTAGACCGTAGTCGACGTCATTCCCCTTTTCGATCCCCTCGACCAGGCTGCCTATTTCGGCCAGGCAAACTATTGGAACAAAAAGCTCTTCTTTTATGAGTCTGTGAGAATCCGGAAGGTCGGCCACCACCGTGGGCTCGACGAAGTATCCACCTCTATTATTGACAGGGACTCGGCCCCCGACCAAAATGGTCCCGTCCCTCTTTGCAACTTCAATGGCTGCTTTGTACCTCTCAACCGCTTCGCCATTAATTAACGGGCCGAGATAATTCTTCTCTATAGTAGTATCGCCGGCCAGAATCCTCTTCGCCTGTTCCACAAGGAGTTTGGTGAACTCCTTACGGACACTTTCCTCTACATATACTCGGGAACAGGCGCTGCACTTTTGACCTCCGTAGCTAAAGGCTGCTCGAGCGACACCCTCTGCTGCCTTGGTGAGGTCGGCCTTGGAAGTGACTATTATGGGGTTCTTCCCCCCCATCTCAGAAATAACAGGCTTTGGCCTCTTCGAACTGAATGTATTGTAGATCGAAACGCCAACTTCTCTCGACCCCGTGAATACAATTCCGCTTACCTCATCATTTTTCACAATATCTGCGCCAACCTCTTCGCCGCTTCCTGTAAGGTAGTTGAATACACCATCTGGGATACCCGCCTGCCTTAGAGCTTCTGAGAGCCTATGCCCCATCAGAGGGGTAGCGCTCGACGGTTTGAACACTACGGTGTTTCCTGTGGCTAAGGCCCCTGCTGACATTCCAGTCGCGATTGCAAGGGGGAAGTTGAAAGGAGCAATAACCCCCCAGACCCCATATGGCTTGAGGATGCTCTTTGATTTCTCATCTGGAATCGAGCTTTGGAGATCCATTTCAAATCCGTTATTCCTTTCCATCTCCCAGGCATAGTACCTTAGCATATCAATAGCCTCGTCAACGTCTGCAACGGCCTCATATCGATTCTTCCCATTCTCGAGGGTCATAAGAGCAGCGGTCTCAAACTTCCGTGACTTGATGAGATCTGCAGCTTTCAGGAGTATCTTGTTCCTTTCACCATAATCGAGCCCACTCCATCTCGGAAACGCAGCCTTTGCTGCTTCCACAGACTCATCCACATCATCTTTAGTAGCACGTTGGAAATACCCAAGGACCAAGTTCGGTTCGATAGGGGATGTGTCCTCGAACACTCCGCCATCGGATAGTTTCTGCCTGCCATCAATTAGAAGGGGATGCGTCCGTCCAAGA
>JAPUKB010000058.1 GCA_027295865.1 Nitrososphaerota archaeon
CTTGCTACCCACTCCTGATTTGTGTTCAGGATGTCGAATTGAAAGGGTTCTATGCGCGCTACGGTCATTGAGTCTCAGAAGTCTTTGCCGAGATCTTGGACCGGATTTTCAGGACCGTCGTTAGACTGAGACTTCTTTCAGCACATCGACTACCTTGGGACATATATTCATAGGGCTGAATCTAAGGCTTCTTCTGGCCAACTCAGCTGAAACTCTTTTCCTTTCTGACTCATTCTCGATGAAATACGATAGCTTGTCCAGCATCTCATCTTCATCTCCATAGAGGACTTGTTCATATCCATCTGTTACCTCGGGATAGCTACACCTGTTGGGTAAAATGCAACAGTTATGGGTGTACATAGCTTCAAGTGTCGATATTCCTAAGGTTTCGTGAGTTGCCGTAGAGACCTGTATGTCCGAACGCCAGAGAGTGGAGTAATATTCTGAGAGTGGCATTGTGTTTCCTACGGTCACTCTGTCAGGATATTGTTTTGCCAAAGTCTGGAGTAGTGATAATGTCCCCTGGTCGGTATTTCTCTCGGGACCCCTCGTAAATATGATGAGCAAATCATTATACTTCTTGAGCAAATTCGAACAGATCTTTAGAAACGAGAAAGGATTCTTGCTGGGGAGCAATGTGTGATTGAAGATGATAGATGTCCCTTCAAACCCCTTGTCGGCTTTATGATTATCCAGTAGCTCCGTGTTAAGAGGAAGCCCGACTACTCTTATCTTTGCATCCAACTTCTTTGCTATATTTTTACTCAATTTGGAAACATTGTTAACCACCACGTCACGAAAGTATCGAGAGACAACAAGCACTCTATCAGCGCAGAGAAGATTCCCTAGATCAGACATGGAATGGTCGGGGTAGTACAGAGATCTGAACGTGTCTGTAGGATCCCAGTGTGACCCGAGAGAATATGCTACTAAAGGGGTTCTTAGCTCGAGATCTGCTAATATCCTCTTTACGTCGGAAGGAAATTGTTGAAAGGCGTGGAAGATCATGACAACGTCATATTCCTTTTGCCTCACCTCGTCGATTAACCACTCATAAGAGCGGTAAATCCATCTAAGACGTCGGACCTCGACGTTTTCATCGTGATTGTGAGTCTTGTCATCATAGGAGGTAAGATTTACTCCTAGTTTCGGAAGGTACTTTGCGAAGACGTCACTTGTTGAATGACCGTATCCCACCGCATCGCTTGCTTTGTATGATTCAGAGGCTGTCACGAATCCGGGGAGATAGATTACATTCATTCGTAAATAATCCTGGGGATGAACCTGAATAGATATGGGTTTGGGCTTACTAGTAAGCAGAAGGAAATTCGTTCGGGTCTTTGTGGAGTCTCTTCAGACTGTAAAGATACACGTGACGAGTCTGGGGAGATGACAGATAGATACTCTTCGAGGTAAGAAGCCCCTAACAAGTGCTAATTTGTTAGATCTGAGGTATTTTAAGGGAGTTTACCCAGAAGAAAGGCCTATCTGTTTTATCTCTCAATCTGACGCGGGATCGGACAAATGGCTCATTGATTCGCCAAGGTCCTCCCTTAGGCTGAACGCGATTCTTCTCTTCCCTTCCGTCCTACGTAGTTGTGAGCTAACTATCTCCAGCTTTTCCAACACGTCCATATGGTCCATCACGGTAGAGTATGCACTCCCTACTTTCCCAGAAATTTCCTCCGCAGTCATCTCTGCCTCGGAAAGAGCCTGTAAGATTTTGACCCTTGTATCGCAAGGAGTGACTATGAGCATTTTGTTTATTTTTATGATGCAAAAACGCCCAAGCCTCGTCGATACTTCCTTTATCGTAAGATTGGACATAATGAATCTGAGGATGAGAAGGTTATTAGATGTTACGGGCCTATCCCATAAATTCGGCTTTCGACCCGAACAGCAAGTTGGTGCGATTTTTTTCTATTTGTTCAATCCTAAAATACTTAATTTGTGAATATGTCTAGATGAATCGTCCTCTGCTCCTGTGGGGGGTTGTGACGCTTATCTTTGGGATGATTTTTTATTTCCTCCTCTTTGAACTCCAATTTGAGACTTTTAGAGAGGATCTCGAACCATGGCGCTTATTCGCTATCACATTGACAATCGCGGGAGGAATAGCATCCTTAGGAGGGCTTATGTCTCGGCGACTGACATTCTTAGTACGTAGGTAGAATACTATGGAAAACGTTACCGAGGAAAAAAAGGCCAGAATTGCTTCAGAGAAAGCCGTGAAATATTTCTTCTTCCTCGCGCTCCTTAATGCCATTGCTGCAGTAGCATTTACTGTGCCTATCCTATTACCACAGTTGGAGTTTCCCATCCTCTTAACAGAATGGCCTGGGATCTACATAGTCATCGCATATACCTCCTTCATTGTCGCTGGCGTTCTGGGGATGGTTGCATGGTCATCGGGCTACTACTTAATGTGGAGAGTCTTTGGAGTATCTACAACCAGCAGAGGTCTCATAACAGCTCAGATACTGCTCACTCAAGCTGGAATATACGCACTTACGATCTTCATGTATTGGGGGGGGTACGTGGGAGCTCATGCCTCCCATGAAGGCATCGCCATCTTCATTGTAGGCCAACTAATGGAATTTTCCGTTATTCCGAGTGGTTTGGGGATTGTATTACTACTTCTGGGAACTATGACTGGTCTCCTTAATATCTTGCTCATGCTAAGGAAATAGTTGAAGGTCAGTATCGTCGCGAGTTCTTCACAACAAAGAGCGGTTAGCTCTTCGTTCAGTCTGGGGCGGCGATTACCTCATCCCCCCTATTCTTCCGTCACCCTTAGATTTAGCCTTTCTTCCCCTCCTGAGCCCTTTTAGAGAACCTGATACTACGATGACTTCCATTCCCTTGCTTTCTAGGGCTTCGACTACATTTGACAGGGAGTTGTGAGATGTGAGCAGAATCATCTCCCCCCTTTCTAATCTCATTATCTTGACTTTGTGACCCTTCAGATGGAATGTTCTAGGATCTAACGAGATTTGCCCCTCCAACCGTATCTGAATGTATCGTTTCCTAAAGATGTGCACTCAAGCTCATTCCAAAAGGAGTCTCTGGCACGCTAGAACAATAAATCCTCTGCCTCTGCTTGAGCTATTGATCTTGACCTTGATTCTTATAGGATCTTTCGCACCAAGAATCAATTTTCCTAGTATGAGTTCCTGTTTGTCTAGTCTTAGATAGAGATTACCGTCTGCGTCAAGATGGCTATCTACCTCTTTCGCCAGAATCACTCTCTCACCTATTCCTAATCCTCTAACGATGTTCTTAATTAGGGCTTCCGACTCTGCATGACCAAGATGAACCTTCGTGATCTGAATTGGGTTTCCGAAATGGCCGTCCCCTTTCTTTTGTTCGAACATTTCCATCGGAACGTCTAATCTCATGGAAATACCTTCCAGAAGCTTCTTACCATCTTCAGTTGCGTGGATGAAGAAACTAATCTCTGCTCGCCGAAATGTCAATTCCTGATTCGATTGTCTAGACCCCACAAGTCTGCTAGATAGGATATTATTCATAAAGTTGCGCCTTCAATCAGGAATTGTGAATTCAGGGAGTTGAAATCCAAATTTCTGTCTTTGGGGATAGAGTCAACTGCACATACGTTTGGTGCATCAATTGTAAGCTCTGATGGAAAAATTCTTGCCGATGTCAAGGATGTCTATAAACCCGCAACAGGGTCAGGAATACACCCAAGGGAGGCATCGAGGCACCACTCAAATGTAGCTCATGTGGTCATAAGAGACGCATTAGAGAAAGGGAACATAAAATCTAGCGAAATTGAGATTATCTCTTATTCTGCCGGACCGGGTCTGGGGCCATGTCTGAGAGTCGGCGCAACCGTAGCCCGGACTCTTGCCCTTCATTTGAAGAGACCCTTAGTTCCCGTTAACCATGCTATCGGTCATATTGAACTTGGATGTCTGACAACAGGGAGCCTGGATCCCGTTACCCTACTCGTATCGGGAGGGCACACAATGATAACCGCTTATAGCGCTGGAAAGTGGAGGGCGTTTGGAGAGACATTAGATATCACTGCCGGGCAACTCCTCGATCAATTAGGGAGACATGCTGGGTACTCTTCCCCGGCAGGAGCAGTTATCGAAAAACTTGCAAGTGGGTCCTCTCGATATCTGAAACTCCCGTACTCCGTTAAGGGAAATGATGTCTCACTCTCTGGAATCTTGACTGCCTCCAAGAGGCTGTTAGATCAGGGCGAGGGGATTAGAGACGTGTGCTTTTCTGTTCAAGAGACCGCCTTTGCCATGCTTACAGAGGTTACTGAGAGAGCCGTAGCTTTCCTGGAAAAGACCGAAATCTTGCTTACTGGAGGAGTAGCCGCTAATACGAGGTTGACGGAAATGCTGAAGAGTATGTCTGAAGAGCGCGGAGTCACATTCAAGGTGATACCGAAGAACTATGCTGGTGATTGTGGCGCACAAATAGCATGGATCGGAGCTCTAGCGTTTCGTTCAGGTGTTCAGGTTCCTGTCGGAAGTAGTTGGGTGAAACAGTCTTGGAGGTTTGACGGTGTAGAAGTACCTTGGAGAATCGTAAACTAGTAAAAAGAGGTGCGGAGGCCAATCTCTATTCGACTGAATGGTTTGGAAGGCCAGCAATCTCAAAAGTAAGAATTAAGAAAAGCTACAGACGAAAGGAGCTTGATGATTGGATTCGATCGCATAGGACACTGAGAGAAGCTCGTTTAATGTCAAAGGCTAGATCAAACGGTGTCTCAACCCCGATAATATTTTTCGTTGACCCATTGCATGGGGAGATAATTATGGAGGAAATCTTAGGCAGGAGGCTAAAAGAAGTAATGGAAAATATCAACAATACAGAGCTTAAACGTACATTTTCAGGAGTAGGGTCAATGATTGGGCGCCTCCATGAAGATGGTATTATTCATGGGGACTTGACTACCTCAAATATGATTATTCTTGATGGGACAGTATATCTTATTGACTTCGGCCTCTCGATTCAGAGTCAGAGGCTCGAAGATAAGGGAATGGATCTGAGGCTTTTAAAGGGAGTTCTTTCTAGTGCTCATAGCCGGGTATTCAACCAAGCCTACAAGTTCTTTATCGCAGGATATCGCACGAGTACAGGATCGAAGGCCACTGAGCACGTCCTTCAAGTTGTTGAACAGATTGAAAGGAGAGGGAGATATGCCCGGGTTGACTAGTTTCATACTTCACCTTGCCTCAAGCAGTATGAACAAGTATGATGAAATAAGGTCGATAATGGAAGGCCACAATATTGATCTCCGAATAGCGAATATTAAAGGCGAAGAGATTCAAACCTTCAGTGTCCTGAAGGTGGCTGAACGGGCCGCAGAAACCATCGCGCAGAATTTTCAGTCTCCACTAATTGTCGAAGATACAGGCCTTTATGTGCACTCCCTCTATGGTTTTCCTGCCTCGTATGCTTCTTTCGTATATGGTACGTTAGGTCCAGGCGGCATCCTGAAATTACTCGAAGGCAGAGAGGATATGACTGCAGAATTTCACTCTGCGATCGTCTATGCAGAAGGAGGTAAGATTCTGAAGAGATTTGTGGGCATTTCGGAGGGAAAGATCTCAAAGGAAATTAGAGGAAGCCAGGGGTTTGGCTTCGATCCGATTTTCATTCCGGAGGGTAGCGAGAGGACCTTTGCTGAAATGACCAGAACAGAGAAGAACTTGATATCACACCGATCAAAATCAAGTAAGATCCTGGCAGAATGGATATCAGGCCGACGCGCTCTATAGGCACAACATTTATGTCAGGTGCACCGGAGAGGATTGCCTACTGGTATAAGATGACTAGAATTCATTCTCATAGCCGCGGTAAGTCACAATCGTTTCGCCCGACTTCCCGGACCACTCCCAGCTGGCTGACATATAGTCCTGATGAACTCACGGCGCTAATTATGAAGCTCTCCAAAGAAGGTCTTGGGCCTAGTCTAATCGGCCTATCTTTGAGAGATCAGTATAGTATTCCCTCCGTACGTGGTATTTTGGGTAAGAGCCTGAATTCAATTCTCAAGGAAAACAATCTGGAAATGGCTACCCCTGAAGATCTCGATCACCTCGTTAGAAGAGCCGCAATCCTCCATAATCACCTCCGAACGCATCACGGCGATCGGAAAAACGTCCGGTCCCTGGAGCTTTTGGAAGCCAAGATTCATAGACTATCAAAGTATTACAAGAGAGAAGGAACCATTCCAGATAGTTGGAAGTACTCCGCAGTGGTAGCCCAGTTAACATAGAGTTACCCCTCGAGGCCCTTGATCGAGGTGAGCAATGGGCAACTTAGAGGGGCTAACGGATAGAGCCCGCGAGATAGGAGGCGAGCTTATTCAGAAAGTCAGCGAAGGGAGGAATCCCATTATTTTGGGACGGTTGGCAACTGATGGGATGTGCGCTGCGAGCTTACTCGCAAAAGCTGTACAAAGAAAAAAGGGGAAGCCTATAGTAAGGATTGTTCCTAGTATAGATGACAAAATCATCGACGATTTGTGGAAGAACGGTCATGATTGGATGCTCTTCTGCGAGCTCGGTGCCGGGATGGTTCACAAATTAAAAGAGGTTCTAAATGAAAACTGGCTAATAATCGACCATAATCAATATTCCAGCGATGAATTAGGTGTAGGGAATGTCTTCAACTCTCTCCAATTCGGCTACAACGGAGGCTCGGAGGTGTGCGCGACTACTATGGCTTACCTCTTGTCGCTTGCCATGGACAGATCAAACGTTGATCTTGCATGGCTCTCTGTTCTTGCTTCATTAGCGGTGAGGCACGATATAGGAGATAGGAGATCTTTGTTGGGGCTCAACAAGATCGCGTTGGACGACGCGATTTCGACGAAAGCAATCGTATTATCAAATGATTTGCTCCTCTTTGGAAGAGAAACCAGACCTTTGCATCTGGCAATTTCATCCACTATTAATCCCTATATACCGAGCCTATCTGGAAATGAAGATGCGTCCCTGGCGACACTAGTCTCCTCTGGAATTGACGTGAAAGTTGAAGATCGATGGAGAACTCTAGCAGACCTAGACGAAGACGATAAGAAGAAATTAGTTCAAGTTATTGTGCCATTCCTGACACCTTCAGAGAATGCTGATGAAGCCCTGGACGAGGTCCTGGGGAGTGTATATACTCTCGTGAGAGAGGATGAGCATTCATCACTCAGAGATGGAAGAGAGTTTAGCGCGCTTCTGGACGCCTGTGTTGGAATGGGTTCTCCTGGGATCGGAGTCTCCATATGTCTTGGGGATAGAGATCAAGCTTTGCTAGAAGGAGAAAGGCTACTTGTCTCCTACAGACAGAGAGTAAACCGCTATGTCCGGACTCTGTTGAATGATGATGCCAGAATAGTGGAATCTAGCAAGTCATTCCTCGTTTCTGGGGATGGCTTGGTAGACGAAAATATGCTAGGTCACATTGCTTCAATACTCAGCAGTCTTTCCAGGTTTCGAGGGAAGGTCCTACTTCTCAGGAGCAGCACTCTGAGCGGTGAAGCTAGGTTTTCTGCTAGGAAGACGCCTCAGTATGAGAGTTCAGTGAATCTCGGGGAGATGATGCTTGAAAGTAGCACGGAGCTAAGAGGTAGCGGCGGAGGGAACGATTCTTCAGCTGGTGCCCGAATTCCCATGCCCAAATCAGAGTCTTTTTTGAGGTTGGTCAACTCAAGGTTATGACTTCGAAATGGAAAAATGGCGTCGAGATTACAGTCAATCTCGAATTTGATACACCTGAAAAGGCAAGACTCGTAGAGAAATCGCTAAGGCCCGACAATCGAGACATTCCATCGGGTTTGTCGATTAGACAGTATGCGAAGCGACATACATTGAAAATAATCTTCAACTCAAAAAAAGAGGGGGTCGAAACTCTCCTTGCCACGTTAGATGAAGTACTTGCGATTGCAGATGCGTCGATCAGTACACTCGCGGAGGTCTGACCCGCATGATAGACCTAAAGATTCTTAGAGAAAATCCTGAGGAAATATCCCAAATGTTGAAGCAGAGGAATCTAAACATCCCACTTGATAGACTATTGTCTCTAGACACTGAGAGACGGAGTATCTTAACCCGTAATCAAAAGCTAAAGACTAGGAAGAATAAGGCATCACAGAAAATTGCGAATAGCCGAAAAAATGGTGATGATATCTCACCGGTGCTCGAAGAAATGAGGCGAGTTTCTCAGGAGATCTTTGAAGGCAACGAGAAGGCTAGGAGAGTGGAAGAGGAGCTTTATTCAGAGTTTAGAAATGTTCCGAACCTTGTCCACCCCTCCGTACCGATTGGGGTTGATTCATCATCAAATGTTGAGCTATTCAGATCGGTGACTTCTGACGTGATTTCTGGCCGGAAGGATCATATTTCTCTCGCTGAGAATTTGAATCTTATTGATCTTAAGCGGGCCGCAAAGGTCGCCGGATCGAGGTTTTATTACCTTAGATCCGAACTTGTGAGGTTGAATTATGCTCTCATACTCGTTGCGCTGGATTTCATTTCCACAAAGGGCTACACTCCAATTCAGCCACCCTACCTTCTCAATAAGGAGGCCACCAGCGGAGCGGTAATATTATCAGACTTTGAAGATATGATTTACAAGATAGAAGGAGAGGATCTCTACCTGATTGCAACGTCCGAACATCCATTAGTAGCGATGCATCTTAACGAAATCTTTGGGCGTGCCGAACTTCCGAAGAGATATGCGGGTGTTAGTCCCTGTTTTAGGAAGGAAGCTGGC
The DNA here is from genome assembly GCA_027295865.1 of Nitrososphaerota archaeon. Lineage (GTDB taxonomy): Archaea > Thermoproteota > Nitrososphaeria > Nitrososphaerales > UBA57 > B1T1B5. The sequence continues at coordinate 8,752 of JAPUKB010000058.1, forward strand.
GCCCATGGTAGAGATACCAAGGGCATCTTTAGAGTACATCAGTTCGAGAAAGTAGAATTGTTTGTCTTTTCCAGCCCGGAGGACTCCTGGAGAGAACATGAACAAATGCTAGAACACGTCAAAGAATTCTATCAAATATTGGAAATCCCTTTCCGAGTAATGCTTCTGTCATCAGGTGACATGGGTAAAGTAGCCTCCAAGACCTATGATATCGAGGCGTGGCTTCCCGGCCAACAAGAGTTTAGGGAACTTGTCTCCTGCAGTAATTGTACTGACTACCAGTCTAGAAACCTGGGGATTAAATTTCGGAACAAGCCTCATGAGGATAGTCACTTCGTTCATACGCTGAATAGTACCCTGGTAGCAACAGAAAGAACTTTGGTTGCCATAATGGAGAATAATCAACTGGATGACGGTTCCATAGCTGTCCCCAAAGCCTTGCAGAAATATGCCGGTGGCTTGGAGACGATAAGGCAGAAGCCGTAATCACGCCGGATCTAATGGATTATAGCTCTTGGGCGAATTTTAGTGAATATAACGTATAGGCCTCTTCCTTCCCCTCGCAGCTATCGCATAGGCATGCCGAGGAGACAACTCTCTTGTCGCAAATTTTATTGTAAATGCATAGGCTGCAAGGAGCTGGAGAACCACAAATGAAACATTTGACTGCATAATTCACCTCTTCACCAAGAGCAGTATGAAGTATCGTACTAAGCGACGCCAAGTTCGTTGCCGGGGTGACTAGGAATCCCTTCCCGCTATCATACCTGAGGTGGGCATCTCTTGCTAGTCTGACGAAGACGTCTTTTCCCATAAATGGGAGTTTGAACCAATCACCTATCGATATCGTGACCAAGCGTTATCTCCCATTCTTCTTCAGATTTGTGTCTATTCGAGCCATCTCCTTCTGAAAGACCCTCACAGCTGCATCATCGATACCAATCCTGGATAATGATTCTAGAATCGCTTTATCGTTATTCGCTATAGCTGCCATATACGGGAGATAAAGAATTCCAAAGTCTTTTGATGAAACAGAGAAGATGTTCCCTAGTTTGGCGTTCAGAATTCTAAAGCTTCTACCCTCGTTCCAGATTCTTAGACGCAAGTCCCAAGGGAGAGTCCCTTTTTTGAACTCGACATTCCTCCGTTTCCCCTGAAGGGCTTTCAGGACTCCAGAGGTGAGTATTGTATCGAAATATCTCAGGAGTCGCCAATCTTGATTTTTTCTTATTCTGCCAAGAATCAAATCGGCTTTTGACACGGCTGAAAGTGCTCCGGCTAACTCCTCCACACCTAGATCTGCTGCAATGAGACTGGTGAAGACTCCCTGGAGTTTCTCTTGCGGGCTTGCTCTTGTAGACCTCGAATATTTGAGAGCTTCCTCCAAATTATCGGATTCTAAAATCGCCCCTATACCTTCCTCGAGATCGAAGCTGCGATCTCGGCCGCTCGAGGAGAGATCGATCAATTTAGATAAGCTCACACCCATGAGATCGTTTATCGCCCCTCTCATATCTCCATTCGAACTCTCTACAACTTCTCTGAGAATTGAAGAATCGATTTCGATACCTTCTTTTCCAAGAATTTGTTTAAGGAACATTTCCACAAGCCTTGGTGGAACTCTTCTGAAGAGAAAGATCTCTGCTTTTGAGCCTAACCTCTTTATCCTGTCATCTCTCTCTGCGTTAGCCGTCATTACGACGGGTACTTCTGCACTCATGATTAGATCCTTAACAGCTTCGATCCCCCCTTGGTCTTGTCTCCCATACAGACCATCAATTTCATCCATCAGGATCAACAATCTTTCATTGAATAAGCTCCTGTTCTCTCTTGTAGGTCCAACCTTCGCCTCTATTCTAGCTTTAGTCCTCGCATCGCTTGCGTTTAGCTCAAGGATCGTATACCCCATCTCACTGGCCAAAGCATAAACCAATGAGGTCTTCCCAACCCCAGAGGGACCCACCAAAATAGCTGGTTTCCCCCCCCTCTTCCACATTTCAAGCCATCTGACAAATCCAAACCTACTTGCCTCGTTTCCAACCATCTGCGAGACGGTCTTGGGTCCGTGCTTTACGACCCATGTTTCTTCCGCGGTTATCTTGGCTCTTTTTCTTATTTCCCCGCGCATCCTATTCATGGTATTGGGGCACCACCTAAAAGAAAGGCAACCAGTCCCGCCACCATCCCGATTAGAGCAAGAGTCTTGACCTTCTCAGCATTTGTTGGTGAATTATCTCTCAGAATTCTCCAAGTTGTATAAAGAAATATTGTGTTTGGAACCAAGACTAGAAGTAAGTACACAATGCCTGCTACTTGAATCAGATATGGTAAAAAGGATGTGAAAATCGCTACGGAAAGGAGAATTCCACCTACAATAGATGCTGTCTTATTTCCGCGAATTAGTGCTATTGATCTTATACTCCTTTCATGGTCGCCCCTAACATCCGCAATGCCCTTAATCACCTCTCTGCCCGTTCCAGAGAGAAATGCCATTAGCGCCAGTGACCACAAGTAAATTTGGGATTTGTCGTCACTTACCACTGCCGCAACTCCTCCAAATATGAATGGAACTGCCATCGACGCAGCCACCATCATATTCCCGAGGAGGCCATTTCTTTTTCCCCAGAAACTATACCCCCAGGAAATAACCGCGAAGATTAGTGCAATGACGAAGTTGGATGTTGTAAGAAGTAGAGAGCTAGTAAGACCCGCGATAAGAAGTAAAGATGCGAAAACTACTCCAGTTCCAGGAGAGATCCTTCCGCTAGCTATTGGTCTCTCCGGGTCGTTTACTCGATCAATTTCTACGTCATAAATGTCATTTACCACCATCGCGAAGGCTGAAATTAGGAATCCAACGAGGAAGCTTATTAGCGCCCTAATCGATATGAGGCTGGATGGAGAGATTACCGCCATCCCGACCAACACTGCAGTTCCGATCATGAAAGAATTGATAGGTCTGATTAATGTTAGAAACTCAGATGGCGATACCATCCCATCTCGCTATCCTACTTCACGAAATCTGGCTTTTGAAACCCTGTAATAAATGACTTCGCCCCTTCTCTCTACCACTGCAGCTATCGGAACCTTTCCCATTCTTGCTATTTGTTTGACAGCGTCCGAGAGCGAGGCAATAGAAATCTCTGTGCCCTCATTCAATCCAAAGACGACGAACTTCGCTGGCTTAGTCCCGAACTCTCCTCGATCATAAACTCTGAAGTCAGCACCGAAGCCAAATCCCTCTTTCGGGGCATATCCCCTCGACCTCAGATCTCGATAAATCAAGAATTTTGTCCAGGCTGATTTATCGCGGTGCAGAGCCTCCTCGACCATATTTTCAAAACGGATTTCTTTAGGTTTGTTCCCTCCTTCTCCCTTCTTCTTGGATCGATTCTTTGTACGCACCCTTAGTCTGGACGTATACATTAGATAGAGCGCTTCGTAATCCGCGAGAATTAGTCCATCTTTTTTGGTCTCTTCTCCATACCCCTTTTGCCTAAATTCGTCCACCGCAGGGGAATCTTTCACCACAAATCCTTTGCTAGTCTGAACTGCTTCTGCAACCTCGGTTGTTTCCTCTGTCAACTTATCTCAACGGAAAGAAAAATGGAATTTAAGCTCTCTATCGGACTTGGGCATACATTCACCCACCAGGAATAAATGTATGTGGTTGTGGAGCTGCTACATGGCAGATCCAAACTTCTTCAGGGATCGAACTGTGAGATGGGAAGATGGTCGAGTCGTTCTTATCGACCAGAGAAAGCTACCAAATAGGTTTGCTGAGGTTAGATTTTCCACCGCCAAAGATGTCGCGGAAGGAATAAAGCAAATGGTGGTCAGGGGAGCGCCTGCAATCGGCGCGGCTGCGGCCATGGCTTTAGCCCTCACCGCGTATCATAGCAAGTCTCTGAAACGGCAATCTATGATTGATGAGTTGGAAGTATCAGCTAGACTCCTCGAGGCTACGCGACCTACTGGTCGAAACCTCTTCTGGGGGATTAATCGGGTACTTGCTAAGGCAAGAGGAACTCGTGGTCCCGCTAGAAAGATAAGAGATGTAATTGTCGCTGAGGCTATTTCAATAGCCGAAGAGGATGTATTATTCAATAAGAAAATGGGTATCTTCGGAGCCGAACTGATAGAGGACGGCGAGACGATTCTTACTCACTGTAAATGATTCTAGGTTTTCCTGAGTCAGCAGATTGCAGGATCTCTTGCCACGGTAGGTTATGGCACAGCTCTTGGTATTTTTAGGGCCGCCAAAGAACATGGTAAATGTGTGAATGTTGTCGCGACCGAGACGAGGCCTCAGATGCAAGGGTCCAGACTTACAACTTATGAGTTAGTCAAGGATGGATTCAATGTATCCCTTATCGCTGATACAATGGTTGGGTACATGATGAGCAAGGGACACATTGACAAAGTAATTACCGGAGCCGACAGGATTACACGGGATGGCTATGTCTTTAACAAGATTGGTACGTATCAGCTAAGTGTCCTTGCGGAGAAACATGGGATTCCTTTCTACGTAGCTGCACCTACATCTTCCTTCGACCTAAATAGTGATCATGATACCATTGTTATTGAAAAAAGAGACATCATCGAGCTAGTGAGAATAGGAAGGGTGAGAATGGTCCCAAAGGGCGTGAACATCATCAATCCGGCCTTTGATGCCACACCACCCCAACTAATATCTGGAATTGTCACAAATGAGGGGGTTGTTTATCCGCCATTAGTCGAGAACATTGATAGGTTGATACGGCCACATCTTTAATATCAGACGATCGCAGTGCCTTCGGGCCCGTAGCCTAGCATGGATAGGGCGCCGGTCTTCGGAATTGGAAATAATGATGTGAACCGGAGGTCCAGGGTTCGAATCCCTGCGGGTCCG
>JAPUKB010000059.1 GCA_027295865.1 Nitrososphaerota archaeon
AAGGAAAGGTTCCAGGTCTATCTCGAAGGCAGCTACGGGGACCCTAAGCCCAAAGTTCTCGGACACCTTTGGAAGCACCTCACCCACATATCCGATTTTCTTACCCTTGTTAAATACACCTCCAGTGCGTCCCTCGCTGAATGAAGGGTGTTTGTCAGCTCGAACCTCACACCGGACATTTAGAGTTTGAGACAGGACTGCGACAAAATGAGAGGTTACTTCCGTGAAGTTGGCTGAGGTGTGGGCCAGAGCGACCACCAGGTGCTGTTTCTCTTTAACATGATCCCCCTCTCTAGAAAAGACCGTAGATATCTCGAATACTTTCTGTGGATATTCTTTGTGGATGTTTCTAGATAGGACGGCAAGCATGGACGGAAGTAATGATTTTCTGAGGATCTCATGTTCGGCAGTCTTTGCATCTGTGACCCTCAGCATGGAATCTATATTATCGAGATTAGCGTTAGAGAGCATCTCCCTGCCAACGAGGCTGAAGGTCAAGACTTCGATAAGGCCAAGACCTGAGAGACAGTCTTTTAGTTTCCCTATGACGATCTGGCTCCTCTCTCTTGCACCTGAAACCGCACCTTCAGGAAAAGTGGGTTTTATATTGTTCACTCCATAGCCAATCGCTATCTCCTCAACCAGATCCACTTCGTGGAGCAAGTCGAATCTGTATCTAGGAACCCACGCTAAAATACGCCGATCTCCTTCAGAGGTTGCAGGAATTCTACTTCTCCTAAGGCATTCAATAACCTGCTTGGCGTCTAGCTCGAGTCCTAATAGTGAATTCGCATAATCGAGATTGACAACAAAGGACTGAGGCCTAAGATCAGGAGTCACGAGGTTCTTGTTTTTGTCCCGATAGTTCACGGTGACATCCGATATCTTCCCTCCAGCGTCAGCAAGAGTCGTTACCATTACAGATAGTGCGTTCTGTGCAGCATTCAGGTCAGTCGCAGTTACCTCGATGAATAGGCTCCTCGTTACCCCGGTTAGTTTTGTAGCGTCACCATTAATTATAGGAGGAAATGATAGCACTGTCCCTCCAGCGTCTCTTAGGATTGGATACAACTCTGATCCTGAAAGAATATGCGCATATTCTTGCCCAACCTCAGTCTGGGCCAAGATCTCGCTGATCGACTTCTCCTCGGTTCCGTGAAGAGGTGTAAACGAAAAATCCGATTCCAGAGCGAGATAATCTATAGGAGGTTTAAGCACTTCGAAGTTGTGTATTCCAAGGGATACCTTCCTTCTTCGCCTCCCTATGCCGTTGTGGATGTCCTCCTGCATCGAAATGATCTGTCTTATGGATTCTTCATCAAGATCAACTCCACTAATCAAAGAAGCTACGAGATAGGGTCTTACTTTGGCGACCGAATTATCGACATTCACAACCACTCCGCTGTGGGAGACCTTATAGTCATCCCAACTTTTATGGAATTCGAGAAAGCTATTCAGTGCTCGGGCGAGGCCGTAATCGGTAGAAAAGTCAGGCCGATTGGGATTGTATTCAATTCTGAGATACTCATCTGCTTCTTCCTCGATGTCTAAACCTAAGTATGGTATTGTGTCAATTAGTTTTTCTCTCGAAATTTCTCCATTAAGCATGGATTTGAGCCTTTCAAAGTAGACTGTCACTACGGGCAAAGAGGAACACTCCTCAACCATTCAAGATCATTCTCGTAGAGGTATCTGACATCGTCTAGTCCATATCTGAGCATGACCAGCCTCTCAAGGCCGCCTCCCCATGCAAGAACAGGATTCTTTACCCCAAGAGGACGCGTAACCTCCGGCCTGAAGATCCCCATTCCACACAGTTCAACCCACTTTGAGAGCTTTTCATTGTAGACCATGGACTGGAGCGAGGGCTCTGTATAGGGGAAAAAAGAAGGCCAGAACTTCACCCTCTTCAGTCCGAGTCGCTCGTAGAATTTACTTAGAAGACCCATGATGTCTCTCAAGGTTACCCGACTTCCCACAGTTATTCCTTCAATTTGGTGGAATTCTACTAGATTCTTGAACGTGACTTTTTCATTTCTAAAGACGCGACCAACAGAAAATACTCTAGCTTCCTCGGGCGTCTTGTCCGCAAGATACTTCACGGTCACCGCTGTCGTGTGAGTCCTCATGACTACACGTGAGGTGAGATCTTTGTTCCATTTGTATCCCCATCCCCTGGAACCGGTAGCTCCACCGTTTTGATGGACTGATGCCACTGTATCCAGAAGGTCGGGAGATGCGGGGCTAGCTATCGTCGAATCTCTTAGGTAGAATGTATCCTGAATTTCCCGGGCTGGGTGATCTTGAGGAGTGAATAGTGCATCAAAGTTCCAAAAGGCAGACTGCACCAGAGGGCCTACGATCTCCTCAAATCCAAGTGAGACAAAGATCTCTTTAACTTCATCCATGAAAATTTGGAGTGGATGTTTTCTCCCCGAGTAGATTATGGGGGGCGGAGCTGTAACATTTATTCCACTTCCTTCCTCGATTAAGATCGATTGGCCTTCCTTGCTCAGTTTGATCTTCACCTCTTTAGATGCGACCTCCAGAATAAAACCGGGTCTCTTGGCGAGTGAGGAATATGCCATACGTTCTTTGTTCGTCAAGGTCGCGAGTCTACGCGGACTTGAGAGTGTTGAAATCAGTTCCTCTTCGGGCGTTGCCAATGGTTCACCTTTTAGATGAACAAATGCATGGCCATTCTCCTTCCTGACCTCTATCCACTTCGACGTCCTTGAGATACCGATGGCCGCTGAGGTTTCGTCGCTAGAGAGAACTTTGGAGGATATCTCCGTAAGCTCGGCCTTGCCACCCCTTTCCCTCAAGAAATTAAGGAGACGCCTCTCCGGGAGCCCGTTTCTACTCGCGCTTTTTCCGGCTTCGAGAAGTTCAATGATACTCTCATTAATTCTCTGCTCGTCGACTAGACCCTTGGTCTTAAGCCACTCGATAGCTCTACGTACTTGGTCGACCTTGATCTGAGCCTTAGCTCCTATATCGGCAAAGTTCAGACCATCCTTCTCCCTCAAAACACCAAGGATCTGCTTCTCCAACTTGTGGAGAGGTATTCTTGATTCTGTTTTATCTATCTCCAAACCCTCTAGCCACCTAGTCCTTGATCATGAACTTATCGATTATCTTACGAGCTTCTTCTCGCTTTCTCTGGTGTTCCTTCAAGAAGGGCGTCATCTTTGATATGAGGTGCGTCTTATCGTCTCCACACATTAGGCGGCCGCCTTTGCAGTCTTCATAGATGGTCTTCAACTTCTTGTCGTCTTGCTCCATCATGAATTTGTAATAATGATAAACAGGACAGATATCAGGATTCGCACCATACTTCTTCTGTTCTGCAATGGTATCCCTCCCGCCAGTGAAAGAGTTTCTAATCTTCTTTTCAACTAATTCAGGCTCATCGGTAGTAAAAATCGCAGTCTCTGGTTGGGAAGCACTCATCTTGCCGCCCTTGCCAAGTCCGGGCATGAACTTTGAGTGAATCTGCGCGGGCTTGTAGAAGCCGAGCTTGGGTGCTACGTCCCGCGCTATACCTCTCCAGTAGTTGTCTTGGTCGATTGCTGCAGGTATAAGGCAAGGAATGTTCTTCTTCTTCAAGACAGATGGGAGAAAGGAGGGCGCCGCTTGAAGCGCTGGGAAAAAGATCATACCGATGTTGATGCTGTTGTCGAAACCGAAGACCGCCTTCGCTGTTGAATATGTGACATGTTTCGCAATTTCAATAGCGATTTTGTATAGAGTCTTGATGTATTCAATGTCTGAGAAGATGAAAGTCTTAGCAGGGTCAAACCCTAAAGCGATGACATCTAGAGCATTTTCATAGCTGAAACCAAGAGTTTCTACTTGACTAAGGACCGGATCATGGAAGAACTTTTCATCATCAGTCATTTGAAAATAAAGATCGGCACCGAACTTGTCTTGCAGATGTTTTGTGAATATCCAAGGAACCAGGTGTCCTAGATGTGTATGGCCTGATGGGCCTCGGCCTGTGTAGAGAAAGAAGTTCTCTCCGGCCGCATACCTGTCCAGGATCCACCCTAAATCTCTGTGGCTGAAGAATATCTTCCTACGTAGCATAAAATGGAGATCTCCAGTGTACTGCCTGAACCTTTCAAGAATCGTGTCATCAATATGGCTAGTTCCAAAATCTCGGACCAACCTATCATAGTCTACATCTCCAGATACCTCCCAGGGGGTCACTTTGAAATCACCGGGCATTCCTAGCACATCCTCGCGGAGACAGACGCGTTATTCATCGGCTATCACTATTCCTGGAACCCCGAAATGATCAGTCCACTTTCCAGCCCACATATAGGCATTTCTTGCGACCTTTCAAAGCGAGTCATTTAGATAATTTGTCCTTCAGAGTTTATCTCATTATTTCTTATTCTTGTTGTCGAGATCGGCTTCCCATCATCCGCATATACCATCTCGACGGTTTCAACATGCATCGCATTCAAGCCTCTCCTTTCTCTGTCTTTGTTAGCAAGCTCCACTCTACCTGCAGTTTCTGGACTAACAACAATCGCCTGGATCTGATCAAGAACTACTGCCGGACCAAAGTAGTCATTTAGTTTCGAAATTAGGTATTGTGATTGAGGAAATGTTTCTGCAAGATATCTTTCAAGGGTGCTCAATCGTTCTTTGTAAGAATATTCTAATTCTTTTCCAATAGAATTTGCAAACTCATCTGACGTTAACCCAATAATGACCTGTTCGCCAAGCTCTAAAGCTTTAGCCAGGAGAATCTTATGCCCTTTGTGGATGAGGTCAAAGGTTCCTCCAACAGCCACGTTGGCATACTGTTTCATCCACTGTCAAAAAGGTTGATGGGGTTTTAGTCTTACCATACATGCCTCTGGGATGTAAGACCCGAACTATTGGGAAGAGTGATAAACTTTGAAGATATCCTGCGTTCCGTGGATCAGGTAAGGATAGAGGTTCCCAGTTCGTCTGCCAATGTGGGCCTCGGA
>JAPUKB010000006.1 GCA_027295865.1 Nitrososphaerota archaeon
AATTATATGGTTGAGCCGCCTGGCATCTTCATGGGAAGGGGTGAGCACCCGTTGAGAGGGAAGTGGAAGCCTCGAATATCCCCTGAGGACATTATTTTGAACTTAGATGAGACGGCAGCACCGCCTGTAGCTCCAATTCCAGGGAGCCAATGGGGAAAAATAATCCATGATCATAACTCTACATGGCTGGCAAGTTGGCGCGATAGTCTCTCGGAGAGCATGAAATATGTATGGCTATCCGATGTCGCCGCCATCCGTCAGAGCCGAGACAAAGTAAAGTACGACACCGCTGCCCATTTAAGAAAAGCAATCAAAAAGGTGCGGTCCAACATCTTGTCTGGAATGCGTGACGGGGATGTGAAGGTAAGGAAAGTTGCCACGGTCGCTTTTCTCATCGACAACGTCTCGATGAGAGTCGGTGATGAAAAAGATGAAGAAGAGGCAGATACTGTTGGAGCCACCACCTTAAGGGTCGAACATCTCACCTTTACTAATTCTGGTTTAGATTTCGACTTTCTCGGTAAGGATAGCGTTAGGTGGCAGAAATCCCTCCCTTTGGATCCTGATGGTATAGTCTCCAAGAACATTAAGGACTTCACAAAAGGGAAACAGCCCGGGGATCAAATATTTGAAAACATAACCTCAGATGCCGTCAATCGGTTCCTCGCTAAGGGAATGAAGGGCCTTTCGGCAAAGGTATTCAGAACATACCAAGCTTCGAATGAAGTGAGAGATTATTTCATGGGAAACGAAATAGAGACTCAGGACTCAGAGAATCTTAAGATATTTCATGCGAAGATGGCAAATCTTCAAGCTGCCCAGAGATGCAATCACAAGAGGACACCTCCTCCGAATTGGAATGAGAGATTAGCGAAGAAGGAAGAGAAGCTAATCGAGATTCTATCTCAAACAGCTAAGACTGAGAGGGGGGTCCAGAGGTTAGCTAAGAGGGTAGAGAACTTCAAGTTGAAGATTAGGCTCGATAAGGCGACGAGGGATTACAATCTCAATACATCGCTCCGTAACTACATCGATCCAAGATTGTATAAGGGATGGGCAGAGTCCGTTGAAATGGAGTGGTCGAAGCTTTATCCAAAAGCGCTGCAGAGGAAATTTGCCTGGGTTGATTCAATAAGAACAAAGTGGCCTTAGCTATTGTCACCATTTCTCTCGGTGGATGACTTTCTCGACGAGTTGGCGATTAGGTGGAGATAGCTCGCCCTTTGGATATCCCAAATATATTGTAGCGGCAATTTTCACATTCGCTGGTATTCCAAGCAGTTCCCTGCTTTTGACCTCTCCCCGAAGCTTGCTGGTACCATTTGTGGTAAGACATGACCCAATCCCAAGTGACCAGGCTGCTAACATCAGGTTCTGAACCGCCGGGTAGATACTTGCATACATAGCTTCTGGAATTCGACTCGCCTTCTCCATATCTAGACAGGCGATAATGAGGAGCGGGATGGCTCGAGTATGTCTAAGCATGCTTGTACTTTCTTTGTAGATGAGTCGAATTCTATTTGATCTTGCATTAATCGCCAAGGACTGGACGTGGGACAGCCAGGTCTTCAGGAATATCTCTCCAAGGTCTCTTTTCACCTGTTCTTTGGTGACTACGACAAAATGCCATGGTTGAGAATTGGAGCTCGATGCTGCCATCGTTGCAGCTCGAAGTATTTTCTTGATTTTTCTCGGTTCAATCCTCTCAAGTGAAAATCTCCTCACTGACCTTAGCGAACCGATTCCATCGAGAAGATCCATCTTTCCATCCACAGAATTCTACACAGCTTATTTGATTTATCTCCAACGAAATGCTAATAGTCCAGCAACATGAAGTACAAATCAAGATTAGAATTCCTGAACCTTATTAAATTAATTCCCATACACTAGGAGGCCCCAGAGAGGCTGTTAAATCAGATGTCAATAATTCCTTCATTACTTTAATTCCTAGAGGACCCATAGTATTGCCCAATTACATTTCAACAGGAATTCCTGGGGTAGACGAACTGCTGGAAGGCAGGGGGATACCCGAGGGCCATATTGTCTTTCTTCTGGGCAGTCCGGGGAGCGGGAAGACAACCTTTGCGCTACAGATGCTCTACAAGGGAGCAACAGAATATAATGAGCCAGGAGTTTTCATCACGTTGGACGAGAGCCCACGAAGGATATTGGATAATGCCTCAAGCTTCACTTGGAACCTTAGGGAGCTTAAAGACGAAGGTAAGATTCTCTTCATTGACGCTTCCCCAATCAAGGGATTAAAGGGATTAGGTACGTCTCAAGATAAGAATATAGCGATTGGAAAGAAGGATTTCTCTCTTGATACGCTCGTTGACATGATTGAAACGAGTGTCAAGGAAATCGGTGCAAAGAGGTTAGTTGTCGACCCGCTGGCAAGCCTGATGCTGGAATATCCAAAAGTCGTCGATCGGAGAAAGGCCATTTTGGAGCTGATGGAGGCGATATCCCGAACTAATTGCACGGCCTTACTAGTCTCTGAACTAGCTCACGCGTCCTTAGAAAGAAAGTATCAGATAGAAGAGTACCTTGCACAAGGTGTGATGGTATTACAGAGAGTAGTACGGTCTGAGGGGTTGAATAGGATCTTTCAGGTAGAGAAGATGAGAGGAATCAACCACGACAGCGAACTTCACCCATACAAGATCAATAAGGATGGGATCAACATCTTCGCACGCGAGAGAATTGTCTAGACCACTAATGATCGTCGGCCCACTTGATAGTGCACCCGAAGGCATGAGTTTCAGGTTGAATTATTTCTTTCCCAGATAGGATTGAGTCAATCGCACCTCGCAAATCCCGTGATGTAACCTTGGTCTCATCCTTGCTGTTATCAATTCTACCGTGATACCTTAACTTCCTTCGCTTGTCAAAGACAAAAATTTCTGGTGTATATTCAGCCTTGTACGCTTCAGCTACCGTCTGATCTGCGTCCCGCAAGTAGGGGAAGTTGTAGCCCTTTTCCCTAGCCCTTTGAACCATTCGATCGAAGCTGTCTTCAGGATATCTAATTTCGCTATTTGAGTTAATTGCAATAAGGACTACCCCTTTACTGATGTAATCCCTCTGTATAGATATTAGCCTGGCCTCATATGCCTGCACATATGGACAGTGGTTGCAAGTGAACATAAGCACCAGAATCTCCTTCTCTCGGAAGTCGTCCAAACTATAATTTCGGTTGTCCACCCCTTTCAGATTAAAATCTCCTGAAGGACTCCCAATCTCTAAACTTGCCATTACTAACTACTTTTACCAGAAAGATGAGAAGGTATATCCATTTTTCTCATGATGGATCTAGCGCCGCCACAATCATCAGGGATCCCATCACGAAGGCTAGAGCACCAAATGGCAGGCCATAGAATAACGATATCTCCAGTCCACCGACAACAGCCTGTGCGATCCGTTCAAT
>JAPUKB010000060.1 GCA_027295865.1 Nitrososphaerota archaeon
CAAGGTTTCATTTGATAGAAATCTTAATCGGTCTTCCATCAATATCGGCATCGTACCACTTCATGCCAGGGTCAAGAATACCAGTCAGGTAAACTGTCTTTACTCGCACCAAATATGCCAACTCCGGCCTTTTTGGCAAGATGAGTTCTTTCGCATCGGGGTCGAGACCGGCAATGTAAGCCGTCTCAAGTATCTCAGTGGGATTAAGGCCCAAGGCCTTCCTGAGGCTCTGCAATCGTCGGGCTACATCTCGAACCAACCCTTCGGCAACTAATCCAGTATCCCTTCGAGTCTCTATAGCCGCTACAATTCCGGATCTCTCGGCAACTGCATAACCGGAATCCGAATAGAACTCAAAATCAATCTCATCTCTAGTGAGCTTAATCTTATGAAGGTTAATGGTAAATTCCACCCCGCCGTTCTGGTTAACCACGTTCAGGATCTCAAGACCGGTCATTAAGTCAAACTTTTCCCTCAGGTCACCGTGACTCGATTTAAGTCCCAAATTTCCCAATAGCTGGAATACTTGTTTCATCCGCAATGTTGCCTTAACCATCAAGTTAACTTCTTCAATTCTTGTTGTCAGCGTTAGCTCCTTCACATTGATTCTCTCTCTTAATTGGCCCGACTGTCGTTTCGCTCTTTCTAAGGTAGTTCCATCCAGGAGAAATGTCGCTTTCCTAAGGGGCCAGCGCCTCTTCAAACGGGCTTTGTTTCTGGCGGCATTCGATATGGATACCAGAGTCTCAATAACCTCTTGATCACGCTCAAGTTCTGGATTCCTAAGCTGTTCATCTGGCGTGGGCCAGGTATGTAGGAAAATGGACTTGGTCCTCACAAGCTTCAGAAAAAGATACTCTGTGAGGAAAGGAGAGATTGGGTGCATAAGGATGTCGACTTTCTCTAATGAAATTAATAGAACCGCATAGATCGCTAGCCGTCTCTCGAGTGAGTGCTTTTCATCACTCCATATCTCTCCGCGAGTTAAGGGGACGTATGATTGACTGAGCGTTTCAATAATGAATGACTCTAGTATGACAGCCGAGTCGTTGTATCGACCATCCTCATATCCTTGTGAAACGACCTCTATGAGCTCCTGTAGCTTGGAAAGCAACCAATCCTCGTGGGATTTTAATAGGCTTTTCTCTCTAGCCCACGAGACAGTATGATTATCTCGATCGAAGTGATCGTATTCGCTATTTTGCTGAAAGTACTTATGTAAATGATACAACGTGCTCAACACCTGAAAAGGACGACCACGCATTTCGTCTAGGCTAAAACTCAAACTCTCAGCGGGCGAGGATTTTCTCATCAAGTAGAATCGGGTTAGATCAACGGAATGGGTTTGCAGAATTGGAATTCCCTCGATAATGTTTCCCTCCTTCTTGCTCATCTTATTTCCATTCTTGTCTAACACATGACCTTGGAATAGAAAAGATCTGAACGGAGCTTGAGCTTTGCCCGTCAATATTACGTTTGTTACCAAGAGGGTATAGGCCCATCCTCTAGTCTGATCTATCCCCTCAGTAAGAAATGCAACCGGGAAAAGATTGTGGTATTCTGAATCTGAGAAGGCTGCGTACGGCGCAGCACCGCTATTGTGCCAAGTATCAAGGACGAAGGATTCTCTTTTGCTCTTATTTCCGCACTTGGGACACCTTAGAATTATTCGATCGATCCATGGCTTATGAAGCTCAAAGTGAGCTCCATCGGGCAGAGAAAGTGCGTTTTCTACAATCTCTTTCCTGCTAAACGCTCCAAATCTTTCATCGCATGAACTACAATGCCATATTGGCAAGGGTGTCCCCCAAACTCTATCTCTCGAAATACACCATGGGACCTTCTCCTTCACGATCTCTAGGAATCTATTTCGGGATGCATCGTAGTAGTACTGCGCTTTCTCAGCGGCCTCAACCGCGTCCTGACCTAATCTGTCGACCCAATAGAAATACTCCCTTCGGGTGATCCAACAGAGCCGGTGGCCCGATCTCCAACAGAGGGGATACTCATGAAATATACTACCGAGTTTCACAATCATTCCTTCCTTTTCCAAAAGTTCTGAGACAAGTGCATCGGCGTCCCTTACGAACAGCCCTTGAAAACTACCGGCTTCAGGAGTGAACTTTACCAAGCTATCGATCGGATTAAAAATTGGAAGGTGTCTGCGTTTACCCACCTCAAAGTCGATCTCTCCGTTTGCAGGCGCCAGGTGAACAATTCCAGTTCCTGTGTTGGTTTCTACGAACTCCTCAGCAACAACTATGTGCGCTTGGCCCTTTTCCGCTAGATCTTGAAGAGCTGGGATGTGTTTCTTAGCAAGTGGATGTACGTATCGTTTTCCGTCGAAGGTTGACCCGGCGACAACACGCTCTATAGAGTAATCCTCTATTCGGAGCATTTTCATGATCTCCGGAACCATTTCCTCTCCTATTATCCAGCGTTTCCCATCGTCCTTTTTAATGTAACAATAGTTTGCTTTGGGATTTACACCGATCATCATGTCGGTTACAAGCGTAAAAGGCATCGTCGTCCAAACAATAAGATAGGGCTCGTTCTCTTCGAGTAACTTCACCTTGAAGTAGAGGGAAGGATCATGGACCTTTTCGTACTTCAGAGCTACTTCAGAGTGACTGAGAGAGGTCTGGCAATTTGGGCAGTATGCCACGACTCCATTTCCCTCCTTGAGAATACCTCTCTTCCAGGCAATTTCGAGGTACTTCCACTCCCTTTCGATAAATTCATCTTTATGTGTCCAATAGGCCTTCTCTTGGTCTAGTGAAATTCCAAGAAGCTCATCAGCCTCCCTCCATTTCTCATGGTATCTAGTTACAAGTTTCTTGCTAGCGCGGACAAGTGCTTCTTCACCAACCCTCTTCAGATTCTCGACCTTGCTCCCGGTCAAGCCCAATTCTTTTTCCGCTTGTAGTTCGACAGGAAGTCCCTGAGTATCCCACCCTGCCCTGAAAATGATGTTCAGCTTCTTGAGGGTCGAAAACCTATACCAGAGATCCTTCATGATTCTACCCCTGAGGTGCCCGAGGTGGGGCTCTCCATTCAGGGTGGGCGGTCCTTCTACGTACCCTGTAGCAGAATTTTTAGATACCTCATCATGTATTAGCTCACGGAGACCAATCGCCTCCCAATGCTCCTTGACAGCCTCTTCGATCCTTTTGAAATCCAAGAGGTCATCAATTCTTTTGGGGTCTTGGGCCATTTTCCTATTTCTCAATAAATTTAGTGCCCTTTTGAGGTTTCCTGTTGCCTGACTCTCAAGTTGGGAAAAGATGACTTGTCCATGTTTTACTGCTATGGGTGTCACGACGGTATGCCTGAAAATGTAGAGGTAGATTTCCTCAATAGGCTTTCCACAATCATCAGTGACGCAAAGACCGGTCTTGATCCTGAGGTCCTGGGCAGATGGTTCGAGGCAGTGATTTCGTGTGCACAAAGGATCTCTCCCGATGACATCCAGGGGAGCATAAAATTGGTCCAAGATCCAGTTCTTCCCATGAAGTTCGCGCTAACGAGTTCGAAAAGAGCCGTCCCATTCATAGTAGAGGCCATCGAGAGGAATTTGGGCACGATGCCCTTTGCCACACGCCTATATTTCCTCAAAGTTGAGGAGATCCTGGAAGGGCAATACAGTAAGAGTATGCACTCTAGCAATAGCCCCAAGAGTGCAGATTGAGAAGGGCCCGGTGGTACCCGAACCGAAAACGGTTCTTCATGTGGGCTCGAAATAGTCCCAAAATGAAGGGAGAATCCCAAGCGCACGCTGTGGCTAAATGTCGAACCAGATAAGAGCGGTTGCACACCTGATGTGGCTTGACTTAAGTGTATGACTGGAAGATCTCTGTCAATCTCTAAACTGTGGCGTCCGCGGTAGCGGCCCCGTTTCAACCCCTTTAGATCGATAGCCCCTCGTCGTCCTAGAGTCCACAGCCCTAGCTATGGTTATGTTGACGAAAAAAAGGAGGGAAGCCTAACTTCGACCATCCCCATCGTTCGAGAAGGTAAAAGTATCAACCTCCCTGGCCCGCAAGATAGGTCGAAGCCTACCTCTCTCTGGACAAAGCCTACTTGAGCTGTCATGCTTCCAGAGCTATTATTGATCCGAGGAGGTTTAGGTGAAAGTGCAGGGCATGAAGGTGCTTTAGCAGAGTAATGGACTCGTTCACTTGGTGCAACCACTTGGTGCAACCACATCCCGGGACATGGTTACGCCTAAGTCACCGTACCCTAACGTAACAGTACGCATTCTGGCGTTCCGTGCACGTTCCTGGCGTGCCGTTGACGTTCTTGACGTTCTGCACGTTCCCAATACACTCCGATATACCTAGGTGTTTTCAATGCTCTAAATCCATGTACCGACACTCGTGTACCGGATCCTATGTCCTATTGGCTACACCTGTCGACACGCAGTTTTCTCTACTCCAAATGGTAACACCCTGTTAGTTGACCGCTACTGAATGTCGAATGTTTCATGCTCTGATACCCATCATATTTTCCGTGGTGCCTTTCTCCAAATGAGGTGTCCATCAGAACACCTAGATTAGCTGTCGAAGAGAATTATCTGGTATTTGTTGGAGTTCTAGTCACGATCAGACTATAGATGTTAGGCGTGTTTGCCTTCTCGCTTTTGGTATGAGGTTATAAGAATTTTTTTTGAAAGAGTTATTCAATTAGCTTAATATGCCCGAGAGCATAAACTCCTTATGCCACAAGATGTCGGAAGGCAGAAAATTATCGACTACATTGTGAAGGTATACGAAGAGCGAGGGGTACCTCCATCAGCCCGCGAGATAAATCGTGAGGTTGGAAACAACAACAACGGATACCTTTACGAATTTTTCCCAAGCATAGACGACGCATACAGAGCTTCTCCTATAGGGTCCATTGGTAACAGGAGCTTAAAGACCCAAGCTGCAACACTTGCGAGAAAAAGACAGTATCAGCAGGCGGCAACGATAGACCTTCGACCAGCGCAAGTAGTCGTAGAGGACGAAGAGGATGATGACGGGAACTTTCCTCAGGGTCGCTTTCTTGGTTGTACGTCGTGTGGGCAAACTCTTTGTTGCGACGAGGATAACCACCTCATCTGTCCTACATGTAGGGCTTATGTGATATGTCCACATGGTGAGATATTTCTATTCTCTAGAATCGTCGATCTTGCCAGAGCCGAGTGCGGATGCGGTTT
>JAPUKB010000061.1 GCA_027295865.1 Nitrososphaerota archaeon
TTGCGGTGCATACTGAGCTGGCACGACAATCTTGAATCTAATCTGTTCTGTCTTAAGCGGGATGATCGATCTCAAGCTTTCGACGACAGCTTTGGATTGCTCCTCAGCATTCTTGAACGGATCAATACGGACCTTAGCGTCGGTCATTGCTTGCTCAATTCTGACCGGCGGATGGGGTGTGTGAGTCTTTGGATCCACGAAATTCTTTGAAACGTAATGGACTATCTGCTTCCGCTTTTCGTCAATCATCTTCCTTCTCTGATCAGTAGTTAGCTGGAGATCGCCATCTCTGATTATTCTCTCGATTACTACCATTACCTCGGTTGTACCGAAGCTCTTTTTCAATTTCTCGTCTGAAACCCTAAGGCCCTTCGAGGCCTCGGAGTATATTTCTTCGAAAGCCACCACAGACTGAAGGGGGGTTCCTTCCCCTAGTTTGAAGCTCAAAGCGCTTTCAGGACGGACTAGAACTTCGAATTGTTCACCGGCAATTGATAAACGAACAGTGGTGAACTTCTCAGGCAAGCCTTTGTTTTCATCTCCATGACGACCCGACAATGCATTTGGTTCATATAAAAGGAGTTGTTCCTTCCATTAAGCGATAAATACAATATCGAAAATCTTCAGTATGTGGATGACTATCTAGGAACAATTATCAAGAAGACCCGATCGATAGCGGTTGTTGGTCTCTCACGAGACCCAAACAAGGTGAGCTTCTCTGTAGCCGAGTATCTGAGGGCTGCAGGTTATCTGATCATACCCATTAACCCCATGAGTGATGAGATTATGGGACTCCAGTGCTATCCCTCACTTTCTCAGATTCCAGATGCGCTGCTTCAGAAGCTCGATATGGTAGACGTTTTTCGGAGATCAGAGGACACGCCACCGATTGTGGATGAAGCAGTTAGGTTGCACTCTAGACTGGGAAAACCAGAAATTATCTGGATGCAATCTGGGATCGTTAATGAGGAGGCTGCAAAACGTGCTAGGAACGCTGGACTTGACGTTGTCATGGACAAATGTCTCAGAACTGAGCATAAACGAACTTTATTCGGCTAGCTTTTAGACTTGGAAGTGTCAGAGTCCGACCCCCTGGGTTTGACCTTCTCAGCATACTTCTCCAACTCAGCTTCCGAGAGTCGTCGGAGTCTTCCCGTATCTTTCTCGATAATAGCCATCTTGATGTGTTTCACGCCGGTCTTATCCTCACTTACTTGATAGATAGCCTCCATCGCCAAGACTATTGCATTGTCCAGTTTGAGGTCCTGATCGTATCTTTGTTCAAATAATTCCATGACTTGTTCACTTCCTGCTCCTATGGCAATAGCGTCATATGCAACGTAGTTACCACTTGGGTCGGTAAGGTAAAGATTCGCACCGTTCCTGTCTACCCCGGATATAATCAGGGAGACTCCAAATGGCCTGACTCCTGCAAATTGAGTAAATTGTTGTGACATATCAGCGATTCTGCGAGCCATTATTTCGATATCTACGGGCTCGTCATAGACAAGCCTGTTACTCTGGGCGACCACTCGTGCTTGGTCAACCTGGATTCGGGCGTCGGGAATATACCCGGCAGCCGCCACTCCAATATGGTCGTCAACTTGAAAGATCTTCTGTGTAAGGCCATAAGTCTGGAGTTTCCTTATCTTTTCCTCGACCGCTAGTAGAGATCCATCGCTACTCTTGATTCCTAAAGCTAGGCTACCCCTGCGAACAGTCTCGATCGCATATTCCACTTGGTAAAGCCGCCCGTCAGGTGAGAATACTGTAATCGCTCTATCATAACCTGCAGCTGCTGGAAACAAAGATGAATTTGCGTGCCCTTAAATCAGCATTTAAAGGTTTTATGATTGTTGTGGAGTAACCCTTTTGAAAATGCTTGAAGAAACGATCGAATTCTCTGGACATCCAGCAATAAGGGCCCTCCATAGAACGACCCTCGAGATCACGAGGGAAAACCACTTGACCGAGAATGGGGACTGCATTATTGGAGTTCGGGCCTCCAAGGCGTGTAATCAAATTGATGTTGATTTCCGAAAAAAACTAATGACTACATCGCGAATCAAGATCTACATTGAGGTCCATAATCGTATTTTCTCGATAAAGGCTTTTGGGAGTCCTCACCTCACCCTAACAGACGGGAAGGAGATCGTGATACGAAAAAGCGCATTCTCTTCACCCAGAACGCTTGCAGTAGGCAGCGACAGCGCTGCGGTTGATCTGCCCAGGATTATGGCAGAAGAGCTAAGGGATCCTGCATGTCGCGGAAAGCTCAGAATGATGATACAGTGAAAAGCTATGAAAGCCACAGCGGTAGCTCATCCGATGCAGGCACTAGTGAAATATCATGGCCTGAAAGACTGGAAACTTCGGCTCCCGTATCATGATAGTATCTCAGTCAACCTAGATTCGCTAGCGACTACAACTACTGTCGAGTTCGGGGATTTTGCAGAGGACTCCATCAGCATTGACGGGGTCGATAGGAAAGGTGATGTCCTAACTCGTGCGTTATCTATTATTGACATAATAAGACAGAGAGCTAAACTCAGCGATAGGGTCAGGGTAACATCTCGCAACAATCTACCTCTCGGCGAGGTCAAAGGTCTCGGCTACTCCTCGTCAGGAGGAGCAGCTCTCGCTGCCGCCGCATTCAAAGCAGCGGGACTCGAAAAGGATATCGGCTGGGATTTGAAACTTATTTCGACAATAGCAAGGCATCTTGCCGGCTCGGCGTGTAGGAGCGTCACTGGAGAGTATTCCAGATGGTACGCTGGTCATGGAAATGATTCATCTTTCTCACAAAGATTTGCAGGACCAAGGGACCTTGATATGGGCATGGTCATAGTTCCGCTAGGTGCAGATTTCTCGACAGAGCAAGCTCACAGGGAAGCGGAGAAATCAGCGTTTTTCGTTTCCAGAATAGATGTTGCAAGAAAAAGGGTTGATGAAATGGAGAAAGCAATCAAATCCGGGTTGCTCGAGAGAGTAGCGGAGCTCGCGGAATTGGATTCATTGGAACTGCACGCAATTACGATGACAGGTCCCGGCAGGCTAGTCCTCCTCCGGCCAGAGAGTCTTGTAGTAATAGATTTTGTTCGGAAACTTAGAAGCGAGAGGCACCTTCCAGTTTTCTTCTCCATGCAAACAGGACCATCTGTTTTCATTAACACGTATCCGGAGTATGTCGAAGAAGTCCTTTCAGGAATCAAGAGTCTCAATCTTAACGCCATTAAGTCTAACATAGGAGAAGGGGTCAGAATCGTCGGTTAATCAGAATCCTATCAAACCGAACCAACCTAGCGCCATAGCTCCAAAGGTCAGTACAATACCTACACCAACAAAGAGTCCCGATGGTCGAGGTTCTTTTCCCTTGATCTCTGAATAATCCCTGCGATACTTATTGATCGAATAGAAGTTCACTATGCTCCCTGCTGCAATACCCAGAATTCCTATAGAGTTGTTGCGGTCAAAAGAGATCAGAACCTCTTCTGGGTCCTCGCCCACTCCACGCTGCACCTCCACTGTGGTCGAGGTTAATCCAAGGTTGACTCCGATGTTGCCTAGAACGGTGATCACGATGATGATAAGTCCGACACCGATTCTTGTTATGTAACGCCTCTCTATTCGCCGATATTGATCCTTCGGCCCTGGATATTTCATCAATTCTTTTTTTGCGCCGACGTCCGATGAAAAAGCTGTTATCTACAAGAATGTTTCGGGACTGATCACAGCATCTCTTGGAACGATTTCAGGATCTGTCGGAATTGACAGTTGTATGTCGAAGTTTTAGTATTCGCTAACGAACATATATATTGGAAATTCCCTGTCACTATCACTTGAACCGACTGCAGTATCTGTTGTTGATTCCAGCAGTGACGGTTGCATTGGTTGTCGGCGCATATCCAATCCTGTTTTCAATCATCTTGAGTCTGTCAGAATTCTCCATAACGACACCAGAGATCCAAGTCGTGGGAGTCCAAAACTACATCTCTGTTCTTTTTGGAGAGTTAGCTCCAGTTTTTTGGAACTCTGCGGGTGTGACACTCTTGATAGTTGTAGGAGCTGTAGCTGTTGAGCTTGTTGTGGGAATCATTTTGGGATTAGCTCTCTTTGGAAACTTCAGAGCCCGGTCATTATTCTATTCCATCCTAGTCGTCCCTCTCGCCGTTGCTCCAATAGTTTTGGGGATCCTTTCCTCTCCTAATGTCATTTGGGATGACATAAATACACTCCTTTTCTACGGGACCGGTCTAGGAATTTCTATTGACCTTTTTCAACCCGCAGCATTTTATAGTGTAATAATTCTTGCTGATGCCTGGCTATGGGCCCCGCTGATCATGTTGGTGACATTGGCTATCTTGCAGGGGATTCCTAAGGAGCATTTCGAGGCCGCAGAAATCCACGGGGCTTCCAGTTGGATGACTTTCAGGAGCGTCATCTTCCCATCCATCATTAAATCGCCTGTTTTAGGTTTCGTGCTTACCCTTAGAGTTATAGACGCATTCAAATCGTTCGAGATCCCTTTCGCCTGGACCTTCTGGCTCGGGCAAAACGACCTCGGATCGCCTGTGGATACGTTTAGTGTACTCATGTGGAAACTTCTGACCTCCTCTGTCTATGACTTCCCATTGGCAGCGATTGCAACTATCGCTTTGATATCGACAGCCATCATCTTGGTCTTTGCGGTGTTCGCACTTCGATACACCGCTAGGGTATATAGTGATTAAATGGCAAAAAGAAAAAATCGTCTGCGATATCTCGTTCTGATATTCGCCTCTTGGTGGGTCATTTACCCAATTGCGACCAGCGTCCAAGAGTCGTTCGAAATCGACCTCGGTCCTCTCTATTCAGGAAGGGGAGTAAGTTTCGTGGGCCAGTTCTTTCAGGGCACTGGAGGCTTGATGCCAACGGCGATAAATTACTTGCAGGCGTTCAGAATAGAAGCCTGGCCAAGGCTTGTCTTCAATAGTTCGATAATTGCTCTTAGTAGCGTTTCAATTGCTCTAATTGTCGGAATACCAGCGGCCTATAGCTTTGCCATGTATAAATATCGAGGCAAGACTATCCTAACAATAGGACTTCTGGCCCTCAGAACCATATCGCCTTTCGCTGTTCTAGTCCCCTTCTTCATTGTCTATGGGCAGCTAGGCCTTTTCGACACATTTCAAGGAATGGCAATCATCTATCTAGTCTTGAACTTGCCAATTGTAATACTCATGATGAGAGGATTTTTCAAAGATATTCCAAAGGAGATCTACGAGGCTGCATTCCTGTCAGGCGCCTCAGATATGACGATTATGCGTAGGATTGCTCTACCGCTAGTGATACCAGGTATGGTGGCCGTGGTACTCTTCGCATTTGTCGCGACTTGGAATGAATACCTGTATGCTTTAATCCTTACTGGGGCAAGAAGCAAAACCGTAAGCAGGGGAGTATGGTCGGGTTTTGGAGAATCTATACAGGGGTTCAAGATTCTTGATTTTGATGAGCTAAATACCGCTGGAACACTTGCATTAATCCCTGCAATAGTAATCGTCCTTCTGGTGAGAAAGTATCTCGTACGCGGAGTAACCTTAGGGGCCGCTAAGTAATGGTTTTGTCATATAGGAAGGAAGATATCTGCTGGAGGTACGAAAGATGGTTCAGGTAAGGCTAACGGGCGTCAGTAAGAAGTACGGTGATGTTCCAGCTGTTGAAAAACTTGATCTACTAGTACGAGATAGAGAGTTCTTGACCATACTGGGTCCCTCTGGCGGAGGAAAGTCAACCACTTTAAGATTGATTGCGGGACTCGAAACTCCGGATGAAGGAGACATCCACATTGACGATCTTCGTATAAATGAATTACCGCCTCGAGACAGGAACATGACAATGGTCTTCCAGAACTACGCACTCTTTCCTCACATGACCGCTGAAGCCAATATCGCATTTCCACTTGTAGTCAAACATACCCCGAAAGAAGAAGTGGAAAAGAGAGTAAAGGAAGTATCCAGTCTCCTTAAGATTAGTCATCTTCTCAAAAGAAAACCCAAGGAAATGAGCGGAGGGGAACAGCAGAGGGTTGCCCTAGGTCGGGCAATTGTAAAAAAGCCCAATGTTTTTCTCATGGATGAACCCTTGTCGAATCTCGATGCTGCCCTCAGGACTGAAATGCGGATGGAGCTTAAGAGACTTCAGAAGCAACTTCAAACGACTCTGATCTATGTGACGCATGACCAAACCGAAGCTTTGAGCATGGCAGATCGGATAGCAGTGATAAAAGATGGCAAGCTTCTTCAGATAGGGAGTCCCGAAGAAATATACAATCAGCCTGCTGATGCGTGGATCGCCTCCTTTATCGGGAATCCGCCTATGAATCTGATCAGCTGTACTCTCGCGAGGAACAACGACAGAACTACTCTTCATGCCGCGGAAGACTGTGTTCTCGAAATTCCAAAATCTCTGATATCGAAACTAACTGATCTCGAAATCGGTGCTAAGTTGAAACTCGGTGTTCGCCCGGAGGATATAGAAATCGGATCAAAAGGGGCGACGCTCTTCTGTGAAGCTGAGATATATCTCCTGGAGTCTACCGGTGATAGTACCGTGATTGACTTTAAGATGGGTGATAGTATTGTAAAACTTAAGACAAAGGCTGGATATAAAGCCAAAATTGGCGAGAGGGCACAACTCGTTTTCACCGGATCGAAAATGCTTCTATTCGATGCAGAAACGGGAAGGGCATTGTAGCTCCCCATGAGCCCTCGCTCATCCAAATGGATCTACATTGTCGCCTCGGTCGGCATTCTTGCAGCTGCGGGATTTGTAATTATTACGTTCTTCTCTCAAGACACTTCGGGGCCAACGGAGGTACCGGAATCATGGGAAGGTATACTGAATCAAGCTAATGAAGAGGGTCAGATCAGAATATTTCTCGATGTTGACCTTGGAGTCCGCGGTTTCTTAGAAACTACAATTATCCCAGAGTTCCAAGAGAAACATGATATTTCAGTCGAGATCGAGACAGGTCATTGGTCAGGTCTTACTCAGAGACTCATAGCCGAGAGGTTAGGTGGTCGCCGCGTCGGCCTCCTAGACTTGGCTTTAGTTGGGGATGAAGCAATGGGCAGATCACTTGACGCTAGTCTCCTGTTTGCCGAAACTGGAAGCAAGCTAGACAAAGCATCACAGATAGAGGAAATCTTTCGAAGAGGCGTCTCAGGAATCACGAATGACGGGAGCTCTGTGACTATATGGATAGATCAGTACGTGTTGGTAGGGAACGCCGAATTCCTCGACGATTTACTGCTAGACTTGGGAGAAATGATCGAACTAATATCGGGAGAGGACGAGGGTCGGATAGACCCTGACCAATTATTTGTGCCCAATCCGCTTGAAACCGACACAGGTGCAGCAGCCCTAATGTTAGTCGTCATC
This sequence comes from Nitrososphaerota archaeon, assembly GCA_027295865.1. Lineage (GTDB taxonomy): Archaea > Thermoproteota > Nitrososphaeria > Nitrososphaerales > UBA57 > B1T1B5. The sequence goes on from JAPUKB010000061.1 coordinate 7,420, forward strand.
GATCGTGGGGGAAAGGATCTATACTCTTTTCGTCCTCATGACAGTACCCTCGAGGCGGAATGGCCAGCGGCACTCGGGTTCGAGGTAGAAGACGAGCCGGAGCTTGAAGAATTCCCAATGCCTGAAGAAGAGGCCCCGCAAAACGCACTTGAAGCCGTTATCGAAGGAGAGCTTTCGTTCGCGTACCTACGATATGATGAGATTCTTTCATATGTAGCAGACGGCGGGATTTTTCCCCCTGAGATCCGAGTATACCTACCGGTCGAGGGGTCAATAATTTCTGGCGGGCATGCAGGAATACCTTTCAACGCCCCAAACAAATCCGCCGCCCTCATTTTTCTCGATTTTCTACTATCTGAAGAAGTTCAGATTGAATTCGCACTTGAGCTTGGAAAATATCCCTCCATTGCCACGATCACAGACGACAGCCTTCCAGAGCGAATTACTGCATCGAGTATCTGGATACCCAGGGTGGAAGCCAGAGGAGAGTGGATTCCATGGCCTCATTTTCAGTATAGAGTTGATCTTCTAGATCTTTGGCGAAACTTGACCGGTGAGTGATTCTCATGTCACAGAGAGCTTCCCAAGGAATCAGCAGGCCGGCCCTGTATATACTCCTAGTTGTCGTTTCCGTTGGCGGATTATTCCTTGGGTTGAGATTTCAAATCGAAAATGTATCCACCCAGTTCTCTCAAAGTTTTGAATTGGAGATGAGGGCGACTGCGGAAGAAGATTTTCTGCGTGAATTTGTGGTTGAAGTGCCAGTGGCGATACTCTCTCTGACTTCTGAAATGGATCAGATAATCATAACGTACTGGGCTTTGGGCGGGCTCATCACGGGAGATCGTATCGTAGACCTCTCAGAATGGAGAGATCAATTTGATTCGATTGAAATTCGCGGTTTCTTTCTTCCCGGAGAATATTCAGTGGAAGTCTCAATAACAGATAGAATTCTGCGTCTTGAGTTTTCTCCGTAGTTCGGGGTGATTTGTGGATACAAGGTCAAGTTCCACCGATCATTACTTACTCTTAGAAGAACTGAATCTCCTCGCGATACCCAGCAAGTCGGTTAGTGCAGAAAATACTTTCCCCGCGTCTTCCAATTTAACTACAATCAGCGTATCAGTATACGTACTTACCGTGTCTTGGATGTTTATCATCCGCCGCGAGACCTGTGAGTAGAACGCGAATGCACATCCGGGCCTGCTAATGACCTCGAGTGGACTATGGACAAGAATAGCCGCTAGATCAGGTTCGTCCTCCAAGATGTCTTTTCCGAAATGTTTTAGGAGATCCCTCCTTAGAGACTGGTCAAATATTATTGTGAATGCTGAGATTCCCTCCGATATCTGCAAGACCTCCTCTTCAGTAGTGATCAACTTCCTCCTCATCTTTTCGATGTTTTTTCGCGTTTTCACCACAGATAGCTTGGCCACATCGGTCCTGACGTTAATTGTACTTTTCGCGATAACCTCGCTAACACCCGCAGAAAATTCCTTGTAGACAGGCGCTATCCTCTTCAACGCAGTGGTTATTGCCTCAAGACTCACGGTTCTTTCCGTAATCTTTTCTACTAGAGGCTGAATAATTCTAGAAACGCTACTCATATTGGCGTACCCTCTGAAGATGCCATCCTGGATGGCTAGATCTTCCTCAATAATATTGCGAACAATCTTGGAAATCGATAGAGTGACCAGATCTGGGTCAGTCATACCCAATAACGGCCGTTATTGACCAAAACCGTTAAAAACGTTTCGATTGATTTTTTGTTGTCAACAATGACGGAGAGTCTGGTACTTGCGTTTTCTGGTGGTCTAGATACTTCAATCTCCGTACCATGGCTAAGGGAGAAGTTTGGATACGATGTGATAACACTTACTGTCGATGTAGGGCAAGGAGAGGACTTGAAAATGATTGAGAGGAGAGCGTATCTTGCAGGTTCGTCAAAGCATGTCATGATAGATGCCCGAGAGGAATTTGCTAAGGAATATGTATTCCCTGCTTTGAGGGCAAACGCTCTCTATGAGGGAAAGTACCCTCTCGCTACTGCATTGGCTCGACCGCTGATTGCTCAGAAACTTGTTGGCGTAGCCAAATCTGAAGGTTCATCCATAATCTCACATGGGTGCACCGGAAAAGGAAATGATCAAGCGCGGTTTGATATTACTATAAAGGCGCTATTTCCATCAGCGAGAATCATTGCCCCCGTAAGGGAGTGGAATCTATCTCGAGAAGCTGAATTGGAATACGCCTCGAAAATCGCACTGGAATTGGGAACTAAATCTGAGTACAGTATTGATCAAAACCTTTGGGGTAGATCGATCGAGGGGAGCACGTTGGAGGATCCTGCCGTCGAACCCCCGGCCGAGATATTCGAATGGGTTAGGAGTATCTCATCCTCACCAGACAGTCCCGAAGATCTTGATATCGGATTTGAGGATGGTGTACCAACTGCCATCAATGGGAATCCAGCAGACCCCGTTGACATAATCTCGACTCTCAATTCAAAAGCAGGGATGCATGGTATTGGCGTAATCGATCATGTTGAGAACAGGATTATGGGATTAAAATCAAGAGAGATTTACGAAGCCCCGGCAGCCCTCACGCTTATCGAGGCTCACAAGGATCTTGAAAAGCTAGTTCTGACCAGGCAAGAACTTGAAGTGAAGGCGATGATCGAGGCCAAATGGGCCTGGATGGTTTATTCTGGCCTATGGATCGACCCACTTGTCGAGGCATTGAACGCGTTTATCGATACCACACAGAAACGAGTCATGGGGCACGTGAAGATACGCCTCCATAAAGGAAGTTGCCGGGTAATAGGTAGGGAATCAACGAAGTCTATTTACAATCTTTCCCTTGCAACTTATGGAGAGAATTCAACATTCAACCAAAGGTCAGCTGAAGCGTTCATTGAGATCTGGGGAATGCAATCTAGACTCGCGAAGGCGGTCGCCAAGTGAGCGACCTAGATGTCCTGAGAGGTGGGAGATTAGCCGGTGCTCTGGACGAGACCTTACAGTTCACGAGCTCAGTATCTGACGACCGAATCCTAGCTAACGCCGTTAGAAAAATCAATATCGTACACCTCCTCATGCTTTTGAAAAAGGGCTTAATCAAAAAGAAAGACGCCATGGCCTGCATTGAGGTCCTAGACTCAATGCCCGAAGATTTTCCCCTCAATGTTGAACTTGAAGATGTTCATATGAATATCGAGGCGTATGTTTCGAGCAAAGCTGGAGATGACTCGGGAGGCCAGATGAACTTGGGGAAGAGTAGGAATGACCAAGTTGCGACTGCGATCAGAATGGTCTCAAGAGAGAGACTCCTCGAGCTCTTAGATGAAATCATCGTCCTGGAACGAACTCTACTGGAAATCGCCAAGGCAAATACGGACATGGTTTTTCCTGCATATACACACCTCCAAAGAGCCCAGGTAGTAACCCTCTCACATTATTTCCTTGCATACCACGATGCAATCGCAAGAGACCTAGAGAGGTTAATGGAATGTTACAGTAGGGTAAATGCATCTCCTATGGGCGCCGGTGCTGTTGCAACAGTGATTTTGGATCTGGACCGAGAATATGTTGCCCATCTCCTCGGATTTGCAGGAATACTTGAGAACTCGGTCGATGCAGTGACGGCCCGAGACTTTCTAATCGAGATCTTATCCCTCCTTTCCCTTTTAATGACGGATGTCGAGAGATTTGCAAACGAAATTATTCTTTGGAGTAGTTCCGAGTTCTCATTCATAGAAATCCCAGATGAATTCGCCTCGACCAGTAGTATCATGCCTCAGAAGAAGAACGCAGTTGTCGCAGAAGTAATTCGATCGAAGTCGTCTATCATATTTGGCGACCTTGCCGCATCTATTCATATGATGAAATCGCTTCCTCTTGGATACAATCTGGATTATCAGGATATGACTCCCAAGCTCTGGGAAGGATTGAAAAATGCCCGAGCCTCCGTACGGATCCTAGGAAAGATGCTGAAGAAGACGGTGTTCAAGAAAGATCAAATTGAGAAAGGAATCGGAGATGAAATGGGTGCTGCAGATCTCGCAAATTATCTCTCGGTGGACTCCGACATACCGTTCAGAAAGGCTCACCACATCGTCGGTCTCCTCGTCAGATCGGCAATAGAGAAGAATGAGTCATTTAGAAAAACGGTTACTGAGAACCTCGGAAAAACCGCGGAACGAATAATTGGCAAGGAATTGCATATTGACCCCGCTAAGCTAGACCTCATCCTAGATCCTCATAAGAACGTAGAGAGCAAGAAAACGAGGGGTGGACCATCTCCAGCTGAATCTCTTAGAATGATATCAGACCGATGGGAAAGAATTTCATCCTATTCTTCCCTTGTGAACGGGAAACGCGAGATGATTGAGATATCTGAGAAAGCCTTGCAGAATGAAATCAAGAATCTAAAGGAGGTGAAATGACTATTGGACAAGAAGTGCAGTGATTGCGATGGGACCATAGTAATTCCCGACGACGCTTTGTCGGGTGAGATTGTCAGCTGCCCTGATTGTGGACTCGAATATGAGGTCGCGAAAACAAGATCGAACTCAGTGGAGTTGAAGCCTGCCGAACCGGTCGGAGAGGACTGGGGCGAATAGCAACAAAAGGGTCAATGTGGGTTGACGATCGCAATCACCCTGGTGTATGACAGGATACGTTGGGAAGAGAAAGCAATCTCAAAGGCGGTTGAGAATCAGGGGTTATCAATCCGAAGGATTGACGCCAAGGAGCTAGTCCTGGATAGTAGCAAGGGAGACCAGGAAGTCGAACGAGAGTTGGGGAGCCTAGTTCTACAAAGGTGCGTTAGTTATTTCAGAGGGCTCCATGTTGCATCTTTCTTGGAGGCAAAGGGCATTAAGGTTATTAATTCCTCCGAGGTGAGCAGGATCTGCGGGAACAAGTTTCTCACTACACTTTACCTTGAGAAAGGAGGATCGCCTACTCCCAAGACATTATTCACTTTCTCAGGAGAGGCTGCGAAAAATGCGGCAGACCTCTTGGGTTATCCCTCCGTTCTGAAACCTATCGTCGGAAGCTGGGGTCGGGGTGTTGCTAGACTAAATGACAAGGAGTCAGCATCTGCCCTAATAGAGATGCGAGAAGATACTAACGGTTTGTTTAATCAAATATACTACATCCAGAAACACATTCCTAGACCTCCGCGAGATATCAGAACTGTGGTAATCGGTGATGAGCTAATCTCAGCCAATTACAGATATTCACCACAGGGAGAGTGGAGAACCAATTTTTCGAAGGGTGGGAGAATTGAGTATTGTGAAATAACCTCCGAACTCCAGGACATTGTCTTGAAGGCTTCAGGGGCGGTAGGAGGGGGTATCTTAGGCGTTGACGCAATGGAAGGACCGGAGGGCCTAGTCGTCCACGAGGTAAACAGCAATGTAGAGTTCAGAGGGGCATCCCAAGTTTCGAATGTCGACATTGCCGTCAAGATAGTTGATTACCTGGTGCAAGAGGCTAAGAGGTAGCGAACCTTGCAAGTAGGTATACTAGGAGCATCCGGATTTGTAGGGGGGGAATTGCTCAGGTTACTATTACTCCATCCGAACACAGAGGTCACTATCGCAACTTCGAGACAGTACGAACGGGATTATGTGCATCGGATACATGCGAATCTTAGGGGGTTTACTGACCTACAATTCTCCAGCCCCGATATTGATCAGATCCTGAAACAATGTGAATTCGTGTTTACGGCAGTTCCCCACGGCAGTGCACTCAAAGTCATGCCGACCCTCGTTAATTCCGGGATCAAAGTCGTAGATATGAGCGCTGACTATAGATTGAGAAACGCAAAGGATTATGAAAAGTGGTACGGCTACACACATCCACATCCCGATCTACTTGAGAAATTCACTCTTGGAATCCCGGAGCTTAGAAAAGATGAGATAAAAAACTCAGATCAGGTCTCAGCCCCTGGATGCATGGCGGTTACCTCAATCCTCGGACTTGCACCGCTCGCGCATAGTGGAATAGTCGAAAAAAGAGCGATAATTGATGCCAAGGTCGGCTCGTCGGGGGCCGGTACAAAACCTAGCCTCGCCACTCTGCATGCCGAAAGATACGGCGTAATTCGACCATATCAGCCAGTGGGTCATCGGCACACAGCAGAGATAGAACAAGAGCTTTCCGCGTACTCACCTGAATTCGAAATATCCCTCTCCGCTCATGCCGTAAACATAGTTAGAGGAATTCTCTGCACCAGTTACCTGACCCTTAATCGCGACTACAGTGTCCAAGATATATGGAAAGTTTTTAGGAGTTTCTATGATGGTCAGCCGTTTATCAGATTCATTCGAGATCGGAAAGGAGTTTACAGATATCCTGACCCAAAGATTCTGGTCGGTTCAAATTTCTGTGACATTGGATTTGATGTCGATAGAGATCGGCGCCATTTGGTCGTGCTCTCGGCGACGGACAATCTAGTGAAGGGTGCCGCAGGGATCGCTATCCAAAGCATGAATCTCATGATGAACTACGAGGAAACCATGGGGCTCATGCTACCGCCAATTCATCCGGTTTAATCAGCATTGACAACTATCATAAAAATCGGGGGAAGCATCCTAGGAAAAGGGATCAGCCAGGTCATCCTCTCTGATCTTCAGAGCCTTGTCCGTAAGGAACGAATCGTCCTTGTGCATGGTGGTGGTGCACAAGTGACAAATATCGCGGAGAAACTTGGCAAGGAACAGAAGTTTATTGTCTCTCCGAGTGGAATCAGAAGTAGATTCACCGACAAAGAGACTGCGTCTATCTACGCAATGGTGATGATAGGTAAGATCAGTAAGGAGATTGTGGCGGCCCTGCTAAAGCTAGGAATCTGTGCCGTAGGACTAGGCGGGGTAGACGGAGGGGTAATTAAAGCAAATAGGAAGAAAAGGCTACTAATCATTGACGAGAGAGGAAGGAAAAGGGTTATCGATGGTGGATATACAGGGAAAATCTCTGGAATTAATGGAAAATTACTGACATCGCTATTGCAAGAAGGATACACTCCAGTCATTTCGCCCGTCGCAATAAGTGAAGAGTTTGACCTCCTGAATGTGGATGGAGATAGAGCGGCAGCGCACATCGCAGGAGGCATGCACGCGGATCGCGTCATCTTCCTAACCAATGTAGATGGCGTACTAATTGACGGAGAACTCGTTGAGAGGCTCAGCTACTCCCAAGCAAAAGGATTCTTACCCAAGATTGGCTTCGGGATGGAGAAGAAAGTGATTTCAGGTTTGGAGGCCCTAGATCAAGGAACGAAGGAGGCAATAATCACGTCCGGCCTCGTTCAAGATCCTATCTCTTCAGCGTTAGATCATAAAAGGTGCACGGTGATTACTATTGGACAGTAGAGAAGTAATGGGCGTCGAGGACTCGCATCTTGCACCGGTCTACAAGAAATTTCAAGTCGTCCTCTCAAAGGGTAGTGGGTCAGTGGTCTGGGATCAAAACGGGAGAGAGTACATAGACTGCATGGCCGGATACGGGGTGGCCCTTGTAGGACATTCCAATCCGCATGTGAGGAAGGCGATAAATCAACAGCTAGAAAAAATTACGACATGTCATGGCTCCTTTTACAATGAGGCCAGATCAGAAGCTTTGCTCGCACTGGACAGAATATGTCCCCCAAATCTAAGAAACTACTTCTTGTGCAATAGCGGTGCGGAAACTATTGAAGCTGCCCTGAAACTCGCCCGAAGGGCAACAGGCCGGAAGAAGTTGATAGCGATGACAGGATCATACCACGGAAAAACTATGGGAGCATTATCGACTACATGGAGCCGTCGCTACAGAGATCCATTTGGTCCACTTCTGCCGCAAGTGGAGTTCGTCCCGTTCGGAAATGTAGGGATTCTGAGGGAAAAAGTCGACGAAACGACGGCAGGCGTTCTCCTGGAACCAATCCAGGGTGAGAGCGGAATCCATTCCGCTTCCGAGGAGTTCATGTTGGAAGCTAGGAAATCATGTGACAAGGTTGGCAGCCTCTTAATATTAGATGAAATACAAACTGGACTCGGGAGAACTGGGGACATGTGGGCCCATCAAGCATATGGTGTGACTCCAGACATTCTCTGCTCAGCCAAGGGACTCGCTGGGGGTCTCCCTGCCGGAGCAATGATTACAAGCCAAAAAGTCGCTTCATCGTTCAGAACAGGCGACCATACTACGACAGTGGGAGGAAGCCCCGTAGTCTGCGCCGCCCTCAAGGCGACGCTGGAATTTATTGAGAAAGAGAATCTGGTAGGAAGAGCCAAAGAGATGGGAGGCATTTTTTTTGATGGTCTTGAAAACCTGAAAGCAAAACATTCAGCTATCAGAGAAGTTAGAGGTAAAGGTCTCCTAATAGGATTAGAGACGAGATTTGATATTAGGGATATCCTCCTGAGTTGTATGAGGAGAGGATTGTTGCTCTTGTATTCTGGAAGAAACGTACTCCGCTTCCTACCTCCGTTGGTAATCGAGCCCACCCAGATCAAGAAGGCCCTAGCTATTCTCGACAAAGCTTTCGGAGAAGCTGAAGGTAATATGGGGATTGGCTGAGGCGATCTCAGAATTGCTTTTCTACGTGGGGATTCTATCTTGGTGAGATGGACGGCTTAGACGAACAGATCCTTGAGATCCTAAAGAAGAATTCAAGGACGTCTTTTGTTGAGATAGCGGAGGAGGTCAATCTATCGGAAGCGGCTATCAGAAGACGGATACAGAATTTGCTCAATGAGGGAACCATAAAGAGATTCACAATAGACCAGACCACGCGTAAGCTTTCAAGCGCTTTGGTGTTGGTAGTTGTCAAACCTGGAACGGCGACCTCTACCATTTCGGGGAAGATAAGAGCGATACAAACTGTTCAGAAGGTCTATGAAATCACAGGAGAATACGAGATAGGGGTGATATTGGGTGCTTCGACGACGGATGGGATTAGGTCAACGATCGAAGAGATTAGAACGTTGGACGGTGTAGAGGATACTTGCACCTCAATAATCCTACGAGATTTGGACTAGGGTCGAAAGAATGTAATATGACTCCTCTATTACGTGAGTGAATTGAGAGATCTCGCTATAAGCCTCCTAGCTGACGCGCTGCGAATTTATTCGCCGTCTAGGAAAGAAGGTTCCCTATCGAGATTTCTAATGGAGAAGATGTCCAATGAACTTGGCTACCGGAGCGTCAGAGTAGACGGAGCCAACAACGTAATAGGCGAAGTGGGAGCTGGTAAACCTGTCCTCCTTCTTTGTGGACACATGGATACCGTCCCCGGAGTCCAACCTGTCAGAGTGAAGAAGGATCTGGTATACGGAAGGGGCGTCGTCGATGCAAAATCGTCATTAATCGCCATGATCGTCGCTGCTTCATCTCTAAAGAAAGCCAATGTAGGAAGGACAATCCTCGCCGCCGTCACGGATGAGGAAGGCTCCGGATCAGGGATAAAGGAACTCATACGGGGAGGGATATCAGCCGATTATGCCATCTTTGGAGAGCCTAGCGGAGTACACAGCATCACCGTTGGATACAAAGGTAGGATGTCGATTAAGGTCACCTGCCAAACATCACCCGTGCACGCTAGTGCCCCCTGGATGTCACAAAACGCCATTGAGAAAGGATTCGAGGTATGGTCCGCAATCAAGACGCATCTAGGAAAGCTCTCCAATGGAGCCAGCCGGTATACAAGCCTTACAGCATGTCTAACTCGGATTAGAGCGGGGACCGCCGAGAATATCATGCCGGGGACGTGCCAATTTACAATCGACGTGAGATACCCTTCGAGATTCACAAGTCAAGATGTTTCCAGAGAGGTTCACGCAGCCGCGAATAGCCTACAAGAGAATCCCGATTTTCCAAAAACATCAATCGAGATAGGGGACTCAACGCCGCCCTTTGAAGCGAGCAAATCATCCACCGTCAGTCGAGCACTTGCAAGGGCGATAATAAAGACGCGAAAAGTTAAGCCAATTTATTTACATAAGACCGGCACAGGGGACATGAATATTCTTGGCGCCGCCTTGAATATTCCAGTTGTAACATATGGCCCGGGAAATCCACACCTCTCCCATACCTCTAAAGAATGTATTGAGGTCGAGGAATACTTGTCTTCCATCAACATCTACATTCAGACGATCAAGAATCTGAAGACTATGCTCAAAGAATAAATACGCTTTGATTGAACTCCGTTTAAGCTGACTCAATAATGCCAAAGTTCAAGATCGCTGAGATCCAGAAAGCCCTTGGGAACAAAGAGCAAATAAGAAACTTCGGCGTGATAGCTCACGTAGATCACGGAAACTGATCGAGTATACTCGTTTAGACGAATAGACTACGATGAGCGATAGCCTACTGGCAGCCTCGGGGATGCTCAGCCCCTCAGTTGCGGGTAAGGCCCTTGCCCTTGATTCCATGAAACTGGAACAGCAGAGACAGATGACGATCAAAGCGGCGAATGTTACTCTCTACTATGAACAAGGCGGAAAGGCCTATGTTATGAACATGATCGATACCCCAGGACATATTGATTTCACAGGTAGGGTTACTAGAAGTCTTAGAGCGATAGATGGCGCGGTCGTAGTGTCTGATGCCGTTGAGGGTGTAATGACACAGACAGAAACCGTGACACGTCAAGCGTTGGAGGAGAGAGTCCGACCTGTGCTATACATCAATAAAATAGATCGCCTGGTGAAGGAATTAAAATTAGCGCCCGACAAGATGCAGTCGTGGCTCGGAGAAATAATTAGGGATTTCAATCAACTCATTACGATCTACGCAGAACCTGAATATCGTGAGAAGTGGAAGGTCAGCATAAAAGAGAGCAGCGTTGCCTTTGGCTCTGCCAAGGATAGATGGGGTTTCAACGCGGACATTTCCGCCAAAAGCGGCATAAACTTCAAAGATGTATATGATGCGTATACAAAAGGAGACGTATCGAAACTAAGTGAGGTTGCCCCACTCCATGAGGCAATCCTTGGTATGGTAGTGAAACATCACCCACCCCCTCATGTCGCACAAAGATACAGAATTCCTAAGATCTGGAGCGGTGATCTCGAAACGGATGCTGGAAAAGCACTCCTGGCCTGTGATGATAATGGCCCGATCATATTGATGGTGACAAATATCAATGTCGATCAGGAGGCGGGTGTTGTCGCGACAGGGAGACTGTTCTCTGGAACCGTAAGGAATGGTGAAACTGTTTATCTCCTCGGTGCCAAACGAGAAGGCAGGATTCAATCTGTCAACATGTACATGGGAGTACACAGAGAGATTATAGGATCTATCGGCGCCGGAAATATTCCGGCCCTTCTAGGATTGGAACATGCGAGAGCCGGTGAAACAATAAGCTCTGTACCAAAGCTACCTCAATTTGAATCGATTCACTATGTTTCAGAACCCGTTGTAACAATGGCGGTTGAGTCGAAGCATCCGAAGGATTTGCCGAAACTTGTCGAAGCCCTTCGCAGGTTAAGTATCGAAGATCCTAATCTTGTGATTCGAATCAATGAGGAATCTGGCGAAATGCTTATGGCCGGTATGGGAGTACTTCATTTGGAGATCGCAACCAGCCTTTTGCAGGATCAGAAACTGGAGATTATAACCTCAAAACCCTTGATAAACTATCGGGAGACGGTAAGGGGTAGGGCCGGCCCGATCATGGCAAAGTCACCCAACAGACACAATAAGCTATTTGTTGGAATAGAACCGTTGACGCCGGAGGTGATTGAGCTCATAAGGACAGGGAAGATAAATGAGAATATGGATAAGAAATCCCTCCAGACAATCTTCCGTGATCAGGGTTGGGAAGCCGAAGAGTCTAAGCGTGTCGTTGCTATTGATGAACGGGGCAATATTTTTGTTGAGACCACCAAGGGAGTGCAATTTCTGCAGGAATCAATGGACTCGATCCGATCTGGTTTCGAAGACATAATGGCCAATGGTCCATTGGCGTATGAGTTTTGCAGAGGTATGAAAATCATACTCCACCATTATGTGCCACATGAAGATCCTGCACACCGAACTTATGCTCAGTTGATGCCAGCTTCACGGAGAGCCATTCTGGGATCTATACTGTCGGCCCAACCCACCTTGCTGGAACCGATGCTAGGAATTGACATCAAAGCCCCCTCTGATCAAATCGGGGCTATTGCTGGGGTCATCTCTTCAAAGAGGGGGAAGATGCTGAAAATAGAACAGAAGGAAGTGTTCACCATAATTGAGGGCGAAATCCCTGCATCTGAGAGTTTCGACCTTTCTGAAGCCATGAGAGGTGCGACAGCTGGCAAGGCTATTTGGAATACCCACTTCAAATCATGGACTCCGCTGCCGTCCTCGATGGTCCTTCCCGTCGTGAGAGAGATCAGGAAGAGAAAGGGTCTATCGGAAGATCCGCCAAAAGCGTCGGAGTTCATCGATACGGAATAATTCTCCCATCCCCTCCGGTAGTCTGAAAGTCAGCTGGTAAATTAGTCGATCAGACAGGTGTAACTCTTGAGATTTGGAGACTCCTAATTGCCCGTAGAAGCCAACACCTGAATGAAATTCGGATCTATTCGCTCCAACGCGATATTCAATCCCTTGATTACTAGGTTATCGTATATTTCCAAGGCTTTCGTTTCAGTAAACGCTCCTACAATGATTGCGACTCCGCTACTAACGACACTGACCCCTATCTTATCGTTGTAGTCGAAGGTCAGTCCGAACTCTCCTCTCCTTCTTATCGATTGACCTTTATTCTTGACAAGGACCTCTAGATCGTCTAAGCTTAGGTTCAGATTTTCTTTAGGTGTGATGACGTGGACTGACTTGCCATTCTCCCTCCCACATATGTCCTCAACGAGTTTTCTTGGAATATATTTTCGGGGGGCGTCAGCTCCAGAGCCGCAGGCTCTGCATCCATCCTGCTTTGCTATCTTGATCTTGTCGAATGTAAGATCGCTGATGTCAGCATAGAAGAGATTACCCGCTAGAATAGCAGGTCGACCGATCAGCAGCCTTATGGCCTCAGACACTTCGACACTAGCAACGACAGTGAGCACAGATGGATGAACGCCCTCAGTGCCACACTTGGGAAGATCTTCATCTCTCAGGTCAGGCTGGAAACATTCAAGGCACGGGGTCCCATTTTCTGGAATTATCGAAGTAGCTGAGCCTATAGTCTCTATGGCTGAACCGAAAATATATGGTATTTTTTGATTCAGGCACGCTCTATTGAGAGCGTATCTAGCATAGATAGAGTCCAGTCCATCCAAGACAAGATCTGACCCTCGGACAACGTCGTCCGCAACATCGTCATTGATTGAGGTCGTAAGTGCCTCAAACTCGACATCGGGGTTTAGTCCCCTTAATTTGTTTACTGCCACTTCGGCCTTTGGTAGCCCTATGTCGCTCTGGCCATAAAGAATCTGCCGATGGAGATTCGAGAGTTCGACAACATCCCTATCAACAATTCGCATCCTGCCTACACCCATGGCGGCCAGTTGCTGGGCTATGGGCGCACCCAATCCACCGACGCCTACCACCGTTACAAAAGATCCTCTAATCTTCTCCTGTCCTTCGAAACCGATGTTCTCAAGTACGATTTGTCGAGAATACCTCTCGAGATCTTTATCGGTTAAGTTCAACCCTGAGTTACCCTCCACTAACCGCTGGCAAAAGCATCAGTTCATCACCCTCTACGAGTGCAGTTTCCAAGTTATTGAGAAACTTTACATTCTTCCCGTTGACATAGAGATTCAATACGTGCCTCGGCTTTCCTTCGGTATCCAAAACCCTTCGTTTGAATGGTTCGCCATACCTCGCTGATAGAGCACTAACGACCTCTGCTACAGTCACCCCACTTATGTCAATTGCCCGGTCGCCTTTCGTTGCCGATGCCATTACCGCGGGGATTACTACCTTCACGTTACTCAATTCGACCTATCTCCTGATGACCTGGGCCAATACTTCAAGCTTCGGCTCCACGACCACCGGTTTGATGCCTTCAATAGAGATTGCCTCAGGTGTCTTGAGCCCGTTCCCGGTGACATAACAAACTACCAGCTCGTCATGATCGATCCTGCCTGCATCGATAAGCTTACGCAGAACTGCTACTGAAATGACTCCACCGGGCTCAGCAAAGATTCCTTCTGTACTCGCTAGGAGACGTATCGCTTCCCTCAGTTCCTCGTCATTCACTTTCTCGCCAAACCCTCCCGATTCTCTGACGTTCTTCACTGCGAATTCTCCGTCCCCTGGATCACCGATAGCTAAGCTTTTTGCAAGGGTTTGAGGTGTTTCGACGGGAGTCACAGAAGTTCTGCCCTGTTGTAGGGCATCGACTATCGGGGAACAACCAACAGGTTGTGCGCAACTTAGCTTGACGTTGTTTGATTTGATCAAACCGAGTTCTTCGAACTCATTGAAACCCTTCCTGATAGCGCAAAGCAGCGCTCCGCTTCCAGTTGGCACAATTACGTGATCTGGCGGAGTCCACCCAAGTTGCTCGCAGACCTCGAAGGCGAGCGTCTTTGAGCCTTCTACGTAGTATGGTCGAATATTACCATTCACTATTCCTAGATTGTAGAGCTCACCTGCTTGGGCGGCTAACTTATTCGCATCATCATAAGTCCCCTTTATCGCGATGATCTCGGCGCCATATGTTGACGCCTGCACAACTTTCGCAGGTTCAATATCGAAAGGTATGAAAACATAACATGGTAACCCTGCTTTAGCCGCATGAGCAGCGGTTGCGGAGGCAAGATTTCCCGTGGACGGCGAGCCGACGGCCGAGAGTCCCAGTTCTCTAGCCTTTGAGACAGCGACACTCGCCGGTCGGTCCTTGAATGAGTTGGTGGGATTTACTGTATCATTTTTTATGAAGAGATTCGTTAATCCCAATCTCTTAGCAAGTCTGTCAGCTCGATGCAGTGGCGTGTAGCCAGCTCCGAGATCTACGATCCTGTTCTTATCGTTAATTGGAAGCAGCTCGTGGTACCTCCAGAGATTCTTTGCTCTACCCTCGAACGTTTCCTTCTTAATGACCACCTTGGAATAATCATAAACAACATCGAGAGGACCAAAACATTCCTCGCAAACGTAACTAAGCTCTGTTGGGTATTGCCGCTGGCATTCTCTGCATTGTAAGGCTTTCACTGCCAGTGGACTCTCACTTTTCACTCTTTGATTTCAATGGTAAGAGGATAAATATATTTGTGGCAACAATATGCTGATCGGAATATGCCATATTACCCGCTTTTGTGCGATTTAACTTCCTTCCACAGGCTTAACAATCGAGTATTATCTAAAGCATCTTCAGCGGCGCGCACGAATGGTTGAAGAACTTCATTTTTCCCACCCATCATGTAAAGCGTAGCTTGGATTCCCATTTCCAACTTGTCAATTTGATGAACTGTTACCGCTTCCGGGGACTCGTTAGCTCTAAACTCTTGCCATAATCCTTCATAGAACGACCGCAATTCGCCAGAGAGTTTCGAGAACACGGCTC
>JAPUKB010000062.1 GCA_027295865.1 Nitrososphaerota archaeon
CCTATTACGGCGGGGAAAAGTCGGAGCTCCTCTTTCGAACCCCTGAAAAGTTCCTTTTCAGTAGAAGCGATCTCCATCGCTAGCCCATCATTAATTCCAGGAGCTAGGGCACGAACTATATCGGTGTGAGATTTTCCAAAGTGTTTTATTACGTTCGCCTCATTACAACCAATACCAAATTTCTGGAAGGTTTCTAACCAGCATTTCAGATGAAGATCATATGAGTCCACCAGTGTCCCATCAAAATCTAGTACGACTCCCTTCAACAAATCATCTTATCACTCCACAGATTATCATGAAAGCTACCGAGGTAACCACCTGTATGACATGACCGACTGAGAACTCCTATTAGCTCATTGAGTAAGGCTTCAGCCGTTAACAATTCAAGTCATCGTCTTAGCTTAGGCATTTAGACCGGAGAAGAGTCCTGTGTTGAGGTTGAGTGGAGAAGCAAGATCAAAGGGTCAGACTACGGTGAGGAGACTCGAAAAACACGATTAGCCGAAAAATACCTCCACACGTTAATGTTGTAGCGACTATGCATCCGCATCAGCGTCCTTCCACTTCCATGAGTACGTGACAAGGCCATCCACCCTAGACTGCAACTCTTGGTATGTCTCCGGGTCGATTTCTCTAGTATGACCATGATCAATGTCTATTAAGACGATACTATGGAGGCGAGCATCCTTGATTTGATCAAATGAAAGTGGCGGTTTTGGATATAGTTTATCGCAGAGTCTCCTAATTCTTTCGACTTCCTCCTCAGATCTATCTCTTGGTGGTTTAATGAAAAGGTACGGGACCTGTAAGATGTTGGAGTTCGGAGTGGCCAAACCAAACTTACTTGCTCTTGGACTATAGCGCGAGATTTTGCTGGAGATTTTGGCTTGACTAAAACTATTTGGATTGAGAGCGTGAATCGGAGGGGTATCGCCTGTTTCCACCTTGATTATTAGAACTCCTTCCCCTTTTACCGCATGTACGTCACAAGTAAGATTTGAATCAAGGGAGTATTCGACATTCACCATGTATCCTGATACGATCAGCTCCCTCGCACATATGAGCTCCATAACCGACTGCGTGAGATCAGTCTCGGCGTTTTCATGCAGGCCCAATAATCGCTCGCCTAGGCTCTTAAGACGGAGATTAGACTGTTCGTTCATGCCTCGGGAAAGTCTTTTCAAGATTCCAAGAATAACCACCTCAAAATTATCTTCCTCTTGAGCATTCATACCCTACGAAATGAATCGATTAATCATAACTACATAAACGCTTACAATCCCTTTTTTCGGAACAGGTTAGATATATTCAGTATCGCCATACCTACTCACCATTCTTGTCTGAGTGTAGGCCGAGAAGATCTCGTGCTATTATCAACCTTTGAATCTCATTAGTTCCTTCATAAATCTCAGCTATAGAGGAATCCCTGAAATATCTCTCGAGGGCTTGACCTACCTCAAGTCCTTCAATAGCGTGGATTTCTAATGCTGTACGTACCGCTCGAGATGCAACCTCGGATACATAGGCTTTCACTATTGAGCAGTTTCTTGAGATATGGTGACGGGAGCTTCTCAATACTTTTTCTCCTATTGCAAGCCTTTTGAAATATTCATGGACTTCGTGAAGTGTGTTATAGGTCATTAATCTAGCAGCGACTACTTCTATCGCCATATCAGCAATCATGATCTGAAGGGACTGTCTATTTACAGTTGAGCTTTTGGCTTTGTCATTCGTCATGACATCAATTGAATGATCGAGGGCTTGTTCCGCCACACCTAGGGCTCCAGCAGCTAAACCGGCTCTTCCCCCATCCAACGCGGTCAATGCTACCCTCAAGCCCGTTCCAAGATGGCCCAGGATGTTTTCATCCGGGACCACACAATTATCAAATACAAGCTCTACAGTTGTAGAAGCTCTAATCCCGGTTTTCCTCTCAACCTTTCCAACGCTGAAGCCGGGCATCCATCTTTCGACCAGGAAAGCTGTGACGCCTCGGGAAGGACGGTGAGATTTGTTAGTGACAGCGAAAACAATGACTAGACCAGCTCGATTACCATTAGTGCAAAAAATCTTATTTCCATTAAGGACGAAGTCGCTACCAACCTTCTCTGCCACCGTCTGAATATTTTTGACATCACTCCCCGCTGCCCATTCTGTCAAAGCAAATCCACCAATAATCTCACCACTCGACAATCTAGGCAAGTACTTCTTCTTCTGAACCTCGGATCCAAAAAGTAGGATTGGCGCAATACAAAGGCCCAGGTGGGCTCCGACAATAGTAGCATGTGCCGAGCAAATTCTCCCAAGCTCCTCGAGCAGGATTCCACACTCTATCTCCCCTAGCCCCATTCCACCATATTTTATTGGAACTTGAAGACCCATTAATCCTTGGTTGGAAAGCTTATTGAAGTTATCCAGAGGAAATTCTTCCTTCAAATCATAATCCACAACGCTTGGAGCGATTTCACGAATTAGGAAATTGCGAGTTTTTCGCCTGAATTCTTCTTGCTTAGATGATAACAAAAAGGCCAGTGCAAATCATCTCTGAATAAAGAATATGAATATGATTCCACGGTATTAAACTAACCACGAAAGTTTCACTTGAGGAGAAAGGCTCGAGCCGGCGACGCTTCAGTTCTCACTTTGAGCGGAAGTCCAATGAAATAATATCTCCCAGGGCGAACTTCAGTCAGATTCAGACCTTCAAAAACTGTCAACCCAGCTTCGAGCAGCATCTTATGGACATCCACATTTCCTGAACGGAACTTTTGAATGGCAATATAATCATGGCCAATAGTTTTAACACCTTGATGCACCAGGTGTTCCGCCCCGTCTTCTGTCATAAAAACAAAATCTTCATAGAACTCCTTGTACCCCCTCTGTGAATTCCTTGTCTTGAGAAGAATTATCTCACCCCTTCGTACCTTATGAGGTGACAGGTCTCGGGACGTAATTCCAGTTTCAACGTCTGATAGATCAATTACCCTTGATGGCCCTACCAGCGAGTCATACGGCAGGTCAGTGACGGCGCCAGCTCCATTCTTTACGTGAAGCAGAGAATCCACGTGAGTCCCAGTGTGAGATCCAATTAAAATTTCGGAGAGATTGGAGTTACCATTCGGCATCTTTCTAGTAAAGTTAATTCTCGGAGGAGTATTGCCAGGGTACACCAACATCTTCTCTGATATCTCCAATGAGATATCTAAAATCTGGGTCTTGCGAGCTGGCGGGACAGTCAATCGTAAGTTCAGCCCACTAGATTACTCTACGGTCTTGAGCTCTTTGAGCAACTCTCTGGTCTCAATCTTGTAGTTCTCAACGGCTGGTTGGTCGTATGGGTTTACATCTAAGAGTTTAGCCAATAACATCATTTCGATCATCTCTAGCTGCAAAAGTTGGCCCACCGACCTTTCAGATTTGTCGGGAAGTATTACCTCTATAAAGGGTCTATTCGCCTTGACAAAGGCCCTCTGAACCCCTTTTACAACTGCATCCATAATATCTGAGAATCCTAATCCTTGAATGTTCTCGACCAGGGCCTCAAATTCTGGCATGTGTGGCAGACTAACAGAGCTCCTCGAGTTGGAAACAATAACGAACCTGAAAAGCTTGTCTCGAGGACCCCCCAAATAAAGTTGGGCCATGGAATGAAGATCGGTAGAACCAATAGACACGGTGGGGGTAATTCCTGTGAATGTTCTCTTAGTCCCTGAAGCATTCCATTCCTTTCCGATGCTCTCACCCATTAATTGTCTATACCATTTACCTATCGCTTCCAAATCATTTGAGAATAGAAAATGATCATGGATTGATATACCTCTCTCGAGGTTTAGAAGTATGAGTGATGCAATAACAGCAGCAGGATTATCCTTGAGAGAAGTTGACAGGCACCGATTCAACATCTCGGCTGCTCCATCAAGAAGTTTTTCAAGGTTGATACCCATTAGGGCTAAAGGAAACAATCCTACATTTGAAAAGACGGAATAACGACCACCAACTTTCTGCGGAATGGAGAGAACTCGAAAGTCCTTCGTGCGTGCTAGTTTCTCCAGCTTAGAGCCTTGATCTGTTGTGACGACAACCGAGCTTTGACGGTTTTCAGTAAGAACGCCCAAGAGCACTTCCAAGTTAGCCACTGTCTCCGTAGTTGCTCCTGATTTTGTAACGGCATTCACTACAACTCTCCCACTAGCTCTTTTCACTGCCTGGAGCATAGACTCTATCGAGTCAGAGTCGACTGTATCAGGATAAAAGATCTGTCGTTCGGGATGTTCTATATTGTGGAATTTCCCTAAGACTGCGCGTTGGATAGCCATGGTGCCGAGGTTAGACCCCCCAATACCGATAACTACTACGAGAGAAGAATCAGAGTACTCATTCGCTAGTGACACAGACTCCTGAATGAATTCCCTTTCACTAGGAAGAAGGATGGACGCAGCATCATTGGTATAGTCCCTCCTCTCCAGAACCATCTTTAGCTCCACCAATCTTGGCAGTAACCGACCAGCTGTCCGAAGAACATCATCTGACGAAAAACCAGAGTGATCCCAGCGAACCTCTAAACTCACGCTCCGGACCGAACCTTCGAAGTTTATAAGCGAAAATCTCGAAAAGAGGAAAAAACGCCGGGGGTGGGATTTGAACCCACGTGTCCCGAGGGGACAATCGCTTTCCAGTTCTTGGTACTCAAGGGATCTCGAGGCGATCGCGTTGGACTTCGCCCGTTTTCTGGCTTCGCTACCCCGGCAACCTCAGCATTGGTTGATTCCGATATTGATTAAAACTGATTCGCTCTGGTCAACAAGTACGACTGAGCCTGTATGACTTGACCCCATTCGATTTGCGGAGAATCGATACATTTAAGGAGAGATTAGTCAAAAACCTCCATCCATAATGCTTGTTGGTCTCAAAAGATACTCGTTGTTACTTGGATTAACAATACTAATCACTTTATTCTTGAGTTTTGGCCAAGCAACCGCCCAGGCGATTCCTAGGATAGAGGTACTCTCCATTACCCTTGATAAGGAAAGTTACCAAGCGGGTGAAGATGTGAGCCTTCATGCGCTGGTCAGGAATGCGTCACCAAGAGAGACACTGGAAATAACCATTTTAGTAGATGCGGATTGGATTGAAGGGCAAAGCGTGGAAAGCAGTCAGGTCAGCATGCGGGCTGGAGATACCATAGTCATAAGCATCATCATCCCAACCAAGGAAGATTCTACTGGACCTAAGGTTCTGAGCGTGGGAGCATTCGGCACGTTTGTTGACGAACCCGATCGTGATAGAATCCATGAGGTTCATCTTGCGCTAGTTGTTTTTCCTGACCAGCCACAATCATTAGTCTTCCCTCTACTTCTCGTCGCCATAATCGGAGGTATTGCGGTTGTAGTAATTATCGGTGCAAGAGGTTGGTCCACAGCTTAGGAATGCTCCGAAGATCGCAGGTTAGCGGCCTTAACAATACTTTTTAGCAGAACTGCTATGAGCATCGGGCCGAGGCCTCCAGGAACTGGAGTTACCATGGATACCTTTTGAATTACATCGTCAATGTCAACATCACCGACCACCTTCCCATCGACGTAATTATTCCCAGAGTCAATTATAACCGAACCTCTCGCGACCATCCGTCCCTTAACCAATTTCGGTATGCCAAAATCCACTATCACTATATCTGATACCTTTGAGTAATTAACGAAGGAATCGTTTGGAGAGGGTGCAACCGTCACGATTCCGCCCCTGTTGATGAGCATATTTGCTAAAGGAAGTGCCAAAATTTTGCTCGTTCCACCGATAAGAATCTTCTTACTATGGATAGTGATGTTGGACTGGTTGAGGATTTCTATGACTGCTCCAGCTGCAGCTGGTGTATATAGCTCCTCTCCCATGGCTATCCGCCCCAAGGAAGCAGGAGTAAGGCCATCGACGTCTTTTGCGGGAGAGATTGTGGAGACAACCATTAACTCGTCAAGATGTGACGGGATAGGTAGTTGGACGAGTATACCGTCGGTCTTCTTATCTCGATTTAGTTCCTTAATCAGATCACATACCTCAGATAAAGCAATATCGTCTTCAAAAGAGTGGACTAGTGCAGATATCCCAATTTTCTCTGCCTGTTTAACTTTCAGTTCTACATAACGCCGTGAGGATTCATCGTTCCCAATTAGGATTAGCGACAATCGAGGTATGATTCCACTCGCCCTTAAGCTACTTACATTATCCCCAACGTCCTCTTTGATCTTTAGGGCAAGATCCCTTCCATTCATGATAGTATTCAAGATTAGACTGAAAAT
>JAPUKB010000063.1 GCA_027295865.1 Nitrososphaerota archaeon
ACTATCAAGCGTTGAAAAAACTGAGCATAGCGCCCCTTTTCTATACGGATAAATAGGATTCCACAGCAAAACAGGTATTGCCTCACTTCATCAGACTTGTGAAATTTACCGAGAAGGGCCTTACTGAGCCTATCTTATTCAAGAGCAGGACTGCCGAATTTCGTGAGGGGGCCCGTAAACAAGGCATAAAGATCATAGCTGAGTATGCGACTCTCGGTAGATACGACCTAGTGAGCATTTTGGAAGCACCTGACCTAAAATCTGTAATGAAGCTGAGTGTTTCGCAGGCTCTCAAAGGAAGAACACGGGTCGAAACGCTGACCGCAGTCCCGGCCGATGAGTTTCAAAGCATCGTAGAAGAGCTTTAGTCTCCCTAAGGAGCCGGCCATCAGGGGCCGGCGCTAATCCATTTCTGTTATCCCGATTCTGGCAGTCGAGCTTTGAACCCGTTAGGGCTGATCTTCTCGAACTTCCCTGTATCCTTCTTGACGAGTCCGAACTCTATGAGAGGGTCTTCTTCGACAGCGGCCTTTATTGCCTTGGTTGAAAGCTCCGCCCCCTCTTCCACCGTCATTTGCTTCTTGTATTCACCCTCGATGACACTCAGCGCTGCGTCTGCATTCTGTCCTATGGCGAAAGCCTGTCCCTTGAAGTATGTTCCACTTGGATCGACCTGGAGTAGCTGAAGACCAAGAGCGTCGAATCCGCCTAGAATAACAGATGCTCCGTGTGGCCTTACAGAGTATAGGGTATAGTTGTGGAGATAATTCCCGAGATGACGAGCGAGTGATGCTGTGTCTATCGGCGTGTCGTAAGTCAGTCTATGTCTCTGGGATTCTAGCCTGATCTCATCGATCAACTTTAGGATATCCCCCACGTAACCAGAACCAGTTGCGCCTATGTGCTCATCGATGTTGTAGATCTTTTCCATTGGGTCGAGGAGGGGCCTCGTGGGCTTCACCTGACTTGAGAGCATGATGTATTCCTCTGTCTGAATGCCGATAGTATTCGATCCGCGGCTAACTGCCTGAAGTGCTGCATCAACCTGTAGAAGTCTGCCCTCAGGTCCGTAGAAATATGGATAGCGGCCTGCCTCCATCTAAGCATTCACCTTCGCCTTGAAGCTATTGAGGGGTAACATCAAAAAGTCAACTCCCCCGCCAGATCCTGGGTCACGCTCCATTGCCGCCCTCACAGCTCGCTCCCCAAGGTCCTTGGCCTCTTCTAGAGTCAGACCTTTCTTGAAACCACTCTCGAGAACTCCGTAGGCCATAGGAGAACCCGATCCTGAAGCGGTGAAATCTTCTGTCGTAATCGAGCCACTCATATCAGAAGACATTACATGTGGACCCTCTGCATCATTCCCTGCCACGAGAAGCTCTGTATAAAATGGATTGAAGCTCTTCATAGCGGAATAATTCATGTTTGCTATCAGTTTGGCGGACTCTCGCACTGAAAGCCGGAATCCTCTTCTCTGCCTAGCCAGATTCCTTTCTGCCTTCACGACGTTGATTACATACTCAGCATCGGACATCAGTCCCGCCATCGCCACTCCGAGAGTATCGTCCAACTTGTAGATTTTTTGAACCTCCTTAGCGCCTATGAAGAAGCCTTTGCTCGCCCTCTTATCAGAGATTAGCACGGCCCCGTCATTCGCCTTTATCGCAACTATTGTTGTCATTATGGATATTACAGTAGGGTCTGGGATATTGACTAGGTTGAATGACAGCTGGTCACAAGTCGACGCTAGCTCGCGTGCTGATCACTAAATCGAATCGGATGAACATTCATGGATGAATGGGAACTGGACGAATAGGCCTTCGCAATCTGGCTTACCAACGCATACGCGCTGCGCACCGCGAGTTCTTTCTGAGAAGGATCGTTGATGATTGCTTCGACGGAAATGAAACTATCTCCGAAAGTTACATTAATCTGATTATTCCCTTCTTCAGTAATCCAGCTCATTACCACCTTTTCGCCTTTGGTGAAGGATCCGAGCCACCTGAGACTACCGAACCATTTAGACCTCAGATTCACCTGTAACTCCTGTAAGAGGACCAAATCAGGGAGATAGGTTCGAAAGATGCTAAGCATCTCACCATTTTGTGCTTCCCTTTTACTTCCGACAAATCCTAGTCCTTTTCCCGTCAAGCGATAGCCGTCACCCGTTCGTTCTAGGAAAGAATCCCTCTCCAATCTCCTTAGTGATCTGGTAAGGGTCTCCGCATGAAATCCAAGCTTTCTTTTCAAGCCTTGGAAGGCGAGACGGAGGTCTTGCTCTTCGTCGAACGACTTGAGGACCTCTAAATCCCTTTCCCTGACCCGTGGCTCTACATCTCCATCGAACTCTCCGAGATTGGACATTAACTGTTCTATCTTCTCCTCTCCTAAGATATAAGGGTAAGTCTTACTTAGATCCGAACTGCGCATGAATGCTTCTTGTGAGCAAGAAAAGAAACCGTCCGTAATCTGCATCTTCTATGTCAAGCGTCTCAAACGAGCGATCTCTTTTCGCGACCCTCACAGCGTCTAAATGAATACATGACGCCGCCTTCCCTCCCAAAACACCAAAGTGAAAATGTCCACAGGTGCAGAACGGCTGCCCCTCGGCCACAAACTGATCCCCCAAAGTACCGACAACGCTCCATATTTCTCTGCCACTAGGAAGAAACTTGTGTCGTTTCACCCGTCCTTCATTAAGGATTTTCTCAACGACCTTGCGTTTTCTCTCTGCGGGATCCATCTCCGCAGCGGGAGTATCATCGCCTAATATAGTTCTTCGGGATTTTGATGGATGGATGATACGGATCCTCTATCCCCACCCTGCTTTGCTTCTAGAGGAAGATGGGGGTCGACATGTTGTGATTAGCGATTTGCATATCGGATTTGAGGAGCGATTCGCCTCATCTGGAGTTCGGATGGAGAGCTCCTCAAGAATGATGTTGGAAACGTTGACGAAGATCCTTGACCGGGAGAAACCAGACAGCTTGATTATGCTTGGCGACGTAAAGGATAGCATAGACTCGATTAACAGGACCGAGTGGCGAGAGGTCCCCTCTTTCCTGGAAGCCCTAGTGCCGCGCGTTCAGGTACGTATAGTTCCTGGAAACCATGATGGAGGTCTCCTCCCATTGACCCCCAAAGAGGTCAGGATAGAGGACTTGCGTGGTGTTCTGATAGGTAATACGGGCATGTGTCATGGCCACACTCTAGTTTCGAAAAGATTTTCAGAAATAAATCGCCTCATAATAGGTCACCTACATCCGATCTATAGCAGAAAAGGGATCGCATTAAGTGGGAGTCAAGTCTGGGTGATGCTAAAGCTATCACGCCAAGCTCTACTTGAGCGAAGCAAGGATGACATCATAGAAATAGTTGTTTTGCCTTCGTTCAATAGAGAACTGGGGGCAATTGGATTTAGCCCTTACAGACAGAAGATGATTTCTCCAATAATGAGGAGAGCCCAGAGTGCAATCCAGGACGCAGTAATAATGACCCTGGATGGAGAGATAATCGGCGACAAAACTTCCCTGCATTATACGGTCTGAAAGGCCGTAAAGAGGCATCCAAGGTCCCTGTGAATGCATCGGTACGCCGTGGACAAAACAAACTTCTGATCATTTAAATAGCAATTACAGAGGAGAAATGCGAAACGTCGGTAGGTTAACTCTGATGGAAATGCGTACTTTGGACGAAATGGATCTGAAGGGGAAGACGGTATTCGTAAGATGTGATATCAATAGCCCAATCGAACCATCTTCAGGTAAGATTCTGGACAGATCCAGGCCGATTGAAGTATCTCAGACCATCAAATCCCTCAAATCTTCTAAGACCGTAATTGCGTCGCACCAAGGAAGATTGGGGAAGAGCGACTACGTAACGATGGAGGAACATGCCGCAGTTATTTCTGAACTGGTAGGATCCAGGGTGAGATTCATCCCTGACGTATTTGGCCCTGCCGCCCTAAGCGCCATAAAAAGTATGCATGAGGGTGACATCGTGATGTTAGATAATCTCAGATTCATGGCGGAGGAGAATTCGGAATTTTCCCCTGACCAGGCTGCAAACACGCACCTCGTCCGAAGACTCCGCCCCTACCTTGACGTCTGCGTCCTGGATGCATTTTCCGCAGCACATAGAGCACACCCTTCAATAATCGGATTTGCAGAGGTTATGCCGACTTTGGCAGGCAAAATTGTAGAGAGAGAGGTGAAGGCTCTTACTCCAATTGTGGAGGACAGGAACATCAAGTTTACCGCCGTCCTGGGAGGAGCCAAGATTCCAGATCGGCTTTCAGCAATCAAGACGCTACTCCAAGCGGGCAGAGTAGAGAGGATACTTGTAGGTGGGTTGTTCGGGAATGCTTGTCTCTTGGCCGC
>JAPUKB010000064.1 GCA_027295865.1 Nitrososphaerota archaeon
GGCCATGCAGAAGATGCAATCGACTTCTCTCATGGGGTCAGCCTTTCTCTCCGCAATTAGAGGAGGTAGATCGGGATAACTCTTATGTGGATTTGTGCCAGGGGTGTCGAACCAATCAAAGACATTTGTAGGGCAGACATCAATGCAGACTCCATCAGCTATGCAGATATCAAAATCTACGGCTACGACCTTGCCGTGGATTCCTAGAGTCTCAGGGGCCTCGATCGGCCCAAAGACCGCATGTCCCTCATGATCTTCCACTGTTTGCCTATTCGTCGCAAAGTCGGGGTCTATCGCAGGCATCTTAACCAACCACCTCGTCCTCAATTCTACCTATTAATGTGACGCACGTGTAGTACATGCTAGTATGAACCACTGAATCGGTCCCTGAATAGCTCCACGGGAAACTCCTATAAGCATGTATTAGTATATATTTGTTAGATGAAAGAGGCTCGTAAAATCCAAAAGGCTGGCAACTCAAGCCTGGCAATTTCTCTCCCACGCGATTGGGTCAAGGAAAGAGGAGTAACCTCGGGCGATCTACTGATGGTTTCTGAGGATTCTGGAGGCTTCCTGAAGATCTCGCTTCCTACTGACAAAAAACAGACCACAAAGTGCTTGATTAATGCAGACCTCTGTAGAGATGAAGGCCTTCTCGAGAGGATCATCGTGGGGTGCTATCTACTTGGGTATGACACGATGCGAATAACATCGGAAAGGGAGCTCAGTCATGCTCAGCTAGAGGAGATTAGAGGCGTGACCAAGAGCCTACCTGGCCTAGAGATTCTGGAACAGACCGTCCGTCGGATTGTTGTAAGATGTTTCGTTGATCCATCTAGGATTCCTGTTGATGAGCTACTCAAAAAACTCCATGTCATGATAACTACAATGTTGAATGAAGTCTTAGATGCTATTATGGGTAAGAGACCGGAGCTCGCTAGGCAAGCTATGCACCTGGAGAATGAGGTGAATCAGATATACAACCTACTGGTGAGACAGCTCCTTCTTTCATTCAGGGAGCGGGACCTTGTGGAGGAGATCGGAATTGAATCGCCTACTGGTGCGGTCGGACAGAGGTTGATTGCCAAAGCCTTGGAAGAGATTGGAGATCTTATTGAAGAGATAGCAAAGACGGCATTGGAGCTCAGTAGTACGGGGCGTGGAATAACGAAGCCACTCCTAACCGAGATTCAGAGTGTCGGAACTTCGGTACAAACTATCTTTGGTAAAACAATGAAGGCCGTCTTTTCTAAGGATATCAAACTAGCTAACGATAACCTCTCCTCTCTGAAAGCATTTGGACATCAGATTAGGAACGTTGAGAGTAATTTGGAGAAGGGCAAAGATCCAGATTTTTCCCTAATTATGTCTGTTCTAGTAAATCTGGAAAAGATCCTGGGCTACTGCAGGATAATCGCTGAGACTACAATAAACATGACGTTGACTCAATCCAGCGACATATGTACAATAGAGAGGACTAACGCCTCTTTTTAATAACCTATTCCAGGCTGTGCATCGTGACTCAAACTAGATCAACGGAAGCTCTTTCCAGGACACTTGGGATTATTGTGGTAGCAGGCTTCCTAACGATAGCTGGAATTGGCGGGTATATTCTAACGATTATTCAGGGCTTCGAGCCAACTGATACGAACACCTCAGATCAAGAAGATATTCCTAGTCGCGAGGATGAGCAGGTTGAGCAACCTTCGATTTCCAGGGAAACGAAGGAATTCAGGGTACTCGCCGTAAGTAAACTCGAGTTTAGACCGGATATTATACAGATTAGAGTTGGAGATACCGTGATCTGGGAGAATCCTGATGCAGAAGTGCACACAGTGTCAGCGGCAAACTTTACAGCTGGTGGAGAGCTCTTCTTTAACGAATTATTAGAGCCACAGGAAAGTTTCCGGTTTACCTTCACCGAACCCGGAACATACTTCTACTCATGTTCTATAAAGTATCACGGAATGCAGGGAATTATCAGAGTCCAACAGTGATGGCACGAAGATCTATCATTATACTTCCTTTGGAAGTGAACTAACCTGAACTCTGAGAGAAAGAAGTGAGAAACTCTCATGGGGGGAGTGATCAGTGGGAATGGGGGTAAAGGATCAAGATGGCTGAATAGAGATCTCAAGTTTGTGCTCTCGGCATGGAGTCTTAGGAGCATTGTCCTAGGTTACATGACCATAGCCTACGGGATTTTCTTGAGTAAAGTAGGGCTTGACCTTATCACAATCGGAATCATTCTAACTAGCTTCTCTCTCATAAACACGCTCCTCATGGCACTCGTTGCCTTTTTTGCGAACAAATACGGGAAAAGAAAACTCTTCATTGTCCTAGGGATAGTCACGGCCCTGGCATCACTCGCGCTAGTCTTTGCCGAGAATCCGCTGGTCATAGTAGCTATCAGCTTAGCAGGGATGACCACCGTGGGGGCTGGTGGAGCCATCGGTGGAGGAGGCGGACCATTCAATGTTCTCCAAGATGCTATGCTTGCTGATAATTCGAATCCTAAGAGTAGGAATACGGTCTTTGCGATTAACTCAGTAATTAGCTCATTAGGCTCTGCCGGTGGGGCTCTGCTGGTAGGACTTCCTCCCATAGTAGCATTATTGTTTGGCCTAAGCGATGTACGCTCTTTCGCCCCTCTTTTCGCAATAGCCTCAGCCCTCACTTTTCTAATGATTGTCATGATTTCCCGGGTCTCTGAGAGGCCAGTCAAAGAGAAGAAGAAAGTCCAGGGACCAGAAGATGTGAAGCTCGAAAAGAGATCGGGGAGAATTATTCGCCGATACGCTCTCCTTCAAGCGGCAGACGGATTTGGTACTTCTCTCGTAATCGGGAACATCTTATCACTATGGTTCATTGCTAGATTCGGAGCCGCCGAAGGACAAATAGCCATAATATTCTCCCTTGCAAATTTGATCGGAGCAGCTTCCTACATTTTTGGAGGAAAGATCGCGAATAGGATTGGTGCGGTCAGAGCTGTCCTCTTCACGCATCTCCCTACAAATATTCTCTTACTCGCGATCCCCTTCATGCCTACTCTCACATTTGCGACAGCGGTCTTTCTAATCAGGAGTTCATTTGACAAAATGGATATACCTATCCGCACGTCGTATATCATGGGAGTAGTTCGAACTCAAGACAGAGTGAAGGCGTCGGGAGCTTCAGGCATCGCTCGAAGAGCACCATCATCCTTTGGGGCAGCTACGACGGGCTTTCTTATAGAGACATCAGCTTTCGCCGTCCCGTTCATCACCTCTTCCATATTACAGTCGATAAATGATATCGGATTCTATCTGATGTTCAGAAAGATCAGGCCTCCGGAAGAGCGCGAGCGGTTTAGCTCGAAAAGTCTCTAGAAAAAAAAGGCCCAAGCTCCAGTTGAACATTCGTCCAATAATTAGGACATTACCAATATATGCAGCTACTCTTCGAGCATAGGAATAGACGGGCGATATCTATCAGTGAGGAGTAAATGGTTTGCGCTACTTGCAGCGGTAATATTCTTAGGGATTCTGACACTCATAAATCCGGCTTATGCAGCAGATCCATCTGGGTTCCAGACCCTCTTAGATGATCCTGATGCTCCCGTGAATTTTGTCTGGGTTCTACTTTCAGCAGCTCTTGTGTTCCTGATGCAGGGTGGATTCGCAATGCTCGAAGGAGGATTGGTCCGAGTTAAGAACGTAGGAAACATCATGATGAAGAACCTGATGGACTTTTCCTCTGCTAGCATCGGCTATTGGATCCTTGGGTTCGCATTCATGTTCGGAACTGACATGTTTGGTCTGATCGGAACAGATGGGTTCCTTCTTGCTGGGGATAGTTATGACGTCAATGTTTACCTGCTCTGGATGTTCCAGGTCGTATTTGCAGGCACAGCAGCGACCATTGTTTCAGGAGCAATGGCAGAGAGGACCAGGTTCAAGACTTACATGGTATTCTCTTTTCTGATTACCACCTTCATCTACTCTATCTATGGGCACTGGGTCTGGGGAGGCGGATGGCTTAGCCAACTTGGGGAGACCCTTGGACTTGGTTTGGGTCACCTTGACTTCGCCGGCTCTGGAGTTGTTCACATGGTCGGAGGAGCAGCTGCACTTGCAGGCGCAATGGTATTGGGTCCAAGGATCGGCAAGTATGACGCTAACGGTAAACCACGGGCGATACCAGGCCATAGCGTTTCGATGGCGATCTTAGGAGTATTCCTGCTCTGGTTCGGCTGGTTCGGTTTCAATGCTGGTAGTACTCTTGCGGCTACCGAGCTAAGAATAGCAGTAATTGCGGTGAACACGAGTTTGGCTGCTGCTGCAGGTGCCCTGACCGCAGCTCTCTACACTTGGTGGAAGCATGGACAACCCGATGTTACAATGTCAGGTAATGGTGCAATTGCTGGGTTGGTAGCTATTACTGCTCCTTGTGCCTGGGTTGAGTCATGGGCAGCTGTGGCTATAGGTTTAGTTGCAGGAGTGATCGTTGTAGTAAGTGTCAGGTTCATAGAGAATAGAGGTGTCGACGATCCAATCGGAGCCGTTTCAGCCCACTTGGTCAATGGGGCTTGGGGACTCATAAGTCTCGGAATCTTTGCCGATGGAACTTATGGAAACTATACGTCTGAAGCTCCATTCGTAGTCGGAATCCTGTATGATCCAATAGTCGGGGCGGGTCAGTTGGGAGCTCAACTAATCGGTGTAGCGGTAGCATTCTTGTGGACCTTCACTACTGCATACATCATGTTCAAAATCCTAGACAAGCTTATGGGCCTTAGGGTCACGAAGGAGGAAGAGATAGCTGGGCTTGATGTCTTTGAACACGGAATCACTACCTATCCCTCGATGAGCTTGTTCAAGGATACTCCAGCAATCGCAGCCCCCGGGAAGGCAACAGGTGGATCCTCCATCTCACGTCTGAACAAGAGCAACCCATCGGACGATCATTTTCCTTTGAAGTAGGAAGAGACGAACAATAGCTGATGAAGAGGCTTGAAGCCACCTTCTCAAGGGGGAAGGTCACAACCGTTGTAACGGCACTTGAGTCTCATCCTGTAATAGCGATGTCGATCTGGGAGGTCAATGATAGAGTGCAATCGGGCATCAAGAAGATGTGGAGAGGGTTGGAGTACGAGGAAAGTTTTCGAAAGAGCGCCCACCTTACCGTGCTAATTGACGATGAGTTTGCAGACACTGTGGTGGAGGCTATTGAAAAAGCGACATCAATGGACCAAGATGAATCTGGAACGATAGTCTTGTCCCAAGTTGACAAGTTAATTAGGATCGGAGCTCCTGCTGATCTATAGACCAACACAAACAAGTTCATGAGAACGAAGGCTATAACTCAGTCCTAAACACCCTGACATAGAATGGACAAGTCCGAGAAATTCGGAGATCTAAACCAGAGAATTCAATCGTGCAGAAGATGTTCTCGACTTGTAGAGTATAGAGAGAAAATTGCGTTAGAGAAAGTAAGGCGATTCTCTGATCAGGAATATTGGGGTAAGCCGTTAACAGGATTCGGAGATCGGAATGCTCGATTACTGATCATCGGTCTCGCTCCAGCCGCGCATGGAGGTAACAGGACAGGAAGAATGTTCACAGGAGATAGTTCCGGTGACTGGTTGATGAAGGCTCTTTACCAATTTGGATATGCAAATCATCCGAATAGCGAATCATTGCATGACGGTCTAGTATTGAAAGATGTGTACATCACCGCTGTCGGGAGGTGTGCGCCTCCGGCGAATAAGCTATTACCCACAGAGATAGCAAATTGTTCAGAATACCTCCTAGAAGAGTTAGAACTCATTTCTAGCGCTAGAGTAATCCTGAGCTTAGGAAAGGTTGCATTCGATTCCTATCTTAGAATGAATCATAAGAATTCCGGGAAAGTTTTCAAGTTCATCCATGGAGCACACCATAATCTGGATAATGTGACACTAGTTGCATCGTATCACCCTAGCAGGCAGAATACTCAGACTGGCAGGCTTACATGGGTGATGTGGACCAGAGTCTTCGAGAAGGTGAGGGTTCTTCTCGACAACAAATGATAATGTTCTGAGATTACGTATATCGATATGACTTTTATACGCCCGTAATTCTCACTCATATCGGTGCAAAAGAGCACTAGGAGATGAATGATACGAGTTACGGAGGAGGAGGCGGAGATAGACGTCCCTATGGTGGTGGCGGTTTCAGGTCAAATGCACCCAAGCCGGTAGAAGTAGGAAAGGAGTACAATGTTACCATCACAGAAACCAGTAGGAGGGGCGACGGAGTGGCAAAGATTGACGGTTTCGTCATCTTTGTTGTTGGCGGCCAACGAGGGGAGCAGGCTAGAATTAAGATTACCCAAGTAGGTCCCAGATTCGCCAATGGAGAGAAAATAGAGGCTTCTGAGGAGCCAAAAACCGAAACTGCAGAGACTGACACAACTACAGCTACAACTGAAAGTACGACTGAAAGTACAAAGACTGAGAGTTGAGTTGAATTGGTCTTTGGCGGACATGTGAATGTCTGTCAATTGCGGATGAACGGAACCATATACGAAGAATAGACCGGTGGTCGACAATCATCTGTCTATCTTCTTTCTTTTTTATGATTAGGATGGTACGTACTAAATTAAATTAAACTAACCTGGGTGAATCGAGTGTCTTAGGAGGGTTCTACACCGGTGACTCGGACGACTACTTCTTCTGCTATTATTCCACAAAGAATCTCATCCGCGAACATAGATACAACCTCACGGGAATTCCCTCCGACTAGAAATCTCTCGGTTGATAGCGCTTCTCCTTTTGCTCTCATCTCCACGACCGCATAAGCTTCTGCACTACCAGTGTTGATCAATGTGAATTCTATATTGGAGGTTGCCCCAAGTTCGTCAGGGGCAAAATCAAATAATCCACCTGGAAAAGTTTTGAAACAGCTCAAGTTTCCGGTGTTTATCCCCGCTTCCCCAACTTCAATTACAGATATTCCAGGACCTGATCTTTCCAAATCTACAACACGTACAAAGATAACATCTTTACTAATTAGACAGCTTATAGCTTCTCCACTCAATGATTTAGCCTCAATGCTCTGAGCCTTAACAAAAAACTTTGTCCGTTCAATAATATCTATATTTGATCTTGCCTCAGTTACTCCGCCAATAAAAAGCTCAACAGTCGCGAAACCATCTGTATCGCCAGAATTTCTTAGTGTGAAGTCTACAGTAAAACGATGAGGGTCACGTTCACATCTCCGATCTGCCACCAAAGTCACTTCCTCATCTTCTATTGATATCGATGGCCGAGACCCTGCAAAATTACCAATTTGAGTCTGGCTCAATAATAGGAAGCCGAATCCAACGGCTGAAATTGCAATAATCAGTGCTATGGCTACTCGACTGACCATCTCCGCTAAATGGTTCCGTGTCGCTTATTAATTAATTAGCCTGAATTACTTACTTCAATTAGAAGCATTTTCAGCTGATTTGACCAGGTAGCAGAATAACGGCCGCTCTTTAGAGAAAGACCAATAACAAAGCTTCCCGCATTTATTAGACCACCCTTCATCCTTGCGCTTTTGCTTATTGTGTAGGAATTTCTACTCCTGTTCTCAGCCGGCCTAATCGCGAAGTAATTGGAGGATTCGTCATAAAGAAGCGAAACATACTTACAAAAGTGTTCAAGGTGCTCTCCACCTATTATAATAAATCCATTTCTCGTTATGCTGACACCATTTCCTATTGATGAGACATAACCTCCCAGTTCCTTCGTCCAAACCTTGAACTTGTTGACATTGAATTCGTACGCTACTTCCATTCCTTTCGGTTCTGGCAGATTGGTTGCAAATATTTATGCTTTATCACAATATCATTATAGATGTGTCTAGGATTATGATTATGTGATGAACATCTGTCTACTCGGAGACCTACACCATTTCCTTCCTTGAAAATAGTCTCAGGGAAACCGCGAGACCAAACAACATGTAAAGAAGCAAGAGTCCGATGCTCAGGTTAAGCTCGGGAACGTAATTAGTTATTGTAAGTCCTTCGCTGCCAGGGGCCAGAAAGACTGGTATGTTAAATACGAAATCACTGGGGTATGGTGTGATAACTATGTTCCACATAATGCCACTTGCAAATGTAGCACTAAACCAAGGTTTGACTTGCGCAAAAGTGAGGCCAAAATCGAAAATTGGAAGTATTAAAAAAAATAACAAAAAAGTAAGGACCGATGACCCTGTTGACCCTCTCATAAGTGAGCTAATAAGGAACGCCAATGCCAGTATCGAGAGAGCATAAAGACCTGCTACAGCTAAAGAGTAGAAGAACTGAATCGGCAGTTCTGAGTAGAAGCCAAAGCTCGCAATTCCTGTAATACCATAAAACACCAGTATCATGATGAAGGTAGCTATGGCTGATGCCAAGTATTTCCCGAAGAATATCCCCGCCCTAGATACTGGATTGGGGAAGAGGAGGTAGGCGGTCTTATGCTGAAATTCAGATACTAGAGCATCTGCCCCAAATAAGGTTGCACCGATTACTATCAATATATCTATGAAGCTCACAAACTGGACCAAAAAGTCTGAAATACGGGCAGGGTTCTCCAGGCCTACTATTAGAGGAATTAGCAATATCAGCAGGGAAACGACAATCGCGAGAATTATCGCTGCCAGCAACCTCCTACCCCTCAGATATTTGAGAAGTTCATACCTGGTTACCGTAAGCAGCTGACGTCGCCGGCTTATCTTGTCGGATGCAGGCATTCCCTTCACCGGACTGATTCCCGAATCATCTTCATATAGAGGGCTTCGAGATCTCCTTGAGTTGTCTTGAATGAGTAGATCTTCAGGTCCTGATTTACAATTCTCTTCAGAAGGAGTACGACATTATCAAAATTTCCTTTGTAGTTTATCCTCAACGTTGTAGGATTAACTTGTGTTACGCTCTCTATCCCTTCCATCCTCTTTACTAGGGCAATCTGCTCGGGAGGAGGAGGTTTGATGAGTTTCATCTCAATATCTACAGAGTCTGATTTCTGGGTTAAACTCTCAATAGTATTACTAAGGATTAAGCGACCCTTGTCAATTAACGCAACCGAATCACAAATTTCTTGGACCTCCCTTATCAAATGGGAGCTCATGAATATTGTTTTGCCCTCTTTCTTGAGTGAACGAAAGATCTCTCTCACTTCTGCCATTCCTCTAGGATCGAGTCCTATCGTCGGTTCGTCAAGAAGGAGGATCTGTGGATCATGAAGAAGGGCTTGAGCAAGAGCTAATCGTTGTTTCATACCCCTCGAGAAAGTAGCAATCCTTTTTTTCTTCCAGTCGTCTAAGCCCACTAACTTTAGGAACCGAGAGGAATTTTCTTCGATTTCAGGATTCTTCAGCCCCCTCAATTTGCCAAAGTAGCTCAAGATCTCAACAGGAGTCATGTAGTTGTAGAATTCGGGAGTCTCGACGATAGCTCCCACATGGATGAGAGCCGTCTCAGGCTCTTTTGTGACCTCCTGATCAAAGAAGTAGGCCTTCCCGGAAGTTGGCTTGATAAGTGAGGTCAAGATCTTAAGAGTTGTAGTCTTCCCAGCACCATTAGGACCCAAATAACCATAGACAGTGCCGCTTGGAACTTTTAGATCGAGGTTATCAAGTGCCAGAAGTCCCTTGTAACTCTTCGTGAGTTTCTCGATTGTGATTGCGGCGGGCAATATCCGTCATGAAATCCTACAGCATTTCATTAATAACCATAAGGTGAAGTGGCATCACTAATTCAGGAATACAAAACGAACACTTTTCTTAGTTCTCTGATCAGTCAACTTCTCCGAACGGAACCTCTCTAAGAATGATGGTTCTCTGACTTTCTGCATCTCCGATGGTTCGTAGTACCTAGGAGATTCATACTCATATAACGTCCTTCTTTGTCCCTTTCTTTCAAAGACTATGTCAAATAGATCTCTCCGCCCCTTTCCATATTTTGGAGGATTTGTTGCAGGATTACCCATCGGAAGATTAAGAATAACGCCAGACGCCTTACCACTTCTCTTACAAGAAATAACGCGGAGGATTATCTCGTCGGGCAATAGAACATCTGAAACTCAAGTGGATTTAAAGTGAGCGCGAGGAAAGCAACAAATAATCCGACTCCATGAGGAGGACCGATTGATGCTAAACATCAGAAGAGCGGAGATTCTAACTCCTCTCATTGTCATGATAGTTGGGGCTTCTGCGGCCCTCTACCTCTACTCTGTAGATAATTTTTCTCTCCTCTACTATGGCGATTCAATATCACACCTCGTCGCTGGGAGAAAGTTTGTCGATTGGGTAAATCCTGGAATTGCTCAGATCGGAACGGTATGGCTCCCCATGCTGCATTTTCTTCTAATTCCTTTCTCACTGAATAACTTCCTCTTCACTAGCGGCCTTGCTGGAATGTTCGTAAGTCTTCCAGCATTGGGGTTAGCATCACTATACATTGTGAAACTGATATACCGATGGAACGGATCGGTTAGGATCGCTTTCTTCGGAGGCCTCGTCTTCGCGCTTAATCCGAGCATCATTTACATGGGAGTGGTATCAATGCAAGAATCTCTACTACTCTTCTTTGCCCTTGCTTCGGTATATTACATCTACTCGTGGTATGATGACTCCCAGAAAAAAAGTCGAGGTGGATTGAAGAGCCTATACATTTCAGCTCCTCTAATCATTCTCGCTACGCTTACAAGATACGAGGCCTGGCTCCTTCCGCTAGCTCTAACAATTCTTGTGATTATTAGACTAGTATCATCAAAAGATCTAAAGATCTTCAGCCGATATCTCCCTCCTCTCCTATTATCATTCGGCGGCATAGCCCTATGGTTGGGTTGGAATCAGCTATCTTATGGAGATCCGCTTACGTTCTTGAATACCCCTTTCTATTCCTACCTTGCACAAGCGACAAGTCGACCTTTTCGGGAGTTTCTGTTCCTCCAACCTGTATCATCAGCACAGGTTCTGTTTATGGCCATGGAGGTGATGTACGGCGCACCACTCCTGATTCTCTCGGCAATTGGCACGATCAGATTCATTGGAAAATCAAGGAGACAGATATCGCAGCGATTCTTTTTCATCATACTCCTGGGCCTTCCAACAATCGCGACGTATATTGCCCTTGTAGCAGGATTTGGCGAACTCTTTCACCAGGGCGGAGGAATATGGTTCAATAGCCGATTTCTTGTATTGACATCTGGAGTAGTAACCTTCGGGGCAGTTTCTCTCCTAACGCTAACAAAACGAAGAACATACCTCTTCGCAATCAGCTTCATACTCATCCTATCTGTTGGATTCGGATCAGTTCGTCAGTTAGGGTATCCAAACCCTCCTATGGTGATGAAAGAGGCATATGCAGGATTTTCCTATAGGAATGAGACATTCTCTGCTCTTGGAATAGCGAATATCCTGGAAACTGAATATCAGGGGGGGACGATTCTCATGCTAACCTCTTCGGGAGATGCCCAGAAGATAATGGTCTTCACCGGAATCCCGTTAAGGAACTATAGGGATCTTTTCGGAGGAGATCCTTGGCCGTTCAAAGACGGCAGGAGAACCTTCACCGATTGGACGATAGTCTCTAATCAGCCATCCGGGGATGCTTTGCTTGGCGTTGGTTATCTCCAACAGAATTCAGTTATTCTAAACAAGAATTATGATATTGTAGCGAGCAATTCCTTCTTCACCTTATTACGCCTTAAAACAGGATAGTACCTTAACTAACTGGCAAAACGATGTCTTGACCATGGATGAAGTCGTCGGCAAGAGCAAGCACGGTGAAATGACAATTGACCAGATGGCTGGCATTCAACCTGGAATGGCTAGGTTGATGGATGAAATCTCTAGGCGTTTTGTTTACTTATACTACTCTGCCAAGGGAGGTAATTGGCCTATGGCGCGTCATCAGTATAACGAGGTAATTTCATTGATGAAAATCCTGAAGGTCACTCGACCCAAGTATACTACCGATATGGAGGCGTATGAACGACATCATCTATCCCCTATTTTTGAAGCAATAGAAAAGCGAGACAAGAAAGGATTCGAAGATTCCTTCAACACGGCTGTAGAGGGATCTGATTTCTACCACGACAAATACGATTTTGCTTACATTAGATTTGTAGTTCCGTCGAAACCCCCAGACCATTTTCACCTAGGGCCTCCAGAAAAGTTCTCGAGGAAGAGATCTCGTCTCTAGCTTTCTAGAAGACCAGCAGAGAAGATTATTTAGTACGATATTTTGAACGGATACTGCTGCTCCGGTGGTGTAGTCCGGTCAAGCATTTCGGCCTTTCGAGCTTCGAAGAGAGCCGACGATCGCGGGTTCGAATGGATTTGCCTTCCGACGAGTCCTGAATGTCCCGCCCGGAGCACGTTTCCTATGTTCTAACAGCTCTCTTTCCGGTCATGATATAGAGAACTGATTCACCGATGTACGTTGCATGATCTGCAATTCGTTCGATATAGCGGAGGATTAATGTAGCCGCGACGGTACACCTCAGATCTGTCCCTGCCCCTGGTTCTTTCGCAATCTTCTTGACATGTTCTAGATACAGGTTGTCCACTACGTTATCCATATCTCTCAATGTTTTGGCCAGGTCAACATCTGCTTCCATGAACGCCTTAATTCCCACTCTTATCATCTTCTTCGCCTGCTTTCCTGATTTTTCTACGGCCCTCGTGTCACAGTGCGAGAGATCTCCAAAAACTCCAAAAACTTGCGAGATATCATACGCATATCTGCCCAAACGAGATAGGTCATAGGAGATTTCAAGATAGGACTTGATGTGCCTGAGATCTGAGGCAACCGGGCCAAACCTTGCGAGAAGCTCTACCGCCAGATCACTAATCTCATCCTGTAATACCCTTAGCTCCTCAGATCTCGTAAAAATCTCGTCGGGTGTATTGGTTTGATCGCTATATAGTCCGATTGCAGTAGAGACGGTCGTCTCTGAAAGATCGGCCATCTCGAGGAGCATAGTTCTAAGTTTCTCTAGCCCGATGTCAAGAAGTCTAGTCAATCGATTATCCTATCTTTCCTCGAATGTAATCTTCCGTCCGCGAATCTCTCGGATTAGTGAAAATCCTCTTTGTGCTCCCATGTTCGGCCAGGTAGCCTTCTCTGCTATCACCGACCATCATCACTGATGTAAGATCTGATACTCTTGCGGCCTGTTGCATGTTGTGAGTAACAATTACGATTGTATAATTTGCCTTAAGACTTCTGATCAGCTCTTCGATTCTTGAAGTGGCGATTGGGTCAAGAGCTGAGCAAGGTTCATCCATTAACAGAATCTCAGGCTCGACTGCCAGAGCTCGTGCAATGCATAACCTTTGCTGCTGCCCTCCTGAAAGCTCTAGAGCGTTTTTCTTGAGAATCCCTTTTACTTCCTCCCAGAGCGCCGCCTGTTTCAGAGCCTGTTCAACTACTTCCCCGAGGTTACGTTTACTTCCATTAATTCGGGGACCGAATGCCACATTATCGAAGACGCTCTTGGGAAAAGGATTAGGTTTCTGAAAGACCATACCGATTCGACGCCGGATGTCAGTCACATCTACATCGCCATCATAGATGCTCTCACCCTTTAGCAGAACCTTACCTTGGGTCCGTGCATTCGGGATTAGATCATTCATCCGATTGAAAGATCGTAAAAGGGTACTTTTCCCACAACCGGATGGACCAATTATCGCACTCACCTGATTCGGAGGGATTTTGAGCGAGACGGATTTAATGGCTTGGAATTTATCGTAGTAGATGTTCAAATCCTGCACATCGATGGCGGGAATGGTACTCACTCTGCAAGCCTCCTCTGGTATTTGTTTCGTATAAGAATGGCTATAGAATTCATACCTATTAAGACCAACAACAATACGATTATTCCTGCAGCTGCTAACCCCGCAAACTCGGCCTGAGGTCTTGAGACCCAATTAAAGATCTGAATTGGGAGGACGGTGAACCTATCCAACGGACCAGTAGGGATGAACGTAACGTAGACTAATGCCGCAATAGCCAGCATCGGTGCCGCCTCTCCTATGGCGCGAGACATTGCGAGTATTGTCCCTGTAAGGATCCCGGGCATCGCGGATGGAAGTACTGCCCGCCTTACTACTTGCCATTGCGTAGCTCCCAAAGCATACGCTGCCAGACGATAGTGCCGGGGGACTGCGGCGATCGCTTCTCTTGCAGTTATGATTATGATTGGCATTATCAGTAGAGTAAGAGTTAGTGCCCCTGCGAGAACGCTTCTCCCGAGGGCGAGGATTTGTACGAAGACGGCCAGACCAAGAAGGCCGTAGACAATGGACGGAACTCCGGCTAAGTTGGAGATGTTGACATCAATAAATCGAGTGAATTTATTCTGGGGAGCGTACTCTTCCAAGTATATTGCCGCCCCAATTGCCAGGGGGAAGGAGAATAGCGCGGTTAGGCCGGCTATCCAAAGAGTTCCAAAAAGGGCTGCCCGGATTCCGGCCTCTTCTGGGTGCCGCGAGGGGAAGTTATTCAGGAAGTCTAAATCAAGCCAGGGGAGGCCAACTGTGAAAGTCTGAACAAGAAGAATCCCAAGACCTACCATCCCTATCAAAGTCGCAAAGATGAGGGTGGGTAAAACTAAAGGACCAATTAGAACTCTAGTAATCGACCGTTTGGAGTGGGATTTCTTACCGGTCAAAACTAGTACCTCTCCCAATAACGGCGCTTTATCCAGTCTCCGACTAAATTAATAGCGAGAACCATGATAAAGAGGGTAATTCCTACTGCAAATATTGTCCTATATTCGAGACTCCCAAAGGGCGTCTCTCCAAGGCTAAGTTGGGTTATGAAAGCTGTCATAGTTTGTATGCTTACTAGCGGATTCAAAGTCAGTCTTGGCGTTGATCCGGCTGCAATGCTTACAATCATCGTTTCGCCGATTGCTCTAGACATTGCCAAGATGATTGAAGCTATCACGCCGGAGATTGCTGCGGGCAGAACGACCCTGATGGCGACCTCGAACTTCTTAGCTCCCAATGCATAAGCTCCTTCCCTCAAGAGCCGTGGAACGGCTACCATTGCATCCTCACTTAGTGATGAAATCATGGGAATAATCATAAGACCCATGACTAAACCTGCGCTAAGGGCATTGAAGACCGTAAGGTTTCCAAAGATACCTTGGAGCTGAGGGGTTACATACGTAATCGCAAAATATCCATAGACTACGGTAGGGACACCTGCCAAGATCTCTAGAACGGGTTTTACTGATCGCCGCACCGATTCAGGAGCATACTCACTCAGAAAAATAGCCGTTCCTAAACCAATCGGAACGGCTACTAGTAATGCAATTGTAGCCACAAGCAATGTCCCTGTAATTAGAGGTAGGATTCCAAAGTATTGGGGTTGGAATAGAGGGGTCCAGCGGGTTTCGGTTAAGAATTCTATGAGCGAGACCTCTTGAAAGAAACTCAAAGCCTGGAAGAGTAAAGTACCGAGGATAGCTAGCATAGTAAATACCGAAAGTGCGGCCGATAGAAAGAGGAGCTGTCTTATGATCCGTTCATGAAGTCTCTCTTGCGACTTCCTCCGAAGCCTGTGGGGCTCTACCATTAGAGATTCTCCAAAACCGGAAGCTTTCGGCGGATTAAGCTCGGGATCTTAGCAGGTCTAGACTTTCACGGTATATTGATTCAGGTAGCGGAATGTATCCAACCTCTGAAACAAGATCTACGGCGTTCTCCAGATAAAACTCCACAAAGGCCATGACCTCAGCTCTTTCCAAGGCTTCTAAACTCACGTAGATGAATATTGGTCTGGCCAGCGGTCGATACTCACCTGAATTGATCGTCTTTGCAGATGGGATAACCGGACCGTCCCCCGCATCAATCGGCACAATCTTGAGCTTGTCGCTATTCTCTACGTAATACGCGAAACCGAAGTAACCAAGCGCGTTAACATCGCCGGCGATCCCCTGAACTAGAACATTATCATTTTCACTGGCGGTAAAATCTGCCCTGCTGGCATCTTCCTCACCTACAATTACTTCGGTGAAGTAGTCAAAGGTACCGGAATCTGTTCCAGGTCCGTATAAATTAATTTGAGTGTCCGGCCATTCTGGTCGAATATCGCTCCAGGTGCTGACTGAACTTCCAGGCTCCCATATGCGCTTGAGCTCCTCAACAGTTAAGTGATCAACCCAGTCGTTCTGGGGATTTACTGATACGGCAAGACCATCAATAGCCACACGTAACTCAAGAAAGCTAATACCATTGATGGAGGCTTGCTCCGCCTCAGAAGGTTTGATAGGCCTCGAAGCATCGTTGATCTCTATCTCTCCAACAATGAATCTCTTGAAACCTCCGCCAGTACCAGAAACTCCTACGTTTAATCGAACTCGTGGGTTTTCCTTCTGAAACTCTTCCGCAACCGCCTCGGTAATGGGAAAGACCGTACTAGATCCGTCTATCTCAATGGTCCCCGAGAGAAGACTATCTTCTCCTGGCTGTCCCTGACCAGTTTGGGCTGGTCGAGGAGAAAGGGTAAATCCAAGAATTCCAGCGACAACAACTACACCAAGAATAACTGTTACCACTATTATCCTGCCCATTCCAAGATCGGATCGATTTGACTTACTCATCCAGGAGGGACTCGACCAACAGTCAAATATATTCAATTCGTAATGAAAATATATAGGGAACGATAACCATATTGCCTTGATATTTCCACATAGTTGGACATGGTCGTGTCCGTGAAACAGCAGCATAACGAAGAGATTCGAAAGATTCAGTTTTCG
>JAPUKB010000065.1 GCA_027295865.1 Nitrososphaerota archaeon
AAAATAGGACGTTCCGAGGCGTTATCTCTTTTCTTAACTCATTATAACGATAGTTATATATTGCCGACGGTGCCACTATTAACAGAAATGGTCTATAGTCCTCCTAATCGAGCAATGAGCAGCGAGATAGAGAGGATGTCGGCCGAAATACGGCGATA
Organism: Nitrososphaerota archaeon; assembly: GCA_027295865.1. Lineage (GTDB taxonomy): Archaea > Thermoproteota > Nitrososphaeria > Nitrososphaerales > UBA57 > B1T1B5. The sequence continues at coordinate 159 of JAPUKB010000065.1, forward strand.
CCGGTCAGGTGAATTGCCTGAGGAGGCTTTCAAGAAATTCAGACTTGAAAATGGGATCTACGGAATTAGGTTTCAGAAAGATCTCCAAATGATTAGGATAAAGATTCCATACGGCCTTGTTACCAGTGAGCAGATGGACATGCTGGGAGAAATAGCAGATATCTTCTCAATTGGAAAAGGCCATGTCACCACGCGGCAGGCCGTTCAATTTCACTGGCTGACTCTGGAATCTGTCCCTGAGGTACTCAGAAAGCTGGCTGAAGTCGGCCTTACGTCAAGGGAGGCCTGCGGAAATACGATTAGGAACATCACCGCATGCCCTCTCTCCGGAGTTTCTCAGGATGAGATCTTTGACATTAATCCGTACGCAGAAGTTCTCGGGAAATTCTTCTTGAGGAACCCGCTGAATCAGAATCTTCCGCGAAAGTTCAAGATAGTACTGGAGAGCTGCGAGACAGATCACGCGGCATTGGGAATGCATGATATTGGGATTCAGGCAATGTTTAGGAAAAAGAATGACGGGAGCAAGGAGAAAGGCTTTAAGATCTGGGTCGGAGGTGGTCTAGGTCCACCACCTTTTGCGGCTGAGCCTCTTGAAGAGTTTACCCCACTCGACCAACTACTCGTAACGTGTGAAGCGATTGTAAGAATATTTGACAGGTTGGGTAACCGGGACAACATGTCCAGAGCCAGGTTAAAGTTCATCATCATGAAGCTTGGCTGGGATGAGTTCAGGAAAGTGGTCCTCAAAGAGCGAGTCTCAGTGTTTGCTACAAGAGCTGGTGATAGAACTTGGAAGATCGAAGAATACGAGGAAGAGATGCCCCAGAACCTGCCCAAAGCATCGGAAAGGGTTGACGACAGCCCAGAGTATGAAAGATGGAGGAAGACTAACGTATTCCCGCAAAAACAGGAGGGTTACTACTACGTATTTGTCACGCTGCCTGCCGGCGATATCACTTATGAGCAATTTGGTGCTCTGGGAAGAGTGGGTAGACGATACGCGGGCGGCGTCCTAAGAACAACTAGAACCCAAAATCTCGTATTTCGATGGATACGCCAGGATCTTCTAACTGATCTTTATGCTGATCTCAAGAAGGCTGGGCTGGCGATGTATGGGGCTCATTCAATCTTTAATGTCGTAGGTTGTCCTGGAGCGGATACATGTAATTTGGCTATTACTCACTCTCACACACTTGCCCTCGAACTTCATGAAAGGTTTAGTAAGATTCCCGAACTGGCATTGGCAGATGACCTAAAAGACTTGGACATAAAGGTGAGTGGATGCCCCAATTCTTGCGGTCAACACCATATAGCAGATATTGGCTTCTATGGTTCTGCACAGAGAGTTGACGGAAAGATGGCACCTTACTATACCCTCCTCCTAGGTGGGGAGGTGTCGAAAGGTAAAGCTATCTTCGGCCAGCCCACAACGAAAGTGCCTGCCAAGAACGTGCCCGATGCTATTCTTCGGTTGGTTGAGATGTATCGCGCTAGGAGAAACCCGGGCGAGACGTTTAGGGAATGGGTACGTAGAAATCAATCAGAGTCGGGAGACGAACCGACGGGTATGGAAGAAGAGGTAGTCGTGAGCCGGAGGTGAAAACATGGTAGAATCTAAAAAGAGAAGTAGGTCATTTGCCATTACAGTCCAAGAAGAACTCAAGGACCTTTGCACTCTCCCTTCATCAGAAGAAGCACCTGACAAGTATACTGATTGGGGGGCTAAGGAACTCTTCAAGGTAAAGACAGCTAAAGGAGAATGCGCAGCATAGTCGGCTTTCTCCCGGTAGGGGAGTAAGCATAACTACCGATTTACCCGTAAGGGTAGTGAGCAGCTCATGGATTACAGAGAATCTGGATAGCATCAAATTAATCGACGTGCGTAGGAGGCTCGACTATGAGCAGTCCCACATGCCCCATGCCATCAATATTCCGGTAACTGAATATGTCAAAAGCTCCAGCCAGGGTAAGACGATTCCGCCTGTAGACGAACTCGAACCGCTGTTGGGGGGAAATGGTATTGAAAACAGTAGTATGGTCGCGGTTTACGACGATCAGAATGGCGTTTATTCCTCCCGCTTTCTCTGGACAATGGAAACACTCGGTCATAGCAAGATGGCTCTCTTTGAGACGAACTATGAGGACTATGTCCTGAATGGTGGTTCCACCACTAGAGAAGCACCGGATTTACAAAACACAAACTATAGAGCCAAACCCAGAGAGAATACAGCGGCTAGTGCGGACCAAATCCTCTCGTTGATTAAAAGTGAAAAAGCAAAAGTCCTTGACACGAGGGATCGGGTCGATTTCCTTTCAGGGCATATCGAAGGCGCAACAAGCATGCCATGGAGAATTAACCTTGGCCGTGGAAAAATTTTTGTCCCCGTTGAGAGACTCCAACGCCTATTCGACGAACATTTTGCAGGTGATGCGACTGATGTAATCACTTATTGTAAAGATGGAATGACCTCTTCCCATACCTACATGGCCCTTCGATTGATCGGCAAAACTAATGTTCGATTGTACGTTGGCGGTTATGCCGAATGGAAAACTCGAAGCGAGCTTCCGAGATACTCCGAACTGGAAAGTCTAGGTGCCTAAATATTCCAGCTATATTTACTCGTGGGAGTTATTCTAAACATTCGATTTGTGTCTCTGACTATCATTCTCCTCCCATAGTAAGTTAGAGCACTGAGCAGTGCTTTTGCATAACTAAATTCACTTTCGTCGATAATCTCCTCAGCAATACCCTGCAAACTAACACCTCGGCCTTTTCCGACTCTTTCCTTGAACACGGTGAAACCGACTTTTGGATTCGTAAGAATATTCCGAAACTTCTTCGTTTTGACTCTACAGGTGAAGTAAATGACCTTCTTGGTTTCATCAAAAACATAGATTATGGGTGTCACCTGAGGCCAATCCCTTACTGACGTGGCCAAGCTTCCGCGTTGTTTTGCAAGGAGGTATGCAATCTCGGGTTCGCTATAATGGATTTCCTTCATGGCCTTGCGATCACTTAGCGAGGGTTCAATCGGATATCTCCTTAGTAGAAATAATCATCACTAGTTCTTCCCTGAACTTCCGATTAGGAATTATGATTAAGGCTTCGTTTGCTGTAATCTGAGTGGTCGTCAAATTCATCCTACTTATCCTGCCTCTCATCCCTCCTATCTCGATCTCCGAGCCTACTCGTATGAGGGGATTGATATAGAGCGTAACACCAACGATGATGTCCGATAACCATGGCATCACAGCAATCCCGATTATGATGGCTAAGGCTCCAATGGTGGCGACTGTCCCCAGGATTAGTGAGATAATTTCCCAAATTACAGAGAGGTAGGCGATACCCGCTATCGCTACAATCAACCAGATGAATCGGACTAGATACTCGTGGCCCTCGAGACCCATGAGTTTTCGTTGAACGATAAATCGAGCCGCAAGGTTAATTGCCACAAGAGCGGCAATGATTATGAACGTCTCAAGTACCTGGACTAATAGTTGCGCCAATAAATCGTCAACAGATCTCCCAATTTATTTAAACGAAGCATCATCGGGGCGGAATTATTCTCTAACTTTGGATGTCTTTCTACATCTGAAGTCTGGACCCTGTATCGGAAAATTTGATTATAGTCAATGCAAATACTGAGGCGATGTTATTATTGATATTCACCACAAATCGAGTAATGATACTAAGAGGCGAACGAGATCATTATGAAGAGGACTGAAGATCGAGCCCGAGGATGAATCGAGGAATCGACCGATATGGGCTTGGATTTATCTGCCTGCAGGCCGCTGTCGCAGTATTGGCCGGGGTCTCGTGAACTAACTAATCCATTTGCCAATTCTCGCGCTTCGGGTCGCCTAGCGGGGCCTTATTATTCTCGTAGAAGGAAGTCATCGCTTTCACAATCATGTCTCTGCTGTACTTCGTTTTAGACTTGTCCTCACTTTGAAAAACTGTGATCCTCTTGAAGGTTTGAGTCTTAGTATAATTAGATCGATCCGCGATTTCCTTTAATCTCTCGGAAATCAGTTGATCGGGTTTCTTCTTGGTGTATTCACTAAACACTCGAAGAGCCCATAGATAGTTTTGAATTGTCATGCTGGGTTTTATGTGACGTAGCTCAGCTACCCAGATCTTTGTTGTCTTGTAATCCTCGATTGACACACGCTCGATAGTCTTCGCGTACTATATAACAACCCTCAAGCTAAAAAAGAATTAGGTCTCCTTTTTAGATTAATTACTTTGTATCATTTGCAACAAGAACAGTCCTAGGATCATACGATTTCGCAGTTGGCAGGAAAGCAAAAAAAAGTGAGAGGGGGAACTTTCCCCCTAAGCTAAGTTTGCCTGTATTACTTGACTAGTACTGAAACGAAGGTTGCGCCGTTGGCAGATCCCCCTGGTCCGTCAATGAACTGTACTCTGTAATAGTCTATGTTTCCTGTAGGCGTTGAGAACTCATACATGAAAATATGCGGTCTATCGGCCCACTGACTATGTACGGTTGATACAGAGTCGAATTTTCCTTGCAGTTGATCCATCCTGTTCAAGAGACTTCCAGGAATGTTTACTTCGAGAAGAGATATGGTGAATGGAGCCTCAGTTGCGGAATTGACACCGCCCGCAAAGTCTGCATTCGATATGTAAATTTTCTTCCCATGGAAAGCAACATCAGTTGGTGCTTCGAGTAGTCCTGTGCTACCGTCGCTATCGAGGCTAGTCATGATTACAATTCTCTCCCCATCGGGAGTGAGTGCTGATATTGTATTCACCCGGTTCTCGGCAATTATCAAGTTTCCTGCATCATCTATCGTTATTCCATCTGCCCCTCGGAATGCTCCTGGCTCACCGAATATTTCCACATTTACTGCAACTCCGTCCTCCATTGTTATTTTGATTATGTTGTCATCTCCAACATTGGTTACGAATAGATTTCCAAGTTGATCGAATACCAGTCCATCCGCTCCTCCGAATGCTCCTTCGGCGTGGGCTGTTAAGAGGTCGTGGTCCGAAACGAGTTCTGGCTCACCTCCTCCGTCGGGTATCCTGTAGATCTCACCTGGCACCGTGTCACCTACGTACTAGCACCAATCATGTAAAACAAGGCCGTTATGGAAAGTTATTCCTGATGAGGAATATGCTGAAACTTAACCATCTTGAGTCACCTTCATGATACATTGGCAGGCTGTGTCTCCGACA
>JAPUKB010000066.1 GCA_027295865.1 Nitrososphaerota archaeon
GGGTATGGAGAGCAAAACTCATTCAATTACCGTCTTCTTCAACGAGGTTCGTATCGCTTGTAGTAGGCCTTCTCCGATAACTTGTCCGCCATTTGATTCTTTTCTCTTGGAATCCATTCAAAGCTGAATTGCTGGAATCCATTTACCAGTTTCATGACCTGCATCCAATGTTCCAAGATTCCTTTGTTTTTCACTTTGTATTTCCCGTTGACCTGATTCACAAGGAGTTCGCTATCGCTATAAGCGGTTATCTTTTGAATACCTAATTCAAGAGACTTCCGTAGGACAGCAATCAGGGCAAGGTATTCTGCCAAGTTATTTGTTCCAGGGCCCAAGTTCTCACAGATCTCAGCGAGGGTTTTGTCGCCATCTATGATAATTCCACCGATTCCCATTATCCCTGGATTCGGCTTGCAAAACCCGTCTGAGTAAGCCTGATACATTATTTTAAGAAAGAATTATGCATGTTGTTACAGGTCTCTAAGACATCTTGTAGCGTAAATTGAGGCTACTCATTATACCTCTTCAAAAGTCGAATTATCTCTTCCCTTAGCCCCGAGATGTCTGGCAGTCCCAGCTCTTCAGAGTATTTCGTAAAACACATGTCGAAAATGAACCTGGCTGAACATGGGAGTACAAAGAGGATTTTCACTAATCCGAGAGATTCGCGGACGGAAGATTACATTCGAGGAAAGATAGGATAATCGATTGACTAGACTTCTTGACATCGGGCTAGAGAAACTTAGAACATTATGTATGGAAGTTAACTACTAGACATCAAAATACATGTAGAATTCGTGAGGATGTGGTCGCATACTGACTTCAAGGTGTTGAGCCCTAGCGTTCTCTATCATTATTTCGATGACATCTGAGCCTAGGAGAGGTTTTAGGAATTCCTGATCGCTTTCTAGTTCGTCTGCTGCTTCACCTAGATCTTTTGGAAGCTCCTTAATGCCAAGCTCCCGTCTCCTTTCAGGGGAAAGAAGATAGATATTCTCGTCAACCGGATTACCTATATCCACTTTCTTCTTAATTCCATCTAGACCGGCGGCTAGCATTGCCGGGAAGGCAAGATATGGGTTTGCTGCTGGGTCAGGACATCGGAACTCTAATCTCTTTGCCGCTGATGAAGCCGAACCTTTCTCGTATACAGGCACCCGAACATTAGCAGACCTGTTTCTTCGACTCCAGGCGATATACACAGGCGCCTCAAATCCCGGAACCAACCTTTTGTAGGAATTGGTGGTAGGAGCAATTATGCACGTTAACGCTCTACTATGTTCCATCAGCCCCCCACCATAGTAGCGGCCTATCTGACTTAATTCAGCGTGCTTGTCATCAGGATCATAGAAGGTATTCTTTCCATCTCTCCACAAGCTCTGGTGTACATGCATCCCGGAAGCATTATCCATGAAGATAGGCTTCGGCATAAAGGTAGCAACCTTCCCCTTCTGGTGCGCGACGTTCTTGAGAACATACTTGAAGGTCTGAACATTATCTGCCATGTTCGTGAGGCTATCATACCGCATGTTGATCTCTCCTTGGCCAGCCGTCGACACCTCGTGGTGGTGAGCGTCACAAAGGATCCCGAAATTCTGTTCGAGGAGCTTAACAACTTCGTTTCGCAAATCCATCAGGGTATCCTGTGGGGGGGCGGGAAAGTACCCTTCTTTGAATCTGATGGGGTAGCTAGTACCAGTGGGTGCCCATGCAGCTTCCTCGCTTTCTATACGATAGCCTTGGCTCTTATAGGGAGTGGATGTATCCCATGTCACATTATCGAAAACAAAGAACTCAAGTTCCGGCCCCCAATAAGAAACGTCGAATCCAGAGCTCTTGAGGTGTGTTTCGGCCCTCTGGGCAACACCGCGCGGATCTCGTGACAGCCTCCCTTGTCCAAACCCCCAGAAGACATCGCAAAATACTCGGCCGTACTTATGGTCCTCATTTGACCAAGGAATCACAACGAAGGTAGATGGATCTGGTTTCAGAATCATATCTGACTCAGAAATTGACGTGAAGCCTCGAATCGAAGAGCCGTCAAGTTTTGGTATGCCTGTTTCAAACGATGTTGCGTCAATAGTCCTCGCGGGCACTGTGGTATGCTGAAGTTTGCCAGGAACATCGGTGAAGTGAAGATCCAGGAATATTAGTTTCTCTTTTTCAATCGCCTCTAAAATATTCTGACCCGTCTTTTTGATGGTTTGAATCTTCCCCTCTGAATCGATAAAGAACGGCATGCTCAATTTTTCGAGCATGTCGTGCGTATAAAAATAACGCGGTCTGAATTCTGTGTATTATGCCAACTAGATGGCTTCAAAATGACCATCTGTCATGATGTGCGCGCCGTTTGTGATTATTCGATGAAGCTGATCTATCATGGAGGAGGTCTTACGCCTAGGATGACTGTGATGTCTCTTTCTCTGCCATCCCTAATGACAGTAAAGACGACATCATCCGCGGGCCGCTTATTCTCATCGATATACGATATGATATCGTCGAGTCGAAATACATCTCTACCATCGACAGCAATAATTACGTCGCCTCCTATATTGATTGAATTTCCTCCAATGATGGATCTTTCACCACCTGCTCGTAGTCCACCCTCAAGAGCTGGACTACCTGGAAATATTTGAGTTATGAGGAATCCCCTAGTAAGGTCAAGATTCATGACATCAGCGATAGACCTGTCGATATTCAAGCCAGCAACTCCTATCCAAGGGTGTTCATAGAATCCATTCTGAATTAGGTCTGGTACTACCCTCGCCGATGTGCTGGCAGGAATTGCAAAACCTACTCCGCTAAAGGCTCCAGTGTTAGTAATAGCACCAGTTGTGATACCTACAACTTCGCCACGCATATTAATTAAAGGTCCGCCAGAATTGCCAGGATTAATGGGTACGTCAATCTGAATCATGTTAGAAATGGAGTATCCGCCCTGGGAGGGAAAGAGCCTCCCTTTTTGACTGACTATCCCACTGCTCACAGATCCCGAAAAACCGAACGGATTTCCTATTGCAATTACCGGCTCGCCAACTCTGATATCATTTGAATTACCTAATGGGAGAGGTTTCAACGATATTGAACTGTCGATCACCTCAAGCACTGCAAGATCACTGAAGGGATCGTTACCAATTACGACGGCAGATAAAGTGATGCGATTATACAGCGTCACCACTGCCTCGGATACTCCTGCAACAACATGGTTGTTAGTCACAATATGATTCTCGGTATCAAATACCCATCCAGACCCTTGGCTATTTACCGTTTGTATCGATACGACCGATTCTCTTGCTCTTTCATAGAGATCAGCTATGGCAGATATCTCGCCTTCAGACCGTGATGGGATCTGATTCGGGATTTGAATTTGTTCGTTGAGATCTCCGCCAGCAGAAGATAACTCTCTCTCAAGTTCTCGATTTACGGATGCTATCTCTCTCCTCAGGTTGTCGATATTGGAAGTAACATCATTCAATTGATCCTGCAAAAAGTATAGGTATCCTCCTAGACCTCCCAGAATCAAAGCAATACTAATAATGGCAGAAACGTTGCTCACTCCCCGGGAATTCATTAGGTAACGACCACCGCGTGATGCTATTATCCTTTGAGCCAGATTAGGATTCCTTCATCGACTTACTAGGATTGGGATGTACATCGATAATCCACTTAATAAGTCATTTTGGGAAATCGTCTATCAGTCTTTTCTTTTCTATTCGACTTCCACTGGCTTCATGAATGATCCGTGATACAGAGTCATTACTTTTCTCTAATTCCCGCGCCTCATCAGCTACTCTAGCTGCATCTCTTAAAAGCTCATGTGCAGCTGCCACCAAGATCAAGTACCTTTCGCGATTCTTCTCTCGGTAGGCACCCTCAGCCGCTAGGATTCCCGCATGTCGAGCTGTTTCATAACTTGCCATAGCCTTTGCTTTTGCATATGGGTTTGAGAAGCCAGAGCCGGTCAACGCGACATCTTTGGTAATCAGTAATGATGGAAGTCTAGCGTGACCATTGGCTGATAGTTCCAAGATAACTCTATCGATCTCTAAGTGTAAAACACGTATTGCCCCAGTCACCGATAGAACCTTTATCACATCGCTATTGAAGATTGCCATCTCTACGGGATCGAGGAACTCCTTTCTTACACCAATGAGTGGATCTGCTTCTACGATAATGTAACCCAATTTGCCTTTGATTTCGTTAATCATCTTTTTGGCCGGTCCGTCCGATATCAAAATAGTCGGCTTGCGGCTAGCAAGCCGCTCTGCAAATGCTTTAGGGCCCGGTAGGGATGCATTGGGAGAAACTAGGAGAAAAAGGTCCGTTTCAAGAGCCGATGATATCTCCTCGATTGTTTTGATGCTCTTTTCATCCATCTTCGACCCTGAGGAGACTGAGATAACTGTGATATCTTTCCTAGAAGCTCTCTCATCCAGTATGGCCTCTATCAGAGTAGTCATGCCGATGAAGCCTATCTTAAGAATCGAGATCTTGATAATATTATCTATTCCTCCTCCAAATATCTAAAAGCAACCCGAATAACTAGTTAATGGTGTACTCTTCTCTTGGAGTCCTCCAAACGAGCATCAAACTATATTTCATAAAGAGATTTAAATTTTGAAATTCGGCGTAATAGGTGTGTCCCAAAAGGTTATTGGGTTAGGACTTCCTAGAACAGGTACAACCAGTATATCGAAAGCCTTGGAAATTTTGGGGTATTCGGGTTCTCATTTTTGTATTCTCCAAAACAAAGAAATGAATTATTTTGCTCCGTCTTCTAAGAAGGCCTTCGTAGTGGACAACTCCTATTATAAGAATTATCGAAAATTATTTGAGGAAAACCGAAGGACCTCCGATCCCAAATATGTTCTTACAACTAGAAAGAAGGAAGATTGGTTGGTTTCTATTGGGAGATTTAACAGAGAGGAGTGGTTACAATCGAATGGGAGATTTGACATCCTTGATCTTCCCGACATAAATGAATATGAAACTGAAGTGCAAGACTTCTTCAGGCAGAGAAATGGTAAGCTATTGCGGCTTAACTTATTTGAAGAAAAGAATCCATGGGAAACTTTTTGCAATTTTTTGGCAGAACCAGTCCCGAAAGCAGTTTTTCCTCATGAAAGACCGACTTAGCGGAAGCCTCTGAGAGCATGGCTGGAGGAAACCCCTGAACAGGAAACGGAAATCGAAAACAAAGACCGCGGAGCGGTCGGAAACCGTTAGTTTAATAATCTAAACGGTCCCGGAGGGACTCGGAGCGTTATTGGTTCTGAGAAATGGGTTCAAAATGAATGACCTCTAAGTTAACTAATCGCACGGGCTCTTTTAGAGCTCCATATTGCTGAAAAAGAGATTATTGGATCCATCTGACCCCGACAAGAGGTAGTTATCCGAGGATATCAAAACTATAAAAGACAACAGAGTCGGTTTGGGTCGGATTAAGGCATGGTTAATTTAGCGGTATTGCCCTACGTGTTAATCACACTACTAATCGCCACCTTATCGGATTGAATCTCGTGAAGCATGATGAGAGTAGCGCATTCGCTTGGTTTTTTCGTTCCAAATGATCGAAATCTACGAAAATATTATATTGTAATATACCTAATAAACATGCGCTCAAAGTTAGTAATAGAGTTCGAAAAACTTGTCGCATCCCCGCTTGCCTTGGAGTGAATTGTCATAGACCGAAGAGAACTCATTGGGGGTTTTATTCGCGAAAATCTGGATCTGCTGACTCGAAACGAACTCCTTGACTCGCTATACAAACAGAAGAAGAGGTACTACTTCCTTGAAAAACATGCGGGTGCAAAACAGGGAGTCCCTCGCGATCAAGAGATCGCGAGTGAATTGGTTTGGTTTCTGATACGAAGTAATCAAATATCCGCTAGGGAGAACTTGAATACATTCTTGCAAACCGGTTTCTTATCCAAGAAACTTGGTAATTCACAGATATTTTACGAGTTCATAACGTCGATTAAGCCGGCAGATAGGGTTGTAGATTTCGGCAAGGCTCGTGAAGCTCATTTCTTAGATTCAATAAGAGAGGAGATTCGAGGAGAATTACGGAAGGAGATGTCAGAGGATAAGATTCTTGATGTGGAAGAAGAAATCCGCAAGAAGGTGGCCGAATATGAATCGATCCCGTCTGTGCTTGATTCTACGGAGTATGAAGAGCCGGCTCTCTTGCAGGAAGATTCAAATTCTGAAATCGTTATTCCCTGGTGGCAGCAACTCAATTTAACTGCAGATCCATTCCCCACCACAGAGGGTCTGATGAGGATAGACCCAAAGGAGTATGAGGGTGTGGTTGTAAAAACCCCACTCTTTGAGAAATATTCATCCTATCTCGAAGTTGCGAAAGACGAAATTTTCAAGAATACCATTTTCTTCGGAGAGTTTGGCTCCGGTAAGACCACGCTCTTC
>JAPUKB010000067.1 GCA_027295865.1 Nitrososphaerota archaeon
GCTTGAAGTCTTTCCGCAGGAAACTGTTATTTGAGGGGCCTTAAACATTTGATCTCCTTTCCATCAAAATATAGTAACTGACTCAGAAATCCCCGAGCCTTTGGGATCTAAGTTTGCCAGGAGCATAACACTTTACTCTGATAAGATCCCCACGATCATGATATGAGTGAGAATGAGCTCCGCAAGAAAGCGGACAGGCGAGAGAAGGCTAGGAAGCGGACGCGTGGGCCATATAGAAAATCTGCTCCCGTTAAAATGAAATCAGATAAGGTCCTCTAAGAGGGATCTCTTGGCAGTAACATGACTCTTCATTGATCTTGAAAAACACTTTCTCCAATGGAGAGTGCTTGCTCTTTGCTATCTCGTGCTGCTTTCCTCAGATTCCTACTAGGGCGTTCCAGCATACCTTCCATAATTGCTCGGCTCATATCCTCGATGACTTTCTTGTTGTTTGGTGAGGCCTCCTTAAGGAGTCTCATGGCCTTTTCTAACTCTCTCGTCCGTATCTGTTCTGCATCTTTGAACATGGACGCAATGAACGGTTCTATACCCTCATAGTTTAGCGTCGTCCTGATTCTCTCAGATTCCTCTTCTATGGCTAGATCAATTTTTTGCATATCTTTCATCCTGATACTAAGATTGTTCGAGATGATATCTTTTAGATCGTCAAGGTAGAGAACCCTAACTTTCGGAAGGCCCCTAATGGACGATTCTACGTTGGTTGGATTTGAGAGGTCAATAATCAAGAGTGTGTTACGTCTGGATCGGATTGTTTCTTCGACTTTAGTTCGTGTGAGGAGCGGGTAAGAGGCCTTAGTTGCCACTACTACCAAATCTACCTCTGAAAGTCTTTTGGGAACATCGGAAAATTCTATCGCGGTCCCAACACTCATGTTGGTCATCGCCCTAGCTCTCTCTATTGTCCTACTGGCAACATAGATCTTACGGGTTCCTCGGGCATTCAACGCTTTTGCTACAAGCATTGAGACCTCCCCTGCACCGATTAGTAAACATGATTTCTCTTCTAGGCGGCCGAGATTTTCTTCTGCCAATTTCGCGGTGGCTGATCCGAAAGAAACCGATCCCTTGTTTATGTTGGTCTCTCTCCTGATTTTTCCACCTAGTTTTACCGCCCTTTCGAACAACAGTGAAAGTACGGGACCGATACTACCCGCTAACCTTGCCTGTACCAAGGAACTCTTTACTTGACCAAGAATTTGATCCTCCCCGACGACCATCGATTCCAAGCCCGCCGTCACCCGCAAGATGTGCCTGACCGCATGAGAGTCGTAATTTCGTTCGATTAATCCTTCAAAGTCCTTAGACTCCGCAGACCTAGCTAACTTACTCTTCTTTTTCCATTGGGATATCACTTCACCCTCGACATAATCCTTAACATCATTTTCAGCTACGCAATAAATCTCAACTCTATTGCAAGTCTGAATTAGGAGTAATTCTTCCAAGCCATTTATATCGAAATCTTGATCATGCGGAATCATAGCCGATTCAAGAATCGGTATTGCGGCGCGCTTATGATCTAGTCCCAGCTGGATGATGGTCATGGAGATTCTACTTCCTGCTCAAGATGATGGCCTCGGCGATTCTTTTCGCATCATCGTATTGGTTCTTCTCCAGGAGGCTATTAACTTCTTTATTTTCAATTACATCGTAGAGTGCCTTCTTTCGGTCCTCAAAGTTCGCTATATGATCCTTCCCGATTTTCCTTACATGTTCTTGAAGTCTGATCTGGAGGAGATCCATCTCCGTTATAGTGGCCTCGATCTTCTTCCTAATAACGCTGGCCATCGCTGGACTATTCCCTCTTGTTGAGATTCCAACTCGAACGCTTTCTCCGAATTTCGCAATAGCGGGCATGGCGAAGTCACAGAGCTCTGGTGTGTCCACTACACATACCATTGCTCCTAGACCTCTAGTAAAGTCATTCAACTTACGATTGAGCTTTGTATCATCTGTGGCTATGATCGCAATGTCAGGGCGAGGGATTAGGTTCACAAGTCTTGCCAAGTCTGAATTCAGGTCGAATTCCACGAGGCTAACACCAGACTCTTTTCTTGAAATATCTAAAATCTCACTCGAGAATGCTCGGCTAACTACTGTTACACTAGGAATATCATCGAGAATTTTTTGAACTTTGAAAGTGGCCTCTTTTCCTCCGCCGAAAATGGCTACGTTCTTGCCCGATAGCAGAATGTCGATGAGCATGGATTCAATCCCGGATCATGTGAAGTACTTGACCCGTTCTTTCTTGTATTCCTTTGTGCTATATAGGATTGCATAATCTTGAATTCCCGTCCTCCTTGATATCTCCTCGGCGATCTTCTCGCACCCCTCCCTGCTTCGAGCATGAACCATCGAAAAGAGATTGTATTGCCAATCTGGATAGACGGGCCTTTGGTAACAGTGGCTAACTTGAGAAAAAGATGCGGCAACCATGCCCACTTCCTCGACGCGTTCTGGAGGAACTTTCCAGGTTATCATACCGTTAGCTTTGAAACCGGCTTTCTGATGTCTTAAGATTGCAGCAAATCTGCGCATGATGCCACGATCTTGGAATTCCTTCATCTTTTCCAAAAAGTCTTCCTCACGAAGACCCAACCTCTCTGACATCTTTTCGAACGGTCTAGAAATTATTTCTATATCCTCCTGCATTTCTCGGATGATTTCGATGTCCCTCTCTTGTAGCTTGACGGGAGGTATGGAGTTTTCTTTGAAATCTTCGTCAGGAGTTGGGTTCTGAGGATCATCCTTCAACATATCCAATTTTACCCCTATCTTGAAGAGTTTTTGGGTCGGCAACAATCTACAGCGTATGACCCCTTTCAATGCCGACAGTTTTTTCACTTCATTTTGTATATTCCCGTCTGGAGGTACTGCAAGAGTGAACCAGAGATTGAATTCATGATCTCTCTTGTAATTGTGACTCACACCTGGATGCTCGCTGATCTTATTAGCTACAGTGTCAATGGAACTCTCATCTATAGCCATGGCGACCAGCGAGCTTTTGTACCCGAGTCTTCGGGTATCGAAGATGGCATTAACTTGACGAATTATCCCGGACTGTTTCAGTTTAAGAATCCTGTCAACTACTTGCTCCTCGGAGATCTGAAGCCCCTTTCCAATTGCGTCAAATGGTTTTGCAACTAGAGGAAAATCCCATTGAAGTAAGTTGAGCAGTTTCTTGTCTAACAAATCGGGGGCAAATTCTTGAATGCCTTGGATTCGACTGGTCTCACTCAATTTGCTCGACTCTTGGGCATTAGATAACTCAGAGTCTCAGCTTGAAACTCCTGAGCATATACTTGATTAATTTTCTCGAATTCTTCCTCCGTAAGGTCATCCAGGTCTGATGCTTTGGCGTACTCTTCCAGATCGTTCATTGTGGATATTGTCGGAAGGACAGAACTTATTCCCGTGTCCATGAGAGTGAATCTTAATGCAGTTTGAGACATTGTCCTCGAAGGTGTATTGAGAAGATAATCTAGAGGCTGAATCTTCTTGAGTCCCTTCGTCAGCCACTCTCTCTGCCTATAGCTCCGATGGTCATTGCTGGCGAAAGTGGTCTGAGCATTAAACTTCCCGTCTAGAAGTCCTGACGCATGTGGCACGCGAACAAGTATTCCGACTCCGTTTTCCTTCGCAACACTTAGGAAAGATCTCCCAGGGTCTTGCTCAACCATATTATAGACAGTCTGAAGCGATACAATGTTTGTACTCTTCATTGCGTTGAGGCCTTCCTCAGTCCAACCGATTGCCGGGCCTAGGGCGACTCCATAGTATCGTATCTTTCCATTCTGGACTAGATCATCCAGAGCATCAAATACGGCTGAATCCTTGATGTGATCCATCTTTGGATTATGTAGTTGATAGAGGTCGATGTAGCTAGTCTGGAGTCGCTCTAAACTTTCCTCAACTGCAATATTGATATGCTCGGCTGTAAATTTCTGCTCCCGTTCTTGATGTCCTTCTCTTTTTACCTCTGAATGGATATCATATCCAAATTTCGTTGATAAAATGATCTCTTCCCTCTGACCCTGGATGGCCTCTCCAACAAGTTTCTCGCTTGCCCCGGAGGCATAAGAATCCGACGTATCAACAAAATTCATTCCTAGTTCCAATGCGCGTTTTACCAATCTAATAGACTCCTCTCGTGTAATGGTTCCCCACCAATCAGTCCCCAAGGTCCAAGCCCCGAAACCAATTTCTGAGACCTTTAGCGAACTTTTACCTAGCTGTCTATACTTCAAATTATTCATCCCATTAGACTGTCGAAAATCGTTTCCATATTCTCAAATTTCGAGACAATCATTGGGGTATCCTTGACAATGTATTTGCTTGCCTCCGTACTCCTCAATTTGATCATTAGCTCCTGAAAATCTGACAGATCATCTGTCTCGAACGCTAGCACAAAATCGTGATCATCTATTCCAAATGAGTATGTCGTATTGAGTTTCACCTTTGGAAATTCTTTGCCGACTCTTCCGTGTTCTTCCATGATCCTCTTCCGCTCTTCAAAAGGCAACAGGTACCACTCCCTGCTTTTCACAAATGGATAAACTATCGCATACCTGAGGGGCGCTTCCCCTAGCTCAAATGCGGTCAAGTGTCTTTTCGTGTACGTCGAAGGACGGGTCATAGACAACCATAAATATTTTGTTTCAAGATACTTTCCTAGCTGAGTTCTATTAAGCCCGCTGATGACCTCTTGAAAGACATCGACATTCTTGTCGGTCAGCCAAAGTAGGAAATCGACCTCATGCCGAAAGCCTACCGTGGAATAGCTTCGTATCGTCAGCTTTTCCTTGTAAGAGTGAAATACTGAAAGGAATTCGCTAATTTGAAGTTGTCTGTCCCTTTTGTGGAGCATGCCCCATGTCCTGTCGATCTTGTAGAAGGCGAAATCGAGAAAAAGGGCAGTCTTTTGCTCGGCTTGCTTGACAATAGAAAGTGATTCACTCGTCATGAGTCCAAGGCGACTCCTCTAGTCGGCAAGATATACATTTCCCCCATTTCTCCATGCCTAATTTATCCATCTCAGGAGCGAGATGGATAAAGTATTAAGACCGATCAGTCGATACCGACCAAGGCATCTATTTTGCATGGCACATTAAGTCCTCAAGAATGGTACGGACTCAACAGATTCGCTCAAGAACTGACCGGATATCAAAGTCCAGTCCTTTCGCTCTACCTTCCATCGTATGAGGTAGCCCAGGGATCACGCATTCTGGCGGAAAAAGAAAAACAGAAGGATCTTGCAGGAGTTAGAGAAGCGATTGCAAATAGACTTGATAGCGCAAAGTACCAATCAGGTAGCATATGCCTCTTCGGATGGTCTAAGAAAGGGCGTAGCATGGTCAAACACGTTAGGATATCGAAGGAGGTGCCACCTCTCTACGTTGTTCAGCGAAAACCATACCTGAAGCCGCTGAAGGATATCTTAGAGATCGGCCATCAAGTTCTGGTACTCATCATGGATCATAAGAAGGCAAGGATAGAGGTCTATAATGGGAGCGAACTCGTTGAGGAGATAGGTGTAAGATCATACCTAAAGGGGAGGCACAAAAAGGGGGGTCAGAGCGCGAAAAGGTTCAACCAGAATAGAAAACTCCAAATTAGATACTTCTTCAACAAAGTAAGTCAGCAACTTTCAAGCCTTGAACTAGAAAGTATAGAACTGATTCTCCTCGGAGGGAGTGGATTAGCAAAGAGAGAATTCTTCTCCACAATGGGCGATGAGCTTGCAAGGAAGACACACATCCTCGAAAGAATTTCTTTCGAGACACCCAAAAAAGAGATTACAACACGAGTAATCTCAATCCTTGACAAGACGAGGAAGGTAGGGGAGCTGAAAGCTCTGAAAGGTTTAGAGACTCCTGTAAAACACGGTCTGGTCATTTCTCGCAACAAGGAAATAGAGAAGAGGATTCGGGCAGGAGCTGTCAGGATACTATTCCTTGCAGCTGACTATCACGCCACCTCTTCTGATGAGAACTCACTAATCAGAAGAATAATTGGATTGGCGAAGAAAAGAGGGACTACGATCGAGTTCATAACTGATGCCACTGCAAGAAAGAGGCTACATAAGTTTGGGAACCTCGTGGCGCTGTTGAGGTATAGCTCGTAACGATACGCCCTGCCTAGAATGCTATCAAAATCCTCCACCACCAATTCTAATTCTCTGATAGAGATAAAAAAAATTAATAGAGATAAGAAAATCGGTAACTTGCTACTCCTCGATGGAGTGCTCCTTTTTTGGTAGCTAGCTCGATGGACCCTTCTTCTTTAGTAATCTGCTGACAATCTCGTATTCTTCGTTGAGTTTAGCTTCATACATTTGGTAATCATTTGGTAATCATTTGGAAATCAATTGGAAATCAATTAGGCATAAGGGTAAATTGGATTTTGAGCTCGGCTCAGTCCATGACTCCAAAGTCACTAATATCTCCGATATCATTCGGAAGAAATCTGCAAATAGTTTCTCTAACTATTGCAGCACTACTACTGACAAGTCTTGCAGTAGTCGGTCTCGCAGGTGCCTCAGGCGATGATGACGGTGGAAAAAAGGGAAAGAAAGATGCAACTTACAGAATAACCATCATCAACCTCACACCTGGCCAAGCCTTTACTCCTCCGGTAATAGCGACTCATTCTAGCAGTATCGACATCTTCACGTTAGGTGAGGAAGCTAGCATGCTAGTTCAAGAGGTTGCTGAAAATGGGAACAATGGCCCGTTGGTAATGGCTCTAGAGGCGGACGGTCGAGTAGAGGACGTCGTAGTGGGTATGGCCCCACTCGTTCCCGCGAATAACCCAGGAAGTACAGCATTCAGCCATATTGCCATGTTCACCATATCTGCAGGAAATGCCAAGTTCATCTCTTTCATCAGTATGTTGATCTGCACCAACGATGGCTTTACAGGGCTCGATAGCGTTCGCCTACCCAAGAAGAATAGTGTAACCCTTTTCGCACGAGCTTATGATGCCAGAACTGAGATGAACACTGAGGACTTCGCCGATATGGTACCTCCATGTCAAGGGCTGATTGGTGTATCCTCCGCTGACGATGGAATTGGAATGACCGACCCCACACTTGCAGAGGATGGAATCATCATACCACACCCAGGAATAATTGGAGGAACAGATCTTCTTCCGGGAGTTCACGGTTGGAACGATCCAGTAGCCAAGATCATCATCGAACGAATCGATTGACAGCGACTCTAGTTAACGCAAAATGGCCTAACCCAGGGTTAGGCCCCCTCCTTTTTTTCATAATTCTTGCCTAAAGGGTTCCGATCTGGAAGGGCAAATCTCAGCAGAGTTTCTTATGCATACCCATGGACCTTTTTTTTATGCGCCTTGAACTCCTCTCTACTAGCGAAGGTTATTCCGCACGATGTGCATCTGACTCCGTAAGAGCTCATGCAGGGTCTTAGATGGAGATCGGATATAGGCATTTCCCCTTAATTAATGAAGTGCGCGCCCGTCTGCGGAAGACATATATCAGGAATACCGGTAGAGGTGCCTATGACCTCTATTTTAGTGCAAATCAAAGTCCAAGACTATTCAAAGTGGAGAGCTGTGTATGACGAGAATGAATCAAACCGTGCGTCGAATGGGATGGGGGGAGCTAAAGTATACCGTAACGCGGATGACATGAACAGTGTAGCGCTATTCATCGATGTTACCGACATGGAGAAGGCGCGTGCCTATGTAGACTCAGATGAACTTAAGCAAACCCAAATGAAAGGTGGAGTCATTCCTCCGCCAACGGTTACATGGCTGAATGAAGCCTAGGTGGATCTAGGGTCTGTAGTCTCAAGAGGCTCAGGCCCAACTCCGGAATCTTCATTAATTGTTAAGGTCCTGGGAATATTTAGATTCGTTCGATGATGTCTGGCCTTGCTCGTGAGCTCAAGAGTCCCGTCCGAAGGGACTATTCGATTCTAAATGTTGATGACCACTCTAGCATTCTTTCATGAGAATTTTGAGCGGTATCAAAATATGTTAGGGAATACGCCATACTCGTCTCTTGATAGAA
>JAPUKB010000068.1 GCA_027295865.1 Nitrososphaerota archaeon
GGCTATACTACTCGTCCGCATCGTATCAAACCCGGCTGGCGGATCTCCACGATTGGCCAAGGTAAGAATTCCTCCAGCCTTTCCTTCCCGCTCAAGGAGTGGGTTTTCTATTTCTATTACTTGATCTTCGGCTGCATCGGGACCAAGACCCAGGATTTGATCTGGTGGCGCTTGTTGAGGTCTAGGATTTATGATAATGATTGACCCGATCGCCAGGAAGGCGATGATCCCAACTACCAGTATCGACCTAATGCCCCTGGGTGATATTGTTATCAGAGCGGATACGTCCAACTCCAGATAAGAATCTTGTCCAAAGACTCCCCATCGATTCGATGGCAAGAGACATTCTTGCTATAACTCCGCTAGACCCATCCGTGAACGTATCGGAAATTCGCAATTGAGCCGTTTCGCCAGATGGGAGAGACAGATTAGAGGATTGGGACGAAAAATGAATGGCGAGCTCACGATTGAAGGTCGGAATTTCCCATAGAATCTTACTTCACCGTAACAGACTTTGCTAGGTTCCTCGGATGATCTGGGTCGTTATGCCTCTCAAGCGCAGTGTAGTACGCCAAGAGCTGCAACGGGAGCACTTCCAAGATAGGCTGCAGAAATGGATCGGTCTCTGGTATGGGGATCCAGTAGTCATACAACTCATTGTTAATTGATGAAATGCCAACCACGGTAGCTCCTCTGGCTCTCATCTCTGATGCATTGCTCAGAGTATCATTGAACGTTTCATCGTGAGGGTTGATCACAACCGCCGGTGTACCCTTATCAATAAGGGCGAGAGTTCCGTGTTTCAATTCCCCCGCGGCCATCCCCTCCGCGTGGATGTATGAGAGCTCCTTGAGCTTCAGAGCTCCCTCCAGAGCAATTGGATAATGAGGGCCCCTGCCGATGAAGTACACATCATTGAACAGTTTCAACACGCCAGCTATACTCCTAATTTTCTCCTCCTGCATGAAGATCTGCTCGATAGCACTACTGACGTCTCTTAGTGCATTCCTCTTGGAGTGCATCCCTGCAATTCTAAAAATAACCTCATAAACTAGCACAAGCTGGGATGTGAAGCTCTTCGTAGCTGCAACACCTACCTCTGGTCCGCAGTTGAGGTAGAGATTAACAGAGCTCTTCCTTGAAAGTGTCGAGCCGACGGAATTCACAATTGAGAGAACCTTCGCTCCTCTCCCCCGGGCATCACTCACCGCCTTAAGGAGGTCGGCGGTCTCACCGCTTTGGGAGATGGCGATCACAACTGTATCCCGATCCATGAGATCGATATATTCGTCTGATTCGCTAGAGACAAACGCCTGAGCTGGTATCTTACAGAGTTTGGTAAGGAGATGCTTAAGCAGCAAGCCGATGTTGAAGCTCGAGCCACAAGAAGTAATGTACAAGTTCTTTGCATTCTTGATATTAGAAACAAAGGAATCCAAACTTTTTTCATCTTGCAAGAGCGCAGTTCTTAGACTTCTGGTTTGTTCATGAATTTCCTTTAACGTATGATGAGCGAACTCTTCCTTCGATACATCCGCAGCTTCCCATGCGACATGGGTGATCTCTCGTTCAATCCTAGTTCCGTCAAGTTTCATCAACTCGACAGATTGACTTGTGACAGTTACCATTTCCAATTCCTCGAGAAATATTACTCGGTCTGTATGGTCAATGAAGGCAAGAATATCACTCGCTATGAAATTCTCTCCGTTCCCGACCCCAACTATGAGAGGTGCATCTTTCCGTGCTCCCAGCATAAGATCAGGCCTATCATGGAATACAACCACGAGTGCATAGCTACCGATGAGTTCTCGAAGTGCCTCTTGCAACGCTTTTACGGGGTCAGCAAGCCTCTGGTAACTTCTCTCCAGAAGATGGGCAATTACCTCACTATCCGTCTGACTGCGGAAATGATGCCCCTCAGCCCTGAGGGTCGCAACAAGCTCCTGAAAGTTCTCTATGATGCCATTATGCACCACCGCAACTTCGCTGTTACAGGAAGTATGGGGATGCGCATTATCTTGGCTTACCTCACCATGTGTGGCCCACCTGGTATGCGCGATTCCTAGATTGCCTCCGGTCATCCTGTTGCTAATCTTCTCGGCAATCCGATCTACCCTCCCGGAATCTTTCAGGACGGCGATCGAACCGTTGTTGACAATTGCAATTCCTGCTGAATCGTATCCTCTATATTCCATCCGTTTCAGAGATCCAATGAGAACAGGAGTGACCTGCTTTGAACCGGCGTAACCCGCTATACCACACATTTGACTTAATTCCCCTCTATCCTGAATCCGATCTCGCGATTCAGGTTATTAGATGATAAAAAGACCGCAAAAGCAACATTTGCGACCACTGAATACTAATTCGATAATGGATTTCACTCGGACATCGAATTCCCTGAAGAAAAGAACATGACTATTACCGAAAAATCGGTCAGGTGCTTGACCATTATCAATAAATATGTAATGGTCCGAAATGTGAATGTGAGCGAGAGGAGATACCTGCTTAATGAATTGGCTGAAGGTTATTCACTAAAAGAGATAATGATTAGGGATGACCCGACATCATTCAAAGCTCTACTGAATCCGTTGACCTGGAAGATTGCAAAGGCGTTAGCAGTGCGGCCAATGTATCCTGCAGAAATTGCAAGAGAACTGAAAATCCACCCTCAAACGGTTTACTATTACATTAGGCGACTTGTGACGTCAGGGTTGGTTAGTGTAGCGAAAGAGATGAGTATCAAGGGGGCGACTGCAAGATATTACACCCTTTCTTATCATGGATTCGGAGTGGAGTTCCCAAAGGAAGGGTCCAAGGTCGCGTCGATACGGGCAGAACAACTCGATCCAAAAGTGAAGCTATTCTTCGGCCCATTCTTGAGTGAAGGAGCTTTTCAGGGTCACATAGTAGTCGGCTCACCTGACCCCCATGGCCCGCTCAAGACAACGGCGAGGGATGGGCATTATGCCGTCCATCTAGGATTCTTTCTAGGACAACTATCAACGATCCCTAGAGATTTCGTGGTTAAGCTAGATGTTGATGTCAAAACGGAAAAGGAAGAGGGCCAGAATCTGATCCTCATCGGAGGCCCCGGGACTAATGTTCTATCTCGTCAAATAAATGAACACCTGCCCATAAAGTTCGATGAAAAAGATCTCTGGGGAGGTATCATAGACTCGAGGGGGAAGAGGTATACGACCGACAGGGACGCGATAATTGCGACCATCAAGAATCCTTTTGATCCAAATAAGACGATCATCTATCTTGCAGGAACAAGAGCAGTAGGAACAAAGTCAGCCATCATAGGGATTGCAAATTATTGGAAAAAAGTTCTCGACAGCTTTCAAGGGCAAGAGGAATGGGCCGTAGTAGTACGGGGATTTGATTTGGACGGGGATGGAAAAGTCGATTCAGTTGATGTCGTATCCTAGGACACGGTTGCGGGCCCTCAAGCTCTCCTTCCCCTTCTTCCGCCAGCCTTGCGGGTAGAATCGTGGGGGATGGGTGTTACGTCCTCAATTCTTCCTACTTTGAACCCAGCCCTGGCTACCGCTCTTATAGCCGCTTGTGCTCCCGGACCGGGGGTTCTCCCTCCAACTCCTCCGACAGCTCTTACCTTAATATGGACATTCTCCACTCCTTTATCCTTCGCAATTGCTGCAGCCGCCTGGGCAGATTTCATTGCGGCATATGGCGATGATTGGAATCGATCAGCTTTGACGTGCCTGCCTCCTGAACTAAGCGCAATAGTCTCTGCTCCGCTCAGATCAGTTATGTGGACTATGGTATTGTTGTAACTACTATAGATATGAACTACACCCCACTTGCTGGTAGACACCTCACTCTCTTCGGTCATCTATGCCTTCTCCTTCACGCTTTCCTGTGGAAGCGCAGTGGGCGATCCTGACGTGGTGACCGATGATTCTGACTGGGACACTTTCCCTTGAGGAGGAGTCCGCTCTGGGACTACGAGAGTAGTTCTTATCGTATCATCTTCCTCAGTTCGGACAATATATCCAGGAACGGTAACCCTCCGCGAGCCGATTTGAATATGGCCATGATTGATTCTCTGCCTCGCTTGATGAGGAGTCACTGCATAACCTTTCTTCCAAACGACAGTCTGTAAGCGCCTGTCCAGGACACTCTCCACGCTTAGGGCGAGTACTTCATCCAAAGTGGCTGCCTCAGGTACGAATCCTCTCCGAATTAGCGACTTCAATAATTTGGGTTCCTCTGAACTACGAACATCAACAGGGGCAGCGAGCAATTGTCTAGCTTGCTTCCTAATCCTGGATAGATTAGTGGAGGCCCGTCGAAGCTCCTTCTTGTTTCGCAGACCGTAGGTACCTACGAGGAAAAGTTCCTGCGTAAGTAGATCAGCTGCCCACGGGTTCCTGGGCGAGGACGTCTTCTTCGATGGTAGTTTAGGATCTCCCATTGATTACTCATCTATTTCTTTTCAGAAGATCGTGCGAGCGTACTTTTCTTTACACCAATTGTCTTTCCCTTCCTTCCGGATGTTCTAGTTCTCTGACCTCTGACCTTTAATCCCAGAGAGCTCCTGACTCCTCTCCAGCTCGCCATGGATTTTTCTCTCTCCCGATCGGTCCTCAGGGAGAATTCCAGATCGGAACCGACCAAATGAATGTTGGACCCACTCGCAAGATCCTTCCTCCTGTTTATCATGTAATCGGGTAGACCGAGGTTGCTGGAGTTCTTCAGCCTCTTTTCGATTTCTGAAATCTGGTCATCGGTGAGAGCTCCGAGTCGAGCCTTGCTATCTATGTGCATCGATATTAATAGGTAATGCGCCAAATTGTCGCCAACTCCTTTCAGTTTGGAAAGAGCCTGGATGACCTTACGGCTTCCATTCAAATCTTTTCCGAGCATCCGTACTATAAACTTAAACTCGGTCGACAAACAATGACTCGCTTTCGAAAAGGCGCCGCCAGCATTTATCCTTTATCATCGCGAAGCGATAAGGTTTTAACGGGATCAAAATCACCTCCATTACATCTTTCAAAGAAAGAGTAAATTTTACAGAAAGTATGATCAGGTGAGAAAGGTGATGTTAGTTAGTTAGTGTTCAAGTAGTCGAATCCTCTAAGTCGGGTGTGAAGGTCCTTTTGAAAAATATTGACCGCAGCTACGCTAATGCCGTAAGGCGGTTCATTATAAGTGAGGTACCGACGATGGCAATAGATGAAGTCGTGATTCTTGAGAATTCATCTGTTCTCTATGACGAGCTTCTAGCTCATAGGCTAGGTCTATTGCCTTTGAAGACCGACCTGGACAGGTACAGACTGCCCGAGAAGTGTGACTGCAAAAATCCATTAGGATGTTCGAATTGTAGAGTGCTTTTGGTTCTCGACGCCTCCTCCAAAGACCGTGTCAAGACTATCTACTCGGGCGATCTTGTTTCTGAAGACACTGAG
>JAPUKB010000069.1 GCA_027295865.1 Nitrososphaerota archaeon
TCACAGCGGCAGCCATAACGCTCGAATGGGCTTCATTTTTCTATAGTCGACTTAAACACAGACTAGGCATGTGCGGAGGGTGGGATTCCCGCACGAATTTACTAGTAAATTTTTCTCTTCATCGAGAATCTCATGCTTGGATACCAGGATGTGATCCATCACATTGAGCTCTTGTTCTTCATCTTCAGGCATGCAAAATCACTTTATATTTTCAAAATCTAGCAAAAGCTAGTGCTATATATTAGGCGGGAAGTATGTTACATATATCCTTTATCCTAGTAAAGACGCCACCAGAATGTGTCCCGTCGACCTTCTGTAGAATGTCAAGATTGGACTTCTGAAACTCTCTGAAACTTTGGATATCTAATTCTTCTCCGGGAGCTTGCTAACACCACCTCATCTTTCATCAGGTCAAGGGGTCACAACTATCGTTCCATCCATTCTACCTGGATGTATGAGTCAAACATACGTGAATCTTCCTGCTTCATCGGCCGTAAACATTGCAGTCAAACGATCCCATTGATTCAGAATCTCACTTCTAACGTCAAAGTCAGATATCGCGAACTGATGAGGGACGGGGTCGTCATTTTCTAGAACTATTTGAACTACAGAACCCAATGGGACCTCAAGAGTTGGATTCTCCGCTGCATTCCTAGTCCACTTGGTGTTCAAACCTGTCAAAGTGAAAGTCGTCGCTGGGGCTGGTTGTGGCCTATCCGAGGCCGGCGATGAGTCGTTCCGACTGGATCCGCGGACAGGAGAAAGACGACGGCGATGATAGCTCCTATAGAGACGACTACGACATTGGGATTAGCTTGCTAATTCCAAATAAATTCATAATCTTGATTTATTGTAGATAGTTTGTATTTTAGCATTCGCCCTCATTAGTTCAGAACTAGGCCTTTGATTTGGAAAATAGTATTCTAGCTCAGACGAATTATGCAGCAGCGAAAATTTTGATGTTCGCTCGAAATTGATACCCCAAGAGGCCTCGGGTGGGGTATTGCCAACCCGGCTAGACACAGAATGAAACCCTCTTTATCGCCCCTTAGATGAGATGCGGGCCCGCCGGGATTCCCTCCTGTGATTCGGACCCGGGACTCCTCCCCGCAACTAATAGTTGCTCCGGGTAGCTCCCGATTAGATAAAAGCCCGGTGCTTTAGGCAATATTCTACCTGGCTGAGCTACGGGCCCACACCATGACAGCAATCACCCTCCTATTATCCGTTTCAAGATTTAGATCCTGCTTATGCCGGTTCTTTAGTAAGAGCGCCCTGGGCGGGATATCCAGACGCATGGATGCACCATGAGTCATTCGAACCCGCGTCAGAAGAGTGACAGTCTCCTATGCTGGGCCGAGTTGTGCGGTCGGCAATTATGCCAGGTGTCCCCTACACCACCAGGGCTGCCATCGGAGCGACGTCCATGCAAATTTAAGCTTTCCTGTTCGTAGGGTTGTTAATGTTTTATGTTATGATTATGCACCTCTCATTGTTGCGCCGGAGGATTAACCTCTCTTTCATACAATTTGCTCCGGCCTTTGGTCAGGTAGAACGAAATCTGGACACTGCTCTCCGCCTCGCGAGGCGAGCAAAAAGTGGAATAATAGTTCTTCCGGAGCTCTTCAACACTGGTTATGCATTCCGGAGCAAGGAGGAGGTCAGGAGACTTGCTGAGCCTGCACGCGACGGAGGAACATGTCGGACCTTAGTGACCCTTTCAAAGATGAAAAGCTCCACGATCGTGGCCGGGTTCGTCGAGAGCGACCGGGGTAGCTTCTACAATAGTGCAGCTATTGTTTCGAAAGGAAAATTTCTCGGGGTATACCGGAAGCTCCACCTATTCCATAAGGAGAAGACGTGGTTTAGTCCTGGAAACCTGGGGCTTAGGGTCTTTGATCAAGATGGATTCAAAATTGGGGTCATGATATGCTTCGACTGGATTTTTCCCGAAGCGGCTAGGACGCTAGCCTTGAAGGGAGCGGAAGTGATTGCCCACCCCGCAAACTTGATTCTGGACGGACTTAGCCAAACGGTGATGTGGGCAAGATCAATAGAGAACATGGTTTTCACAATAACAGCGAATAGGGTGGGAGTTGAAACTAGAGGAGGTGAAACATTTCGCTACACTGGGCGTAGCCAAATAGTCAGTCCTAAGATGAAGGTACTCGCAAGAGCAGGCACTATGCGGGAAGCTGTTGCATCTGTTAGTGTAGATCTCGGTTCTGCCCGGAAGAAGGTTATCTTTGGAGAGAACAATATCTTCGAAGAAAGAAGAGTCAAGGAATACCATCGGAGCTTTGGGCGCTGAGCTATTTCGCATTTAACGCTCTCCCATTATACCATACTTCGGGAGGACTTTCGGACTCATTCACGATGATTCGTCTTAAACCCTTTTTCTTATTGAAATGCCAAATCTCGGTAGCAGCTCCAAAGGCTTTTCCCCAATCGGCAAATTTCTCTCGCTCGGTTTTTGTCATTCGTCCTTTGCCGCTCTTTACTTGAATTAACAGGACTCGCTGATCTTTGGCCGCAAAAACGTCTACGGGACCGTGAGACATTGCGCTCCGACTACAAACCCAACCATCGCTCCTCAGAATATTCATGGTCTTATACTCCTTGCTTCTCCCCCTTTGATAAGGAGTGGTCACCAATGACTTTCCTCGATGAGGTCAGGGCTTTGTAAGATTTTCTCTTATGCCGGCAATAACGGCATTGGAAAACATTAATTTGGGGGAATAGACGGTTCGCTATATCGTGAATCTTTCCTCCGTAGCATCGTCCCTTGACCTAATATCCAGGGAGCTGTATGATGTAAGAAATAGGCGTGAAATAATATTGAAAGGCTCCAGAGATGTGATCTCACTCTCTTCACAGTCAATTGTAGCAATGCATACAGAAAGGAAGACATCGGCTAGGGCGCTTCTAAAAGACGCGAAAAAGAAACTCGTTCGCCTTAGGAAGGAAGCAAGACAGGACCTGACTAAGTATCTCATCTCACCAGAAACAGAATATGTTGAAGCAGAGGTACTCCTTTCCATTATTACCAAAAGGAGGATTCCGGCGTTCCGCTCTCTTTCGGTAAGTGAGGCCTCCTATATCCTAGGTTTATTGGATGTCATTGGCGAGATAAAACGACTTATTCTTGACAGTATTAGAATGGGTAAATCGGACGAAGCGTTCGATTTATTCTCAATAGCCGAAGGTCTCTATATCATGATCTCTCCTTTCGCTTCGTTCGATAAGATCGCGGGTGGTACTAGGCGTAAGCTTGATGTAGCGAGGGCTCTTGTGGAGAATTCCAGAGCAGTAGTAACCGATGACCGACGTAGACATGACCTAATTACTGCCATGCAGAACCTCTCGTCGGGGCTAAGTTCCAACCAATCGTGAGGCTGATTTCGACCTGAGACCGATCGGCGGACTTGCCCGAAAGCAAGGCCTCGGTGAGCTTAACAATTACCGTTATCCTGAATCAAGATCGTGAAGTCCATCCACTTGCAGACGTTACTGGAACTCCTCCTTCTGGGTGCGAAGGAAAGTCCGGTAAAGCTGTCAACAATGGATCTAGCGAGGAAAATTGGGAAGTCACAGCAAGCGGCATCAAAGCATTTGTCGGAATTGGAACAACAGAGATTTCTTGAGAGGATGGTTGAGGGCAGTGATAGCTATGTCAAGCTCACTCGCAAGGGAGTGGACGCTATGGCTGAGCTGCATTCTACTCTCACAAACGCACTAGAGAAGAAACGTCGGATTTGTGAGATCAGCGGGACTCTTTTCACAGGATTAGGTGAGGGAGCATATTATGTCGCACTAAGGGGTTATAGAAGGCAATTCATAACCAAGTTGGGGTTCGACCCGTTTCCCGGAACCTTGAACCTTCGGCTTATTTCCAAGATTGACAGGGCTCTCCGCCGGGACCTAGAATATCATATCGGCATAGGAATAGAAGGGTTTGACGATGGGGAGAGGACGTACGGCAAAGCGAAGTGCTTCAGGTCCACTGTGAACAACAAGATTAAAGGTGCAGTTCTGGCCGTGGAACGGACTCATTATGACGACTCTGTTCTCGAAATAATTGCACATCAGAACATTAGGGACGTACTCAAGGTGAGCGATGGGGATACGATCACGGTACAGATAGATATCTCGTAGAAGACCTTAGAGCTCGTAGAGATTAGATCTCGCGAAGGATATCGCGGTTCTCCACGAGTTTCGAACTCTTCAAGTTAGGAATCGGAGACCCTAGCCTAACCACCTCTATTTTGAGACCATTCCTCTCAGCATCGCGCTGCAATGCGTCTTCATCATGTTTTTGATCATATCCGAGAGAGATGATGTCGGGTCTTACTCTTAGGACGGTCTCGAAGAGGTTCGATTCGCTCCCTAGTATGGCTAGATCAACTGACTCTATGGCCGATACCATTTCCCTTCTGACTGCCTCAGCATTCAGGGGGCGCCGACCTTTCATCCTCAGAACAGTGGTGTCCCTGGCGACCGAAAGTATGAGTACATCCCCTAGCTCACGAGATTTTCTCAGCGTGTATATGTGACCAGGATGGATTATATCGAATACACCGCCAGAAAAAACAACTTTGATTGCATCTCGACCCAACGAGCGGATCCTGAAAGCATCGGGGGTATCGCTGTTGCTTTTGGTGATATTAATAAGCCGTTGACTAGCCAATTCGTCCAGACTTCTCATCAAGAAATCCTCGGGGAGGCTTGTTTGTTGGATTAATCTAGGAAGGTTCGTCGCCTTTTCGTCGATGCTAGAACAGAACACTAGAGTCAGCAATCGACGAGACCAAACCGACAAATTGATCTGATCCAAGGAATCACCTGCGACTATTGAAGATAATAGACGTTGCGGATTCTCGGCCGTCTTACCATTCGACCTCAAGCTCTCCTAGGAACCTGAGTGCGTCTAGAAGACCCTCTGCGTATCCCACGCTTAGGACCGCCAGTTCAAACCTTCCGTCGTTCTTGAAACGTTCGGCATCAAGAATATAGGCTTCAACGTTGGTAAGTAACGGATTGAATTTTGGTTTCGCCTCGAGGTCTATCTTCTGCCTAGCTCTTCTAAGGGCCTCTGTTGCCTTCGGGATATACTTCTCCAGCATGCTGGTTATCTGAAGCTGTACATTGTCAGAATTGTCCCTGACAAAACCGTTCTTTACTTTAAGGATGGTTCGCAAGAATTCCTCTTCAGTGAAATGAAGTTTCCCAGGCAGGATCAACACATATGGAGGGTCTCCAAAGTCTTGATCTTTCAAACTTCTGGCACTTCCACCTACTATCTCCTCATGTACCGATCCCATTCGAGATACAATTATCACGAGTGAATCAAGATTGAATACCGCCTTACGTTGTTCTTCCTCTCGCTCAAGTAGAGCCGTAATGGCTCTGTTGGGGGTAAGATGTTTATTCTCTCGAAGGTTATAATCGAGAAGGATAGGAGTGTGTAATCCATTTACCAAGTTGGAATGCAGAGAGTAGTAAAGCGAGAGTGCGGCGGGATCTGTTCCAATAGTTGCTGTTACGCTCCGTCCGAATTTGTATGAATGTAAGCCAGTCCCTCCTGGTAGAGAGGAGAGAATAGATGCGTTATGAAGGACCTTTGTTCTGATGCCTCTGTTTTCTGCTCTTACCCTGAGCTCGGCATGTGTCGTTGCGACCATCGGATCCCCATAACAGAGTAAGACCACTGTCTTGTTTGAAGCCATCTCCAGCAAAGCGAGTCCATCTTCAACGAATTCCCTGTCCACCTCTTCAACAGCCAGATCCTGGAAAAACTGCGCATCCATTGGTGAAGTGTATCTCTCTACATAGATCTGGTCCGCGGAATGGATGACTCCTTCTACCTCTTTGGTAATACTACCTGGGCCCGACAACCCGATGCCCGCGAAGATTAGCATTTCCTAGGAGCTACAAGAAAACCCTTCTTTAACTAAGCGAAAGCGTTATTATGATACCCCCTTCAAGAAAATCGCGGGCTTGCATGGGCCTGTGTGAAAGGCCAGGAGGCTCAGCCAGGTAGATAACTGACTAAACCGAAAGCGGCTGGCTCTTAACCAGTAGTGTAGGTGAGTAAGTCGTGGGTTCAAATCCCACCAGGCCCGCACCCATTTAGGTTCTTTAATAGGTCGTCAAGGGATCCTATGGCTTGAAATAGTTGGTCGAATCTTATGTACGAATTCCAAATGGTCCCATAGGTCCGAGATAACAATAAATTTTCTATTACAAAGATGACATGGGTATTTCATAATCATATCTCCTTAACACCGTATCTTGGAAACTATCAATATCCATACCAGTTCGACCTAATTGCCATTCGGAAACCTTGACACTCCAACCCTCAGAATCTATTAAACCTTCGAAAGCATCATCGATAGGAGCATCCCAGCTGAATGGATTCGCATTAATAATTTGACATCTAATGCGTAGGTGGCATGACTAATATCTGGACCAAATTAGTCGTTATATTACTCATCCTCTTTGGTCTCGGGAGTATCTCCGGACTCAGTCTGGGTGCTTCGCCCGTGCAAGTATCATTCGAAGTTGTATTGCTTGGTGTGCTGGCAGTTGTGGCTTGGAAGGAGACTGAATGGGGCGCGATTCTTGTCGCGGTTGCTGGTGAGGCCGTTTCCGGTCTCGGTTTTCTTTTCGCTTACTTGAAC
>JAPUKB010000007.1 GCA_027295865.1 Nitrososphaerota archaeon
GATCAGATTAAGGTTAACTCATCAGTTGTTTATAGTCGAATCAAGAGATTAGTTAAGAAAGGTCTGATAGAGAGGTTCACGCTGGAAGTTGATGAGGGTCTACTTGGTTTTCCTGTGAGAGCTATCATCGGATGTAACGTAGATTCGAAGAAGAGAACGGCGATTATCAACGAGATTGTTGGCCTGGTTGAAACCAGAGAGATCCTTGAAGTAACAGGAAGGTTCGATCTAATGATCGCTGTGAGAGCAAGATCGCTGGACGAACTACACAGCTTCATCTCTGAAAGAATGGGTCAGATCGATGGAGTAAGGTATACCGAAACTTTCATTGAGATGAAGAAGAGCACCAAAATACTTCACCTTTTTTCTGATCCCACGGTTTCACCGACCGGCTCTAAATGACGGGAAGATGATTACTTGAATCCTCTCGAGAGGTTCGAGAACCCGGAAATCAAGGGAAGGATCCCGCCTTCCATGTTGGGAAAGATCGTCGAAAGGATGAAGTATGTAAACAGGGGAGTAAAAAGGGCTGAGGTAGCTGCCAATCTAAAGTATCCGCCGTTCTACATTGAGCCTTTCCTTCCTCTTGCCTCTACGAAATTTGAGTTGGGAAAGTATGGGGCCCTCTACGCGCGAACGATCCCGTCATTAACAGCGTCTGGCGTCAAGATCCTTGTCCAGATATCTGCCCCGCTAGTGGCACTCGGTCTTCCTGGTACTGTCAATGCAGTAATAGCCCACGAGTTTCTTCACTATTTGGACTTCGTGAGGCGATTCAGTAGAATGGACGGTCTAGCAGAGGATGTTTCGACGTCTTTATTCGAGTCTTCATACGCCGATGCTGATCACATTTTCCCCTCACGCATCGTCTTCAAGGATAGGGCACTAGTTAGACTCTTGGAAAAGAAATTTCGAACTGGATTTGTCGATAAGAGACTGAACAAGAAGACGGAAGAGCAGTGGATCGGGAAGGGCCTCCCCACCATCAGGATAACTCCAGAGACAAATACCACCAGAATTCCCATCTCTCTCCTAATGAAGTCTACTTTTGATCCAATGGTGACTATGAAGATAGAGGATCTTGAACGGATCACAATTGGCAGAGCTCAGAAAGACTAAGCATGGACAGGTAGAGAGGAATAAGATCCTCTCAGCTATAGGGGATATAACAGACAAGTTTGATGTTGAAGGCGTCTGTCTCTATGGATCCAGAGCCACTGGCTACGCCAAGCCTGATAGCGATTACGACCTGATTATCGCCATCAAGGAATACAATTCGAAAGTTAGGTATAGATACATTACCGGCGAGATAGAGATCTCTGCAATTCTGGTCAACTCATCATCATTGAAAAGCGATGCAACCAAGGCCTCTTTGGGCGAGTTCGTCGTTGGGAGATTTCTCAACCCTTACCAACCTATGACTGGTTCCGATCTGTTCTCAGAAGTAGAACGAACGTACAAATTGAGAGTCATTCTTGAGACTCTCGACGATCTTCTCTCGGAGTATGGAGACTTTGTCGAAGATCTCCGTATACCTTTGGAATATTTTCTATTCGAGAAGCTCCGCAAGAGAGCTGCAATATATCCCCCTGCCTCGTACAGCTATGCGCGAACTTACGGAGGAATAAACGGAAGTAAGAACCTCAAGAAGAGTACGGTCGGATTTCTTGAAGCCCTGAGAGAGCTTGAATCTCTTCGTGATGAGGTTAGAAGAATAGAATTGAACAAGGATGGCAGTGTCAGGGTCTTGAACGGAAAGAGAAGGAGACAGTTCGGAAGGATCAAAACTGCCTTCTTTGGAACTCAAAGAGGTCTTTGGCAATATGCCGTGCATGGGTACGCTGGGAGAGTCAGACCAAGCGTCGTTAGGAAAGAGCTTTTGTCAAAAATTTCTAGAGCTCGAGGCAGTACTGAGGGGCCTGTTGCCGAGTTGAAAGATCCTAAGACTTTGTTGAAGGTTGAGGAGGGTGAGCTTCTCATGGAAGGGTCAGATTGGATGGCACAACTTCTTGAGAAACTCGATGTTGATGGAGATTACAAGGTCACAACCGTGAAGCTCGGAGGCTCCTGCACCCTTTATTCTGTAGTTGTCGGGGATTCAAGCCCGCGGAGATTCGTAGCAAAAAGATTCAGGAGTGCAACTTCCATGAGACAGTTGTTTTCAAACCTTAGAAGTGTTCCGTCAAGGAGCTGGGAATTCACACCTTTAGCTAGACTACACCGCGAATATTCACTAAGCAGAATAATCAGAAGTAGAGACGTTCATACAGCCAAGATCTTCGCTATCGTTCTTCCTGAAAGAATCATAGTTAGAGAGTTTTTGG
This sequence comes from Nitrososphaerota archaeon, assembly GCA_027295865.1. GTDB lineage: Archaea > Thermoproteota > Nitrososphaeria > Nitrososphaerales > UBA57 > B1T1B5. Next base: position 2,325 of record JAPUKB010000007.1, read on the forward strand.
ATGGGACGGATCTGAGCTCGATAATAGGCCAGAAAGGCCAGATGAGTACAATTTCCTCGGCTATACGGGCATATGGTTTGCTTCTTTCTAGAATTCACTTGAGAGGGTTTGCCGTGGGCGACTCTAGACCCAACAACGTAATTTCTTCGGGTCCGCAGCTCCGCGTCTTGGATTGGGAGCATGCGACAAGAGGAGGGGATATTTCCTGGGATATCTCCGAATTCCTTTATAGTTCTCTGAGCAGGAATCCTAATCCCGATTTTGCGAAGAACTTGATTAGGTCATTTTTTGAAGGGTATTTCAAGAAGGGGAGTCACGAACCGTTGGCTCAAGTGATGAAGGCTAGAAAGTACTTTCTCCCGTTCAAGTATGGAATCTCCCGTTCCACGGCCCAGACAATTAAGGAGGAACTTGCCCGCTCTTTGTCTGAGATTTCCTGAAGTCTGTGTATCCACAATTCCCGCAAGTCATCCTGTTCTTATGCTCCGCAAGAAATACCCCTTTCCCACATCTCGGGCATTCCTTCTTGAGTCGGGTGATAGTTGAACCCTCAACCTTGTAAAAACTAGAGGCTCTGGGTGTGGCTCTTGGTCTTCTTTTGGTCCGTACTTTCTTCTCCTTAGTAGGAGTAGTAGGCTCAGACAGAGGAGATCATCTCCATTTTAGGATACTCTTACTTCCCACTTTCTTTCTCTTTTGGCTTATTCCTAAGGTAGATGTGCTTAGGAAGTCTGGATCTGGCTGCCTCGTCATCCTGGTATATGTAAAAGAGAGCCTTCAGTCTTGTGGTTCCTGACTGTCCTTGGAGGCTTATCGAGAATACACGGGAGCTGTCCACCCCCAAGCTCTTTGCGATAGTCTCAGCTGCATCCCTACGTTTTATTCCCCCGGACCCGGCGGAAAAGGTTGCAGTTACTTCCTTCCTCATTAGCAATCGATTGTCTACTTCATCGATCTTCTCGAGACTCATCCGTGGTTTTCAATCCTGGTCTAAACTATTAATACTTTAGCAGGTATTCAGGAAGTCCAGATTCTTTTAGCAGTTTCTCGGCTCTGAGTTTGGTTTCCCTATCAACGCTCACTACGACCATCCCCTCATCTGGCTGGCCGTATGCCACTGCACCTCCAATCGGCGACAGCGCAACGGATGGAAGTGCGAGGAGATCCTCTTCGCCATCCACCTGCAGAAGAATGGGTTCATCACTGTGAATAACTTCGCGAATCGCGGAAACCGCTTCAAATGTTACGAATCCAGATGGATTATTAATTATACGCTTTTTCCCGCTAAGACCGGCTAATATAGGATCCCTGCCTCTCCGTTTTTCTTTTAAATCGATTATCTGAATAGAAGGAGTAATGCCGACATTAAGCAGGTTCTCTGTTGTAGCATCCCCCACGCTGATTACTCTTTGGGCCCCTCGAAGGAGGGGTCGTATTTCTGCGGCCGATGGGGAGTCGCCCCTGATAAGATGCCCGAAAGGTCTCCTAAGGAGCTCGCGGAGATGAGGACTGATCTTAATCCTATTGTCCAATCTGTGCCTTTGCGGAGTTTCTGGCCTTGCGGCCCTTTCTTCCTAGAAGGATCACAAATGGGATTAATACCGCTAGCGTCAATATAGTGCCCATCGAGGCAAATTCGGGGACGGGTGCGCCCACCCTTACTCCTATATGGTGTTGATGACTTGCTGACGTCTCGAACCGCGGAACGGTAATATACATTATCTTTTCGGTTCCAACCTGAACATCATCCGCATCCTCCTCTGCAATCCTAGATGCAAACTGTTCTCCGATTCCGTCGATTCGTCCAAACGTGTTCAGAGAATAAAACGGGGAGAGAATACTCCCTCCGATAACTCGATTAAGTCCTATCTCTCCTGGCCCAAACTCCAACTCAGTTTCCCCTCTTCCCTCGATCAATAATGCTAGGAGACTAGTGGATTCTGTGAAAATAAAGCCTGAAATCTCGTAGGTAACCAACTGGACCAGCTCTCCACCAATGATTGTAATATCAATTCTGTAGGTCGCGACACCATCCACAGCAGTTAGTATGACCTGATACTCATAGTGGGTCACCGTATTGTTCAGGAGTTCAGGATTCCAGGCAAGGCCACTAAGTACTGTACGGCTGACATCAGTATCTGTCCCCCTGGTGTAGAGCTGGTCTGAGTTTGTATCTACGAACTCGATCAAGTGTGTCAGCTCTATGCGGACCTTGTTACTATCATTGAAAAACCCTGGCGAAGACTCGAATACTACAGTCATCTCAGGCCGATTCTTGAAAACTTCAATTTTGTATCCAATGCTGTTATTCTTAGTGATAAACACATAGCGGTCACTAGTTTGCTCAACCTCTACAATCTCGCCAATTACTGGAGGCGGAGCATCCGGTTCTAAGACGATAGTGACCTCTGCCGAGGCTCCCTCAACCTGAGCACTCACGATATATTCTCCAGGAGGAAATTTCTCGGTGAAATCAAGCGGGAAGGTGAAGACTACCACTTCAAAGTTCCCATCCACACCCGATGCAGCCTGTGCAATTCCAACTAGCTCTACAAATGGATTGAATATGATAATGGTCACCGCGAAGTTTGGCCGGGTTGTCCCGCTGACCACCAGTTGATCGCCAAGACTGTACTCCGTCTTATCGGTGGTGAGCTCAAGAGGGACTTGCGCATGAGCTAACGGAAATAGTAGTAAGATAAGCAACGTCAATGTTATCGCGGAGGCGAAGACACGTCCTGACACGGTAAGACAGTGTTTTAGATTATTATTTATCTCTTAACCTGTCCCTTAGGTTACCTTCACGGCATACCGACCGGGCTTGCTAATTGTTAGCGTCCGCGCTATCTGAGATCTCTCAGGATCTGCTACTACCACCAACCCAGACCAATCAGAGCTTAATTCGGTCGAGTGACAGTTGGGACATACCCTTCCGCTTGTAAGCATTCTGCACTTCCTACAGGCGTACTCCTTTGCCATCTTTATTCACTGCAAGTAAATGACATTAAGCGGCTTTATTCTTTCCGCCTTTTTCCGACTTCGAGGCCTTTTCCGGCTTCGAGGCCGTCTTTACTTCTTCCTCAATCCACTCGACGACGCCGAGGTAGGGCTGTCTGCAGGTTACTCCAATCTTTCCCATTGCTGCGCCCCTTCCAAGACTTACCGCAGTAATTCTTACCCTCATTCTTGACCCTACTTTTATTGTCCTCCTGCTCTGACTCGCCGTTATTATTCCCTGTCGGACATCGCTGTTAAGATAGTCATCCGTAATTTGGGATAGATGTAACAAAGCGTCAGTAGGTCCTATTCTTATGAATGCCCCAAAGTCAGTAATCTCTACGACCTCCCCCTCGATTATCTCCTGGATCTTAGGTAGGAAAGTCAATATGTTCAAGGCAACAGTGTGATAAGTTGCTCCATCGCCAGGAATAATCTTCCCAGTCCTGTCAGCCTTTACATCGATGATAAGGATGACATATCCCATTTCAGGAGAGATTGTACTTTCATACTTGCCTTTTAGAATCGATTGGGCGACTTCCTGAAGTGGCTCACCGAAACTAGAAGGTGGAATGCGAACAACATCTTCAACTTCAAGGATTTGAAACAAATTAGATAGACTCGTAACCTAAAGAATGGTTAAGAATCTTTCTATGAAATGGTCTCACAAAACTGGAGATCCAACTAGTCGTTCTCGACTCAAACTAATTATTCTAATTCCGTTCTTTCTAGCCTCTTGAAGTAATGATCTATCAAGACTTGCTATCGCAACGTCCTTCTTACCTTTGGCATATTGGAGAATCCTCTCATCTGCCGGCGGGAAACCTCGTTTATTTCTATTTTCATCGTCACCAACGATTCTCAGGTCCTTTGCATAGGCAAGCGCCAACCTTGCATCTTTCCCCCTCCTATCTGTTCTCTTGGCAATTCTCTCTAGTTCGCTGATAACTTCCACTACTGTAACGCGATCATAACCACCAAAACTGATCGTCAGACTCTCCGAGTGGAGAGGCCGAGTCGAGATGCGGATCAAGAAGCTTGTATCAAGTATTAAGAGCATCGATGCCAAGGCCCTTAGGCTATTACTCCCGAACCTATCAGTCTCCATCTATCAGCTATCCTCCTGCTGATCGCCAGTCTGCTTGCGCTGCTAGCAGAAACTGGCCTCCTTAGATTGACTGATATTTTGTCGCCTCCTGCCGAAGAGACCACGCCAAGTGTGACAGCAGTGCCAGAGTTAAGCCTGAGTGCTTCGCCATTCTTTATCTTCTCAACCTTTATCATCTCAGGAGAACCGATCGCCTCGTCAAAAAGCTCAGTATCCATATCCAACGACTCATAGACCGGCGGGAGTTTTCCCGGATGACCTATCACAACACCTACCAGCGAGTCACTCCGGGTTAATGATGGATCGAGATTAGTACCGATAGCTATGAGACCCCCTGCTCGAACCGATTCTACTAATCCTGCACCGGTCCCCAGCGATGCCACTTTTGTCGTAAGGGGTTCATATTTCTTGGACTTCTCCTTGAGGACTCCTGGTCGAATCTCAATTTCATCCCCAACATCTAGAACACCCTGAGCGAGGGAGCCCCCCACCACTCCCCCCTTCATATCCTCGATACTTGAACCCGGCCTATTGATATCAAAGGATCTAAGAACCTGCATAAGTGGAGGCTTGTCGGCTTCTCTCGGAATTGTCTTTATGTCCAGCTCTATTGCCTCAATCAAAGCATCAATATTGAGTCTATGTTGAGCCGATAGAGGGACTATCCTAGAGTTCTCGGCAACGGTTCCTGAAACAAAATCCTTGATGCTTTCATGATTCTGTTTTGCTTCCTCCCTCGTGACAAGATCGATTTTGTTTTGTGCAATCACTACTTGCTTTGTTCCCAACATCTCCAAGGCCAGCAGATGCTCTCTTGTCTGCGGTCTAGGAACATCCTCGTTTGCTGCTATAACCAGAATGGATCCGTCAGTCAAAGATGCGCCAGAGAGCATGTTTGCCATTAGGCTTTCGTGACCTGGGACATCAACAAAACTCAAGACCCTTTGGAGAATGCCTTCGGACTTGCAATTAGGACATTGTTTAGAGGTAGAATAGTTCTGGGGAGATTGGCAGTTCGGACATTTGTAGAATGCTGCGTCGGCATAACCAACCTTAATCGTGATCCCTCTGCGCAGTTCCTCACTATGAGCGCTCGTCCAAACTCCTGTTATCGCATCAACAATGGTGCTCTTGCCGTGATCCACATGACCCGACGTCCCAACATTGACATCAGGTTGATGGGGTATCTTGGGCAACTTCCTGTTTCTCTCCTTCCTGACCCTTGCCTTCCGTTCCTAATTGTCCGAAATCTCCTTTCGTCAGAACTGCATTTACCTGATATATGTCCTCTGTAATTGTGCTGCCTCTCACTAACTTCCTGCGTTTCTCTCCCTTTTTTCCAGACCTGAATCCAATTCCTTTCGTCAATAGGACATAGTTTTTGACTCCCCCCATTACATCGCGTCTCATGGGGAAACCAGCTCTATCGCTCCCCCCAGTTATCTTCACAACCCCTCCTTCAATGGCGAGAACTGAGCTATCAAATTCATCACCGATGTGCATTCCTACCATGACCTGCGCATCCCTGTCCTTCAACTCCCTCACAAGCGACTTTCCGGTACCTTTGTGAGAAATTATGACCTTGAAGTTTACCAAATCAAGAATTCTTTTTCTTGCAACTTCTAATAAGTCTTTGCGGGCGGTTTTCGGATAAATAACAAGAAGGTGCCATCCAGATTCTTAGGCTTCGAGCTAAGATAAAAAGGAATATTCCTTCTCACAAGGACTGTAAGGAACTTTGACACCCAGGGATTTCTTGAACTTACCGAAGGATTCAACTTTCTTTGAAACGATTGCAGATTCTTCTCTTTTCCTCCAGGCAGAGAGGGTTACCATTATAATTTCCTAAGTCATTTCGTATACAATCATCATTTCGAATGTCCATCTTAGCTAGTCCAGTGTATACTCCGAGGTCGAACCCAGTCTGGGACATCCAGAATTTGGAGTTGTGTAACACCTTGTTTTCCTAGAACCCGTATAGCGGAGCGACCTTTCTCTTCATTGAGAGTATGTCTTCCAATAGAGATTGTTCCTCCTCGGACATCGAAACCTTGTACTTGTCTTGAAGAAGTCTCATTCCAGCTTGACTCGGGAGAGTGAAAAGTGTTTCGCCCTCGATTACTGTTCTCCCAACAACGACGCCACTAATCGAAACCGCCACCTCAGTCCCCTTTGTGGCCGAAGTGATGCTCTCTCCTTTATCCTGGATTTGCTTAATCATGCCGACCGTTTTCCCCCGGGAATTCATAACGTCAGATTTTTGCTTCAGGGTACCTTCAATCACTTCAATTCCGAAAACTGCTGGATCACTTCTCCTGAAGACCATGCCCTTGAGGACTCTGAACTTCGCCGGCAGAGTGATCTCTCCGAGCTCGGCCTTCTTAATCGCTTCCTTCTCTTCCTGTACCCAGGCGGTATAACTTGTTATTAGATCGTAGAGAATCCCCTCGGAGAATATTCTCACACCTTTCGAAACCGCCTCTTCCTTTGCGTCCTCTAGTACCTTGACACCGAATGCAAGGATTACGCCAAAATATCTATCCTTGTCACCGACAAGGGATGCGTTTACTACATCCCTCCTTGAAATGGGTCCGATATCCGCGCTTCGGATCTGGGTATCGGTTTTCTTCAACATCTCTACAATGGCCTCAAGGGAGCCGAGAGTATCAGCCTTGATCACTACCCCAAGTTTATCCGTCTCGATGAAAACTGATTGCACCTCAGATTCTACCTGCCTCTTCTCTACCTCCGTGATTGTTCCTCCATCCCCTGCTCCTAGGATTGGGGAGCCCCCGAGTACCCCCTCAAGATCAGGCGTTGATATCTTCACCCCAGCTGCAGCAACCACTTCGTCAACTAGCTTAAACTTATCGCGTGGATCTCTCATTTCATCTAGCGGTTTTGGCATGAATAGAGCCTTGACTTTGGTAACAACGGGGCCGTTCCGTTTCGCGAGTACTACTTGATCATGCGTCCTCAATATTCCCTCTATGAGGATTACATTCGCCGTGTCTCCTAGACCCGGCTCCTTCTTTACCTCGAGAACTATCCCCCTGGTCTCCTCTCGTGACCCCGAAAGCTTCTTGCTCAGATACTGTTGGGTAAGACCGATAAGCACTGACAAGAGTTCTGGGATGCCTTCTCCTGTCTTGGCGCTCACCGGTACTATGCTGACCTCTCTGGCTGGATTTTTCACACGGAAGAAGGCTTCAGAAATCATACCCTCGCGAGACAAAGCTCCAACCACAGTATAGATTCTATTGTCTAGCTCATCTACGACCGACCTGTCACGTTTTTTTAATGATGAAGTGAATCCACCTGAGATCTTAGTCCACCCAGGAATAGTATCTAGCTTGTTGAGGGCGATCAAGAAGGGAACTTTTCTCTTCTTTAGGATACCAAGGCTTTCATATGTCTGCATCTCAAAGCCCTTCATCACATCAACGACAACGATAGAGATGTCCGCAGCAGAACCTCCTCTGCTACGCAGATTAGAGAAGACCTCATGTCCAGGAGTATCTATCACAAGGAGTCCTGGAATTTTCACTGTTCCACCGAGCTTATCGAGAAGTGGGCCACAGATCTTCTGAAGTGTCTCTGCTGGGAAAAAACTGGCTCCGATGTGTTGCGTGATTCCTCCCACCTCTCTTGTCTGAACTGCTGTTCCTCGAACCTTGTCTAGAAGAGAGGTCTTGCCGGAATCTACATGTCCCAGTACTACTACAATTGGCTGCCTTAGGTTGGGATCTGACAAGTTCGTGGACACCTCTATCGGTAGGGATACCGATATTGTTTCTATTGGACGATTTAAAAGGCTAGTGAATACTCAAAGTAGTAAGTCTTATGTCAGTCCCAGAATTCGAGATTCCCGCTCAAAACTCTCGATAGAATCAGAGGCATGGACTACGTTTTCGGTTGTGGCAAAACCAAGATCTCCCCTGACTGTTCCTCCAGGGGCCTCTAATGAATTTGTGGAGCCTATCATTCTTCGAACAACCTCCACCGCGGAAGCTCCTTCGAGTATGATTACAACTATTGGCCCCGAAGTAATGAATTCGATCAGATCTGGGTAGAAGGCCTTATCCTTGTGAGGAGAGTAGAATTCTTCGGCAGTCTCTCTCTGCATTTCAAGCATCCGAAGGTACACGATTCTGAATCCTCGATCCTCAAACCGTTGGACGATCCGACCTATGAGGTTTCTCCGAACCCCATCAGGCTTTATTACTAAGACTGTTCTATCCATCTCGGCGGGTGGCCTTCTTCTTCTCCTTCTTCTTTTCCTTCCTCTTCTCCCTCGCCTGCCTTGTTATAGTTGTCCATTTGAACCGTCTTGGATCTCTCTTGAGAAAGACCGAGCTCTTACGACATTTGGAAGAACAGTACCAGTTTATTGATCCATCATTTCTCACAAGTAGCGTACCCTCTCCGAGGTTAACTGATCCGCCGCAGAAGGAACAAGTTTTCAGGGATAACATTGATTGTTACAGCCTCAGGATTATCGTATTTTCCTGGCCTCTCTCTCTGTCTCTCTCAGGACAAGGATATCGCCAACTCGTACCGGACCTTTTACGTTTCTAGTTAGTATCCTTCCTCTATCCTTCCCTTCCAGCACTTTCACCCGTACCTGGGTAATCTGACCTGACGATCCAGTTCTCCCCACAAGCTGAATAACTTCAGATGGGATCTTCTGTTCCTCCGCGGTCTTGCTCATCTTTCCCCTTATCCCCGCCTTTACTTGGTACTATCTTTCTTCTCGACGAGCTTTGAGAGCGATTGGACAATCTGATCAACCATCCCCTGCGCCTCTCCCGATTCTACAATACAAGCTGCTCCTGCACCTACATCAATTCCTATGGCGTTACCAATCTGAAGCTTGTTGGGAACGAAGATGTAAGGGATTTTCATCTCATCACACAACAGAGGAAGATGCGCCACAACCTCCGGCGGGTCAACATCCTCTGAAATTACTACAAGCTTTGCAATTCCTCGCTCTATTGCTTTTGTGGCCTCGTTAGTACCCTTCCTTATCTTTCCCGTCTGCTTCGCCTGCCTCAATGCCTCATAGCTGGCATCGACCAGCTCTCGAGGAGTCTCGAACTTTACAAAGTACGGCTTTGACATTAACTCTCCTCCCACTGATCAGAATAGAAAACTTCGTACTACTGGGTTCATCTATGCTCGCCCACCTGCGAGAAGTTGAAGTAGCTTAAAACCTTTCTCGGTTTTTCTGCCGTCAATCTTCTTCCCCACGAATATTTGCCAGGCGAGAGAAAGCTCAAATCATTAGCCCTACTCATGGGATTCTAAAGGATGATTAAGGAATACATGTACCTATTTGTACATATATACTTTAATAGCGACAGATTACACCACTATTAGTCATAGGAAACTGGGTGTTCAATCTTCAATAACGAAAAAGATGAAGTAAAATTCAAAAGAATCCGAGTGGATGGAACTCCATTTGATCTTTTTTCTAAACTTTCTAGACATTATGATGACGCTTACATCTTGGAATCGGCTATCGGACCCCGAAAACTTGCCGAGTATTCCTTTATTGGTTTCAATCCTCGGATCACAATTTCACTTGTAAACAATAGAATCAAGACTAGGAGTTTGGACGGCATTGAATCCCATGTGTTGGGAGATGGAGGCGCCATCTTTGAGGACCTCAGAAGGTTGCTTCATGAGAACTCCTCCAGCAACATCCAGACCAGATTGGTTGGAGGTTTTGTTGGATTTGTAGGCTATGATGCCGTGAGGTACTGGGAGGATCTCCACTCAACCAACGAACCAGCCAATTCTTCGTTCCCGGAGTACCGGTTCGGGCTATATGATGAGGGTCTGGTATTCGACCATTTCCAGAGAGAGGTCTATTACTATTATTCCCGAAATGATAGAGTTGCGGATGTAAAGAAAATTATCGAAACTCGAGGCGAAATAGATAGCGAGTTGGATTACACTGAGCCGACTCCAAATGTTAGCAGGGATAGATACGAAGAGATGGTGGAAGCAGGAAAAGAATATGTGATGTGTGGAGATGTTTTTCAAGTCGTCTTGGCCAAAAAGTATGACGTCAGAGTCACAGGTGACCTTCTGCGCATCTACCAGATTCTCCACACTATAAATCCGTCACCCTACATGTACTATCTGAAGTCTGGAAAGGACCAGATTATAGGCTCAAGCCCTGAGATGCTCGTTAGAATCACCGGGAAGGAAATTGAGACTTATCCAATCGCTGGAACTAGAGCGAGATTAGAGAACGAATCCGATAACCTGATCCAAACTAGAGAACTCGTCGCTGATCCAAAGGAAAATGCGGAGCATGTGATGCTCGTAGACTTAGCTAGGAACGATGTTGGCCGAGTCTCCGAGTATGGGAGCGTGAGGGTCCCGGAATTCAAGGAAGTGCATCAGTACAGTCATGTGCAGCATCTAGTTTCTAAAGTCGTTGGGAGACTGTCAGGCACCAATGATGCCTTTGATGGGTTGAAGGCGCTTTTCCCTGCCGGGACAGTGTCTGGCGCTCCAAAGGTCAGGGCCATGGAGATTATTGATGAGCTGGAACCATCAAGAAGAGGTCCATATGCGGGGGCCTTGGGTTATTTTTCTAAGAATGGCAGTGCAGACTTTGCAATCACTATTCGGACGATAGTAGCTCATGATGATCGAATTTCGATTGAGGCTGGTGCAGGGATAGTTGCTGACTCTATCCCCTCCAAGGAGTGGGAAGAGACTGAACAGAAGGCCGGAGCTCTCCTGAAAGCTCTAACGATGGCCTCTGAAAAAACTAAAAAAATTGTGGGAGTAGCTTAGGCCATTGTCACCGAAAGTTCTGCTCATTGACAACTACGATTCATTCGTGTATAATCTCGCTCAATATTTGGGAGAGCTGGGAGGGGAGATTATCGTCTTTAGAAATGATAAGATCACAATTGAACAGGCAAAGCAATTGGAACCTGACAGGATAGTCATCTCTCCCGGTCCTGGAAGTCCAGTTAATGAAAGATACTTCGGGTGCTCCTCGCAAATAATTAGTGAGATGGGGCAGAAAATTCCTACATTAGGAGTCTGTCTAGGCCATCAGGGAATAGGACATATCTTTGGTGGACAAATAAGGAGGGCAAAAACCATCAAGCACGGGAAGACCAGCCTAATCGAGCATGATGGCAAGAATGTTTATGCTGGCATTGAGAACCCGTTCCTTGCAACGCGGTATCACTCTCTGGTCGTTGATAGAGATGCTCTCCCAAGTGACATTATAGTAACCGCGGAGGCACAAGATGACGGGGAAATCATGGGCCTCAGGCACAGGAAATATCCAATTGAAGGGATTCAATACCATCCTGAATCCATCCTAACTAAGGTAGGGATGAGAATCTTAGAAAACTTCCTCTACAGTGGAACTCGTAGGTAGAACTCTATGATACGTGAAGCTATTCAGGCCCTGATCGAGGGTGAAGACCTGAGCGACTCGCTGGCATCTAGTTCAATGGAAGAGATCATGTCGGGGTCGGCGGCACCATCGCAAATGGGAGCTTTTCTGGCCTCTCTTCGAATTAAGGGGGAAACAGTTGGGGAGATTGTGGCTTTAGCCAAGATAATGAAGAAGTTCTCCGTAAAAATCAATCCATCTACGACCGGAAGATTAGTTGACATAGTAGGTACTGGGGGAGATAGGATAAAGACGATAAACCTGAGTACAATAGCCTCGGTGGTCGTTGCGGCCCACGGGGCCATAGTAGCAAAGCATGGAAATAGGGCAGCTTCTGGCAAATGCGGAAGCGCAGACGTACTCGAGCATCTTGGTTATAGAATGAACGCTACCCCGGCAGAAGTCGAGACGACAATAGATAGAGTCGGCATAGGATTCATGTTTGCCCCAGTTTTCCACCCTGCAATGAAAAATGTGGTAGGAACGCGGAAAGAGATCGGGATTAGGACGATTTTCAACTTGCTAGGTCCCCTTACAAATCCTGCTGGTGCCGATTCCCTTGTGGTCGGTGTCCCAACTATGGATCTGACCTCGAAGATTGCCGTGGCCCTCAAATCTCTAGATATTCGAAACGCAATGATTGTGTACGGAGAGAATGGGCTGGATGAGATATCCACCTTTGGTAGAACCTTCATCTCATACTTGAGGAATGAGTCGATTGAGTCGAGAGTATTATACCCTGGAGATATGGGTTTGTCATCCTCCATCCCGGAGGACCTAATAGGGAGTGGAGTAGAAGACAATGCAAATGCAATGCTGAAGATACTTTCTAATCGTCTCCCGCCGAATCACCCGCAGTTGGAAGCAACTTTGGCTAATGCAGCTGCTGGCCTCGTTGTTGGTGAGAAGATTGGCGACATGAAGGAGGGCGTGCAACTGGCCCGTGAAACGCTAGACACCGGGCGATGTATTGAGAAACTTAAGGAGATGATTCTAAGCATTCAGGGGGATGTCTCCAGGATTGAGGAATTTGAAAGAAATGAATGATTTCATCGGAAAACTTGCCGGAGAGGTAGAGGAGCTGATTGAGACAGGCTATTATGATGTTCGCTCGACAAGAGCTCATAAACCATCAAGTCTAGCGCACGTCATTGAAAGACTGGAGCAGACTCTCGTTACCGAGCTAAAGTTCAGTTCTCCCACGCAGGGTGTGATTCGGTCCAAGGAAGATGAGGTAAAGGGGAACGACCAAATTACTTCTCTCGTTTCCGAGATGGAGGATGGAGGTGCATCAGGCATTTCAGTCCTTACGCAACCGCTTCACTTCGATGGATCCCTAGAGAATCTCAAGACCGCTCGGGCGCATACGAGACTCCCACTTCTGATGAAAGACATCATAATCGACGAGCGACAGATTGATGCGGGCGCCACACTGGGCGCCGATTTGGTTCTTCTAATTAGTAGGCTATTTTCAGGTAGTGAATCTTCTCTCAATGACTTGATCGATCATGCTCATTCAAGAAATCTGGAAGTCCTGCTTGAGGTCAATAACGTTAAAGAGTATGCGGCAGCGGTCGATAGCGAAGCAGACATTATCGGTATCAATAACAGAGATCTAGGCTCCCTCCAGCTCGACTTTGATACGACTCGAAGGATACTTTCTTCAGGGATAAGATCAAGAAAACCCTTGATTAGCGAGAGCGGGTTCTTAGAGAGGAAGCAGATAGAAGAGATCGCCCAACTTGGGGTGAGGGCCTTCCTGGTCGGAACATCGATCATGAAGTCAAAAGATATCGCCGCAAAGGTACGTGAACTTTCTGGAATTTCATCAGGAGAGAGATCGGTAGCCTGACGACTTCTCCCCAGCCGATTGATGGAAAGTATGGTGTCTACGGAGGCCAATTTATTCCTGAGACCCTCATGCCGGCCGTAGAAGAGCTAGAAGAACAATACCTCAGAATCTCGATCGATAAGAAATTCCAAGAGGATCTTGCTGAACTGCTAGCACGGTACGCTGGTCGTCCTACTCCCCTTTACTTTGCCAAGAATCTGACAGAGAGTTATGGGGGCCCCCGGATTTACCTCAAGAGGGAGGATCTGCTGCATGGAGGAGCACACAAGATCAATAATACGCTTGGTCAGGCGCTACTAGCCAAGCGCATGGGCAAAAAGAGAATTATTGCCGAAACGGGGGCTGGGCAGCACGGAGTTGCCACTGCTATGGTGTGTGCTCTCCTCGGACTCAGTGCCGAAGTATACATGGGATCTGAAGATATTGAGAGGCAGAGCCTTAACGTCTTCAGAATGCAACTCCTTGGCGCGGAAGTCCACCCGGTGAAGAGTGGCTCGCAGACTCTGAAGGATGCAATTAATGAAGCACTAAGAGACTGGGTAACCAACATCCAAACAACCTATTACCTAATCGGTTCAGTAGTCGGTCCACACCCTTACCCAATGATCGTGAGAGATTTCCAAAAGGTGATAGGGAAAGAGATCAAAGAACAATTCAAACGAGATCATGATGACAGCCTCCCGCATATGGTGGTGGCGTGCGTCGGCGGTGGAAGCAACGCGATTGGAAGTTTTCACGAATTCCTCGGTGACCCGGTAGATCTAGTAGGAGTTGAGGCCGGGGGTGAAGGTGTTGATACGGGAAGGCACTCCTCATCGCTGACTGCAGGTGCAGACGGTGTCTTCCATGGGATGAGGAGCTATGTGCTTCAAGACGATTCGGGTCAGATCACTCGGACCCATAGCATCTCCGCGGGCTTAGATTATCCTGGAGTAGGTCCAGAGCATGCTTACCTAATGAGCTCCGGTCGAGTGCACTATACGTCGATAAATGATAATGAGGCTGTTGATGCTTTTCGAATGATCTCAAGGAAGGAAGGCATTATCCCCGCGCTAGAATCGGCGCACGCTCTTGCGGAGGTTGCAAAAATGGCGCGTAAAATGGAGAACACTCAATCAATAGTAGTTACCCTCTCGGGCAGAGGCGACAAGGATACAGGTATCATTGCCAAGTATCTCGAGGAGAACCTATAGATGAAGACATTGGAGAGGGCGTTTGAAAATGCTCGAAAGGAGGGACGTCCTGCTCTCTTGGGCTTCGTGACAGGCGGAGATCCGTCCCTTGAACTCACACGAAAGATTGCTCGATCTCTTGTTGACGGGGGGGTAGACGTCGTCGAGCTCGGCATCCCCTTCTCCGATCCCATCGCAGACGGACCTTCAATTCAATCTTCAAGCAGACGGGCCCTCCAATCTGGAGTCACCCCATTCGCGATCCTGGAGATGGCAGAGGAAATCGTCAATGATCTGGACGTTCCCGTGTTATTACTCAGCTATTTTAACAGCATTTTCAGACGGGGAACAGACGAGTTCCTGACTCTCGCAGCGAAGTCAAAAGTATCTGGAGTAATTATTCCTGATCTTCCTGTCGAGGAATCTGGTGAATTCGTAAAGATTGCAAGACGGAGAATGATTGACACCATTTTTCTTGCAACTCCGGCAACACCAAATGATAGACTGGAGAAAATAATTGGTTCCACCTCTGGGTTCCTATATTTGGTCACTATCTTCGGCGTCACCGGAGCGAGAGAGTACGTGACTGATTCGGCAAGAGAGGTGGCGAAGAGATTTGTACAGCGAGTCAATGGTAGAATCCCGGTCGCAGTAGGATTTGGTGTATCGAGACCCGAACACGTGAAGCTTTTCTGGGAGGATGGAGTTGATGGTGTCATAGTAGGCAGTGCACTAGTAAACATCATAGAAAAAACAATTGGGGATGAACCATCGATGTTGGGTGAGTTAACGAAGTTCGTCCAGAGCCTAAGGGCTGCGACCAAGGTCTGATTATCCGATGTTTCGGAATGAATCATTTGATTTTGAAACTTGCTGGTTTCAACGCGATCAGGGGGACAAAGAGCTCTTCTTCGGTTAACCCCCCGTGATGTCCTCTTAGGACCGTCTCATCTCTGGTTTTCTTGTACCGATATCTGAAAGTTACACCATTCTTGGATAGGACTGTGAACTCCCCAATGGCTTCTCTTACTCCCTCCCTGACTCTTCCTCTTCCGAAGAAACCATCATCAAATAGTTCGTCGCTCCTAAATATTCCTAGCTTTCCAGCGAACTTCTCGAAGAATCGTAGTACCTTATCCTCCCTTCCTGCCATCACCTTGAGAAAGGATGCCCTAGAGTCTCCTGACGGCGGTCTTTGGAGGTTCTTCATAAGGGATGGGTATTCGTTTGCTATGATAGATTCATTCCTGTCGACAGAAACTAGCCCGTGATCTCCTGTCATGAGAACACTGGTATTACGCGATTCAGTTCGATTGAGCTTTTGGATGAACTCAGTGTAAAAACTGAACAGAAAATTCCGGAAGATTGCCTGGGCTTTATCGGTCTCCGGACCGTAGATGTGTGAGCCTGTATCCAATTCGTCCCAGTAGCAAAAAATTAGAGGAACCTTGGCTCTGACCTGTTCAGCGAGAGATATGAAAAGGTCGGCCGAATTGACGTATGGAATAATAGAAGCCCCCTTGTGGAGAATTCGGGAGAGAATGCTGTTACGGTAGATCGATCTTGTAAGCACCGTTGACTCTATTCCCGCGATGGCGAGAGACTCGTAGATTGTATGACTCCCTAGATAATTTTCGGGAACGAGACCTGCTCTTACTAGTCCCCCGCTTATCGGCTCGATGGCGGGAGTGAACGTTATCATGTTAGCGACCGTCCCAAATTCTTTGAGAAACATTGTATGACCGACAATCCCGTGTTCCTGCGGAGTCAGGGCAGTGTTCACGGACGTTAGCGCTGTTGTTGTCGTCGTTGGAAAAGTCGAAGTTATCGGTATCGTTAACCCAGAATCAACAAATGCCCGTATGATGTTACTATCTCTTCCACTCAAGGATCTCTTCATGAAATTGTACCCTAAGCCATCCACCAGGATGAGGATAATGGTTTCAGATCCCTCAAAGACTTTTTTTATCGACTCATCATCGATGGCGTCAGATCTTTTTCCTAGAAAGTGATTCAGGATAGTTGCGGACAGGTTTGGAAGTGAGTACTTTGAATAGTTAGGCCTTAGAAAATTCTGCTTCTTTTTCCCTTTTCTAAGTTCCTTCAGAATCCCGTCCGCATATTCATCATTCATTCAATATCCGATCCGTCTTTATTTGTGGGTGAGGATGGCGACACCCTCGCTGTCAACCATACAGAACCCGAATCTCACAAATTGGATCCTCTCTCCCTTTCGTAAAAGACGAGTCTTGGGTTCCCCCAAACCTTTGACAATTTCCATTGTATCTTCGTTACGTATCTCCCCCTTGAATAGCGGTCCTGGAATTCTTACCTCAAACTTGACCGCGTCTTCAGGGACCCAATGAATCTTCTTGATTCCATGTATGTTTTCCACACCGACGAACGTCCCGCCTAGTGATCCACCTCTCTTGGTCAGCTGGAAATTGAAGAGCTCCATCAATCTGATAATTTCTCCATCCTTGAACATCTCCACATCAGCTTTTGAGATGTAAAACCGCCCTCTAGTTTCTACTTCCCTCTGCCCAAGATCATTATCTGGATGATGTTTCAATATTACTGATAGGGATGGAGCATTCTCTACAACCAGTTTGACCGGATCTCCTACGAATAGATACCGCTTCGTAACTTGATCAATGATCTTCCTGTTGATTGACTGCAATAGATCCCAAGTCGGTTCAGATTCACTCTTGCTTATGCCCATCCCCTCGACGAATTCTCCAATTGCTTCGGGGACTATGCCTCTTCGCTTTAGACCGAGTAGGGTAGGGAGCCGGGGGTCGTCCCAACCGTCAACCCATCCCTCCTCGATAAACGACTTCAGGATCCTCTTTGAGACGGGGGTGCCTCTTAGGGTGAGCCTCGCGAACTCGATTAGTCGCGGCTTCCTCATCTCCAGCGCATCCAGGATCCTGTAATAGAGTTCGTCCCTTAGCTCGTATTCCTTACTTCTCAGAGCATGCGTTACTCCGTCCATGCTGTCCTCAAGCGGAGACGCCAGATCGTACGTTGGCCATAGCCTATACTTGTTACCCGTTAGGGGATGGGAATGACCAATTATCCGAAGCATTGTAGGATCTCTTAGTGCAGTATTGGGATCCTTCATGTGTCCACTGAATCTTACCACTGCTTCGTTCTCTTGATAGGATGAAAATAGACTATCCCAATGGTCCTGTGACCATCCTATCCCCATCCCTCTATGTTCACACTCTTTCCCACGAGCTCGATTCTCTTTGATAGTCGCTTGGTTACATTCACAAACGTAAAAATGTCCGAGATCAATCATTCTCTTGGCCAGGCCATAGATCTTTTCGACATCATCTGAGGTATTCTTGACTAGATCTGGTTTTATCCCCAGCCAATCGAGCCCGGATGCAATCGCCTCATAATACTCAATTTTTTCCTGACCCGGATTAGTGTCGTCGAATCTAAGTATCAACTTACCCGAGTACATTTTCGCATATCTGTAATTCAATATCACTGCTTTTGCGTGACCGATGTGTGGATAACCGTTGGGTTCAGGTGGGAATCGGGTTATGACTTTCCCCTGCTTAGCATCATCAAGCTTCGGAAGGTTTCTTCGTTCTTCCTTCTTCCCTGTTAGTTGGGCTAGTATTCCTGGATAGTCTGCTTCTAGTTTTGTAGCTTGTGTATCTTGGCTTAGGGAGTTAATTTCAGCGGTTGCCGCCTCAATCAGTGGAATTATCTCTTTTGCCTGCGATCTTAGGTGTGGGAGCTCTCCTAGAACTGCACCAATTACTGCCCGTGGATCAGCTGTTCCACCGTGTCGATAGGCATTGGTCAGGGCCTGTTTTATCGCTACCTGTCTTACGGAACTTTCATCCAACGGCCTACCAATCCCTGGTCACCATATACTCCGTTATCTCTCTAAGCCCAGACTTTTCCTTTCCGTTCTTGAGGCGGCCAAAAATGTTTTCGAATTCATCTAATGCGACTTTCGAGAGGTCAAATGCCATTTTCTTTGCATAATCAATTGAACCGTACTTTCTTATGAGTTCGAGAACCTCACCTACGTCAGATTCTTCTTTGCTTACTCGTTCCTTCCCTAAGATCTCCTTAATCCTCGCCTTCTCGATTTCCGTGGCTGAGTTGATGAGATGAATTAGTATAAGTGACCTTTTGCCTTCCAGGATGTCTCCTGCTCTTTCCTTTCCATAATTCCCCTCTGCCGAGAGATTAAGGACGTCATCGCGGATCTGAAATGCAACGCCCAAACTTTCCCCGAACCTTACAAAATCATCCTTTCTCAGCTTTGGTCCCTCTGGGGAGATCAGGAATCCAAGCCTAGCGGGGGTAATGCAAGTATACCAAGCCGTTTTTTTCCGGCACATCGTTAGGTAGTCCTGCTCGCTAATACTCCAGTTCCTCATCTCAACCCATGACAGCTCCATGTGCTGGCCCTCCGTTGTCTCACTTATCATGTTCAGGAATTCCTCTACAATGATCAGAGTAACCGTCTCGCCAAGTGTGTCCCTATTCTTGGTAAGAACCTCCCACATCTTGCCATGAAGCGCATCACCGGCGTTTATTGCCAGAGGGATGTTGTATTTTTTCTGCAGGACCGGCTCTCCCCTCCTCAGCTCGGA
>JAPUKB010000070.1 GCA_027295865.1 Nitrososphaerota archaeon
AACGGCTGATATTGGATTCCTAACCGTAGAGGGTTTAACCCGATCCCTTTCAGCTAAAATAAATCTAATGATCTTCTGTTCCGCCTTCTTCCTATCCTTCCTAACAAGCTCGAGGAACCCGTCAGGATCTCCTCCTATGCAATAATTGAATGACCATCGGTAGCTCCTTCTAGTAGACTCAGTTCGTCGAGTCTGTAGGAATTCCTGAGAGGACACTCTTTTCATATCTTAACATAGCTATCATAATAACCCGTTTATCAATGCTCCGGACGGGATTCGAACCCGTGTCGGTGACTCGAGAGGCCACTATCCTTGATCGCGCCAACAAGCTTTGACCGGACTAGACGACCGGAGCACTCGGCTCATACCTGCTAATTCTATTATTATGGATTTCCCTGAGCGGGAGGGACATTCACGGGCGTCGGCTTCATGATCTTGCTAGGCCTTTTGAAGCGAGTCGGATGTCAGAGGCTTTCACCGTCTTCCGTCCAGCGTGTAGAGCAAACTCCACTGCTTGTCGCGCCACGCCCGACCCGACCTCCTCTAGTACGCTCCTCAGTTCCTCCGCAGCGTCATCTCCCACCCTGTCTGCGCCTGCCTTCTTGATTATTCTGTACACTGCTGCAAGGCCAAATTCCAGATCTGCCATAATTGAAGCAGGAATGGGTAAATGAACTCGATATTTAATACTTAGCTTCAAAATGATTAAGTAACTAGCAATCCGGTCATTTTTGGGGGAAAATGGGGCTTCTTATCGACGCTCATATGCATCTCGTTCCCTCGGTGCGTTCGTCATACGTTGACGAAGTAGTGGAATTCCTCCGAGCGAGAGGAAACATGGTGATAGCGGTCTCGATTGATGTCTCAAGCTCGATCGAGACGTTAAGAATTGGTAGATCTTTTCCCTCCCAGATCATACCGTTCATAGGCGTGCATCCAGCATCAGCGTCTACGGAGAGAGTTTCCAGTTTCGAGCAGATGGTAAACAACGAGACAGGCATCCTAGGGATAGGAGAGATTGGACTTGATGGGACATACTCTACTGATGCCGTAACGGTAGAGAAACAACGAATAGTCTTCGATCAAATGCTCTCGATTGCAGAGAGATTGAACAAACCAGTATCCGTTCACTCGAGAGGAGCAGTGACCGAGACATTATTGGCAATTAGACGGTTTTCTCTGAACCGGGTAATGCTGCATTGGTTCGCCGGTACTGAGTCTCAACTCAAAGAGGCTCAGGAAATGGGATTCATGGTATCATTCGGTCCAGCATCAGTCTATTCAAGAAAAATTCAAAGATTGGCCAAGATCTCAAATCCCGAGATGACTCTGGTAGAGAGTGATGCCCCCGTAAGATTTTCAGCCTGCTTCGGGGGACATGCAGCAGATCCTCGAATGGTTGGAAGCGTAGTGAATACTTTGGCCCGGATATGGGAGATGAGCTACAACGAAGTGGCAGCTCTAATATCGAAGAATACTCTTCGATATCTAAAAACTTTATAATCGAAAGACATTCAGATCCGAGACGTTTGAGGAGAATTAGACGGCTGTCCATTCAAGCCTTGGAGGCGAATAGGGAGAAATTTGGAAAGGACTTCGAAGCCAATAAGGAGGCCCTCGGTTCTGTAGCGATAATAAGGTCCAAACAACTTCGAAATGAGATCGCAGGATATATTACCAGGATGATGAGAGAGGAGGAGAAAGAAGAGCGTACAATTTCCCTCCCAAGGGAAGACGTCTAGGGTACATTCAGAAAAATTCTTCGAAGGCATATCCTATTGAAAATAGTCGTTCGAGCATTTGGACATGCCGCAGCGGCCCTGGGAACGAAAGAATTGAGTCTAGAAGCCTCAGCATTGACCGTCAATGAACTCCTGGCTAAATTAAACGACTCAATAGGAGGTGGAGGCGCTCACCTAGCTAAGGAAACTTTCTTGATAGCAATAGATGGTATCGAAATCTCGGCAATCGATGGAGGGAACACTCAGATTCAGGAACCCAGTACTGTCTCTTTGATCCCTGTGAGTCATGGAGGTTGAAATATTTCCAATCCCTACAAAGAAATGAAGGATTCCTAATTTTTCACATTCGAACCAAAGAAAATCCAAAACTGATCCTTGAGAACATCAGGAAACGATATCCTCATCTAGCGATACAATTCGTAAAACCCTCTGCGGTACAGGGAGATGGTCATCTCATTTGGGCCATCAGACAGAATTGGGTCGCTGCGAAAAGGAGAATTCTAGCGGCGAATCGACAGGAGGTGGATCTCCTTATGAGACTGACACAGACAGATCAGATATCTGAGGCAATCGATTTCGCAGGGGTTTCGTCGCGACACAGAGGAGCAATCGTAGTTGTGATAGGCCCAAAGATAGATCTCGAAAACTTTGAGTCATGGATTTGCGAGCGGCAAGATACAAGCTCCGACTTGCCCCTCCGAAATAGCCTGTCCGGCTACAGACCTGTTGAGAAAGAGAGATGGCAATTGTTGTTGCTGGAGAAGTCTGCGATTCTCTTAGCGACCAGCCGAGCCTCTCCCCTCCATGAATTGGACACCGGATTGTAAAAATCCTTATTAACAAACTCGCTCTTTTGTCAATAACAATAAATGTCCGAATCGGACGATTTTGACGAGGACCTCGATGAAGACTCCGATGATGAAAGCTGGGAAGACGGCTTGCGATTCCTTTTGACTAAAGGATAAGTATCAGATACTCTGCGTCCACGACGTGCTATCCAACAGGAGAGCGATCTTAGTTGTTAATTTCAAGAATTTTCATGAAATCTTTGGGGAGAAAGCGCTCGAGTTGGCTCTAGATGTTCAGAATGTAAGTACAACGCTTGAGATTCCGATAATCGTCAGTCCACCAGTCCCCGTTATTTCAGTCATGGTCAAGAGTCTTGGAATTCCCGTTTATTCTCAGCATGTAGATGTTGATGCTGTGGGAAGCTCTACCGGAGCTGTGATTCCCGAACTGCTCCAGTCGCTGGGAGTGCGCGGTTCAATCTTAAACCATTCAGAGCGAAGGATTCCTATCAAAGATATCGAAGAGCTAATCAAGCGGCTTAGAAAAATTGGCATGAAATCGCTCGTGTGTGCCCAGACCCCTGAAGAGGTTGGCGAGATCGCCAGACTAGGGCCAGACATGTTAGCTGTCGAGCCCCCGGAGCTCATAGGATCTGGCCGAGCTGTTTCCAAAGTTGCCCCCGAAATTGTATCAGACTCTGTCAGGGCTAGCAGGAGAGTGAATCCAAAAGTGCAAATTCTTTGCGGCGCCGGCGTAGTCTCGGCGGAAGACGTAGAGATCTCACTCAGACTTGGAGCAGAAGGTGTACTAGTCGCGAGCGGGATAGTCAGGGCTCAGGATTGGAAATCCAAGATCATGGAGCTAGCTAGGCCCTTAAGGCGATAGGTTTAACCGGCCAATAATTTATTTAGTGATTTTATTCTTTTATCTTCGCCAAATGAATCCTAGATGATGGAGTCTGATCCTTCAGCTCTGCACTCTTGTCTGTAATACCGGCATAGCATAGCTATTCCCGCGTATGGCTGCCAGAGTTTAGATGGTCCGAAGAACTAACTTCCTCGTTATGTGCTAAGCTCGAATTGGTGGTCGATTCCTTCTTCGAAGAATCTCAGCAATTCCAAAAGACCAAGGACTTTCACCCGCTTTCCCAGAGCTTGTCAAAGATGTCCAGCCCTCGGAATTCCCACTATCCTGGAACTCTTGTAAAAGGAGAGAGGTCATCACCTCAACTCCCTTGTCTGGAGGATAATCGATCAGGTTGACCCCTAGGTTTTCGTTGATCAATTCCAAAAACCTCTTCCCAATTCTTGTTATCGTCTCCCGATCTCGCGAAGACTCAGACACGGCCCGAATAAAGAGATTCTTGACTTTCTTTGAATTTAATTTCTGGATAATACTTGATTTCTTCTCATCAACATAGTCGAGAACAGTCCTAGAGGGTATTGAATCTACCCAAAGTCGAGTAAAAATCTGTGAAAGCATTATCGAGCCGAGAACGCTGGATTCTATCATTAGTCCCGTACCTTCAGTATTTCCAATAATCAAAATCGATCTGTCGTCAACGATGAGAATAGTTTGCAACATTTCCATTTCACAGATTCGTGAAACATCCAGTAAACTAGTTTCTTTAGATAATTGGTCGATGCATCCACTACCAAAGATGACTTGGATTTTTCCTTCAAAAATCATGTCAGTGAATTCGTTCGAGATCCTAGAGATCATATTTGCTCCCCATCCTCCTAGAATGCAGAATACTCCTTTTTCTGCGCTGGAGAGAAGTTTCCTAATCGTGGGTTCTAGTGACCTCGCAGGAATGATTATATTCCTACTTTCTCCTGCGCTGCCCTCAGAACGGATCTCCACCAATCGGTTTAGCTGGTCAATGCTCCTCCTCATCGCCTCGAGTTTGGTTTCTTCCCCTTCGATCAGTCCACCAAGCGATTTCTGAGGTGAGATAGCCTGGCACCTAACCGGTTTCCCCGCTAGTATTCTGGCAAGGTGCTTTCGTTCAAGCCTCTGGACTGTGACATAGCACTTTTGTCTTGGGATCCCCGTGAAGTAGGAAATCTCTGAGATAGAAAGTGACCCTCTCTTGACAAGGACAATGTAAGTTCGAGCCTCATAATCTGAGAGACCGAACCCCTCCAGTGACACCTTGGGATTGTCAGTGCCCCGATCTATGTGATTAATGTCCATCTTGTCACCGCTGCCTCTGTCACTCTGGTGACAGAGATGTGGCGTACATCAACCATAAGCAATGTAGTCCGATCTACTCAACTAGGTGCTAAAATATTGTCTCAATTCGCTTCTAAGTGGGTATCTGACCGCCGTCAGGGTCTAGGTGAAAGAGTTAGAGGTGCAGTACGACCTGCAGGACCCTTAAAGCCGAGACTCGAGCAAGCTGTTCGACAGATTCGAGCTCAGGTAGGAAAGCTTGAACAGACGTGTGTGAAGCTCAAGGACAGGGACAACACAATTTTTACTAGGGTTGTCTCATCCATCCAGAAACATGATATGTCACATGCGACAATTTATGCAAACGAGTTAGCTGAGGTGAGAAAGATGAATAAGATGGTGACGCAAGCAAAGCTGGCACTTGAACAGATATCACTGAGACTAAATACCGTTTCTGAATTAGGCGACGTCGTGGTGACTCTAACCCCAGCTATGGGAGTGATAAAAAATGTTCAGGCTGGAGTAATGAGCATTATTCCAGAGGCTGAAAATGAAATTAGTGAAATAAGCGGTTTACTGAGCGGAATACTCGTGGATGCCGGACAGATGGGAGGCTACACGCTCAACTTCCAAACAGCTAATGAAGACGCCGAGAAAATTCTCGGTGAAGCCTCGACGGTTGCTGAAGCTAGGATGAAAGAGAAATTCCCCTCGCTCCCTTCGTCAATTCCAGTCGGGGATCCAATAGCGGAAGGAATGTAGGTTCAACGCAAGGGTTAGAGATGATGAAGTCTTGACCCGTCTCTCGCGCACCCTCTGAAGTCAAAAAAATGAAGGGGCGAGAATGAAACTGAGACTGCCATTCAGAAAATCGAAGGAAGCCATGAAAGTTAAGCTTAGTTTAGCTATCCGAGGAATCGAGATTCATAGGAGGCATCTCGAAAATCTTAGGATTCGTTTAGGTGGGAGACGAAGGGCTCTTTTTGAGGCACTAATGGATTCTATCGGAAAGAAGGATGACATGAAGGCCACAGTATACGCGGATGAACACGCAGAAATCAAGAGAGTGCTTAGGGTAATAACGTCAAGCGAGGTAGCACTGATCCAAATAAAGACTAGACTTGAAAGTATGAGTGATATAGGTGATGCAGTCTATCACATGAAATCTGCCGTCGGTATGGTAAACAAAGTCAGCAAATCGGTAGCAAACATTGTTCCTTCCCTCGAGAATGTGACAAACGGCGTGAATGATGCGATAAGTACTACTCTAGTTCAGCTTGGGGAGATCTCTCCGAATAATCCTCTTCCTTTCAATCTTGAAAATGATTCTAGTCGCGAGATAGTGGAGACAGCAAAACGCTACGCATTGGAGACTGAGCGGAAGCAACACAACGTGCCATCTCTTGACGAACTAGAAGCTCGTCTGCCAACCCACTTGGAAGATGAAGGGCATCATGAAGTAGCAATCGCCGCCGGGGGGGGTGAATTCTCACCAAATTTCGATACTGAGTTCAAGCCAGCTCCCCTTTCAATCCCTCGAAAACGGCAAATTGAGGATCAGGTTAGAGGTTACGTTGCCAAACGTAGAGGAAGTTTCGACGTTCTTGACGCGGCATTCTCTCTGGGGCTGCCAGTAGAGGAGGTGGAGACCGCTGCATTGACATTGGCAAGTAAGGGTAAGATCAGCTTCGGGAGGGTCAACTGATACTTGAGTGAAGTTGCTGCTAAAGAGATAGAGGCCGCCGCGAAGAGTTACGCATCTGAGGCCATCAGACTGGACTCGCAAGGGGCACGTGGCATGGCGATCCAAATGTATCAGAAATCAATTTCCACTCTCGTAAGGCTTGCAAAGCTCTACCCTGATTATTCTCTGAACAGGATATATATTGAAAGGGCGTCAACTTATCAAGAGAGAATTAAGGCCTTGAGAAGTTCTGGAGGTGGAGAAGAGCTTCCCGGTTCAAGTGATAATCCACTATCCAATGCGGATAGATCTGGTACCTCAACAATGGTAGCTCCATTGAATGCAAGCTACGATGAGCTTGTTCTCGAGGAGAAACCTACAGTCAATTGGAGTGATGTAGTAGGTCTCGATGATGCAAAGAACGCTTTGCGTGAATCGATAACATTCCCGACAATAAGGCCAGATCTTTTTCCCTTGGGCTGGCCCAGGGGGGTCTTGTTGTATGGGCCACCAGGTTGTGGAAAGACGCTTTTGGCCGCTGCTGTAGCGGCAGAAAATGATGGATATTTCATCAACGTCGATGCCGCTACCATTATGTCGAAATGGCTGGGCGAGGCTGAGAGGAATGTGGCGAAGCTCTTCTCATCAGCAAGAAACATGCTTCGAAAAGGAAAATCGGCAGTGATCATTTTCATAGATGAGCTTGACTCTCTCCTGGGATCCCGTAATCAAGAGGTCGGCGGTGAAGTTAGGGTAAGGAATCAATTCCTGAAGGAAATGGATGGCATTGGCGACAAGGGAAAGAAGCTCCATCTATATGTAATCGGAGCAACGAACAAACCTTGGTCTTTGGATTGGCCATTTCTGCGCCGTTTTCAGAAGAGGATATTCGTTCCTCTACCTAACATTGATGCTAGAACAGAGATGCTAGAGATGTCCACCTCTCCATTGCATATGGATTCCCAAGTGAAGATGTCGCAGTTAGCTGATATTCTCGATGGCTATTCGGGAAGTGACATTACAGACATCTGCCAATCAGTACAGCTCAAAGTAGTCTCCGAATTGTTCGAAACGGGGCGAGCGTCCGAGGCTGAGAGTAGACCTCGAGAAATCACGATTGAAGACATCAAGGATGTCTTGAAGCGAAGAAGGCCCAGCGTATCTACGGACATGATCAGGGCATACGACAATTGGTCCGAAAACTACAAGGCATTGTGAAGTGCCGACAGACTAAGGGGATATTCTGTACTGGTCACGAGGATATAGTACTACTTCTCTAATATTCTTCATTCCGGTCACTACCATCATGAATCTATCGAATCCAAATCCCCAACCTGAATGTGGAGGCATCCCCCAGTCGAAGGCGCTTAAGTGAGAGGAGAAGCTATCTAACGGTAACCCTGCACTTTTTATCCTCTCAATCAAGATTTCTTTTTGATGAATTCGCATCCCTCCGGAAGCCAATTCAAGAGGGCCGTATTGTAGATCGAAGGACCTTGTCAATTGAGTGTTGGGGTCTTCGGCAATGTAGAAGGGTTTGAGTTTCGGTGGCCATTTTGTGAGGAAGAAGAACGAGTTATTTTTCTTACCAATAACCGCGAGGTTTGAATCAGAAAGATCGTCTCCGTAGTCTATGTCCAAATCCATCGACTTGAGATAGTCAATGGACTCTGCGTAAGTAACTTCCTCAAAAGGACGCGAAGGGATCCTGAGATCACTGTGTAATGTGTTCAATTCCTGAGGTTTAGTATTCAATAGTTCTATTATGCAAGAGACGACAATAGACTCACACACCTTCATTGCCTCTACCTCATTCATGAATGACGCCTCGATATCCACACTTGTAAACTCATTTAGATGCCTTGTAGTATGAGATTTCTCAGCTCGGAAATAGCTCGAAATTTCAAATACCTTATCCAGAGCC
>JAPUKB010000071.1 GCA_027295865.1 Nitrososphaerota archaeon
GGCTTTCCATTCTTCATTATGATTTTCTTTGGATCCTTAACATCCCTTTTCGCCCGACATTTCACGCAATAGGCTTCAACCAATTCTTTCTCGACATGCCTCGTGAAGTTTGGGTATTTAAGCGATGAATTTAGGTTAGGACTGTCCATACTTAGTGTATTAGTTAAAATTTCTCTATTTGTGCCCCTAATTTATTCCCTATTTAAAAAAAGAGCTGTGACTATACTCTATTCTTGAGAATACGGCAGAATAATCTCTATAGGTGCTGGTACATCCCTAAATTTGGTATTATGAGGTTACCAACCCCTTCGTGACAGACAAACGACAGATACTATGGTAGGGGATATCGATTAGCGCAGGAAGTTCCCCGGTAACGCAGGGCCCTGCAGGGGCATCAGGATCCTAATCTCTAGGGTCGGCGATTTTCACACGCCAACCACACTCGGGACATAAGGCATACAGTTTTTGTTTTCCCATGTATGTCCATGTATGATCGCACCTGCTACACTTCATGCTCCAATCAATCTTATACTGGTTCTTGGTTAGGTATAATCTTCAATTTGGTTTCGGGAGGGGAATGAAGAATGGTGGGGGTGGGATTCGAACCCACATAGATACGCTCTGCAGGCGTACGCGTAGCCGTTTCGGATCTTTCACTTCTCCGCCACCCCACCACAAGAAAGAATATCGTAGACAGTCGTTTAAACAATTGGCTGTTTGTGGCTATCAGATAAACGCAAAGAGAACGAAGATGGACACGAAGGTTAGTGCAATTGTATTAATGAGCTTCACGAGAACATGGAGGGCGGGACCTGCGGTGTCTTTGAATGGATCACCTACGGTATCACCTACGATGGCGGCCTTATGCGCATCTGACCCTTTCCCTCCAAACTGTCCTGTCTCCACTAATTTCTTAGCATTGTCCCAGGCTGCCCCCCCTGTATTCATCATGAATGCAAGTAGTGTCCCGCTCACTGTCGCACTGATTAGAAATGCCCCAACTGCGAGGGGCCCGAGAGTTAGCCCGATAATAATCGGTACAAGGATTGGAAGCAGCCCTGGCAAAATCATCTCCCTCTGCGCGGCGAGTGTAATTATGTCAACCGTCTTCGAGTAATCGGGGGCGGCCTTTCCTTCCATGAGGCCAGGGATCTCTCGAAACTGACGTCGTACCTCCTCCACTACCTTCAAGGCTGTTCTACCGACTGCTCGAATGGTCAACGCACTAAAAATATAGGGCAGTAAACCGCCAATGAATAAGGCGGCGAGGATTTGTGGTTGCACTATGTCAACAACTATACTTCCGGATCTACCAAGCAAACTTGCTTGGGTTGAATAATCGGAAAGATAGGCTTGGAAAAGAAGGAGAGCCGCTAATCCAGCTGACCCCAACGCATATCCTTTCGTTAGGGCTTTAGTGGTATTCCCTGCTGCATCGAATGAATCAATTTGTTTCCTTATCGCTGGGTCAGCTCCCGACATCTGAGCTATCCCGGCGGCATTATCCACGATGGGGCCAAATCCATCCATTCCGAGGATCATTCCTGCAACTGCGAGCATCCCCATGGTCGCCACGGCTGTGCCGTAGATGCCACCAAGTTGTACTGAAACAGCGGCTTCTCCCGCTGCGAAGAGAGTGCCGAAGTAATACCCGCCGCCTAGTGCTAAGACTATAACGAGCACTGGGAGGGCAGTGCTCTCCAAGGCGACAGAAAAGCCAGTGATTATGTTCAAACCAGGACCAGAAGTGGAAGAACTGGCAATTTCCTTCACCGGCCGGTGGGTATACGAGGTATAATATTGAGTTATGAGGAAAATAGCTACACTTGCGGCGACTCCTACGAGAGAAGCGAAATAGAGATTGATGCTCAGGATCGTACTGCTTACGAGAATGAAAAGGCCGACTACAATGATTAGGGTCGTAGCAATCATTCCATTCCGCATCGGGACCATCGGATCCGTGAAATTCTTTGATCGAACAAAGGGAACCCCAAGTATAGTCCCGATTATTCCGACGGCCCTTGCCAACAGAGGGAATATCACAAAGGCCGGATTTCCAAGTGCAGCGAAGAGAGCAACCCCGATAATCATCGCACCAATGTTCTCCGCGGTCATCGACTCGAAGAGGTCCGCCCCTCTCCCTGCCACGTCACCGACATTGTCCCCGACATTATCAGCAATGACCGCGGGATTTCTTGGGTCATCCTCTGGAATTCCGACCTCGATCTTACCGACGATGTCTGCACCAACGTCTGCCGCCTTTGTGAAGATTCCCCCACCGAGCTGAGCGAAGAGGGCAGCTAGGCTTGCCCCGAAAGCTAGACCAATTATTAATTCCGGCTTTTCTGCTCCATACAGGTAGAACAGGCCCGAGACCGCCAGAAGACTCAGCCCGACGTTGAAAAGGCCCATAACAAGGCCACCATAATACGCTATTTTGAGCGGTAATTCAATTCCACGCAAAGACGCATAGGTGGTCCTCGCATTTGCCCGCGTGGCAACGTCCATACCTATGTATCCGGCCAGAAGGGAAAACGTAGCACCTATGATGAAAGCAAAACTCACAAGGGGCGCGCCTTGGTGGGGCCCGAAGTCGAAAAGCACGTAGAGGAGGACAGCCAATATACCAGAGAGAATCAGGATGGTTTTGTACTGGCGCCTCAAATAGGCTCGGGAACCTTCCCTTATTGCCTCGTAGATCTGGGTCATCCTCTCGTTGCCAGTTTCGAATTTGTTTATCCAGAGTGCGAGGTACCCGGCGAATGCGAGCGCGATAATCCCTGTAATCGGAGCAATGAAGTCGATGGGGCCGACCATGTGAAATTCTACCTGTGGAATATCAGAACAAAAAATTGATCTAGATAAACCTTGTAAAGGAGCGCATCATCTCTCAAGGCCCTTTACCAGGAATGGAAGAATCAGAGTGGCATCTCCATAAAGATTGACTTGTTTGGCTGTTGGAGCAATTTTCCCCCATGAGATCGCCTCGCTAGTGACGGCTCCACTCAAGCTTCCATCGAATTCAGAAGCAGTCGTTATGTACACAGCATAATCCAAACCTCCCCTGAATTGATTCCACCATAGGGTGTGATGCTTAGAAATGCCACCGCCGAGAATAAGTGCTCCGCTTTTCTTATTCTTACTATCGAACACAAGTCTGGATAGAGCCCTCTCGTCTTCAAGAACATCGACCGAGAAATCTCGATGCCTTTCGGAAAAAAGCCATAGCTGACTGCCGACAGCACCGTCCATTATCCCTGGGATGATAACCGGGATCGAGTTCTTGCTCGCCGCTTTCAGGATTGAGTTTTGGTCTCCAACAAGATTTCCTAAGAGACGAGCAAGTTCACTTGGTGATATGTTCCTTTTTCCCGAGTTGTAAAGCTCCTCCAAGAACGGTTGGATTCGACTCTCAACCAATTCTCCATACGAGCCTTTTGGGATAAGAACACTCCCGAGTCTATGATATCCATTTGCGTCAAGTTCTTTATCGTCCATATTGAAGTCCCCCTTGTAATATTTCGCCCAAGCCCTCGCCAGATCATGATCCAAGGTACCGCATGTCGTCAGAACGACGTCAAATAGTCTCATATCAAGAAGGGACGAGAGAATTCCTCGAACGCCGGTTGCAACCAGAGATGCAGGGAATGAGAGATACCTCAGACAATTCTCTTCTGATAACATCTCTCTCAGGATCTGAAGAGCGTCAGATAGGTATCTTCCTGTGAACCCACCTCCCTTACCCATTGCTTCAATTATTTCCTTGACTGATTGGCAATTATTCAGGTCAATGTCTACAATTTCCTCTAAGCCATCCTTCATTCAGCGATAAAAAACGGGAGGGCGAGATAAGCTTGAGGGTCACTGCTCAAAAGGCTGAACGTCATGCGATCGACTCTCAATCTGGCCCGCCGTTGTGATTCCGATGAACGTAGCATTCTTACGAAGCTCCTCTAATGTTCTAGCTCCTGAGTAGCTCATGCCAGAACGCAGCCCTCCAATAAGCCTTGAAACAACTTCCTGGGACCGGCCTTTATACGGCACAAGTCCCTCCACTCCTTCAGGGACATAATCGAGGACATCTCCTTCATTGAAAAATCTAGTTTCTTTCGTGCTTCTATCTAGAGCCGCACCCAATGACGCCATCCCTCTGCTCATCTTATACCTTCCATTCGGCCGGACAACCGTGATTCCTGGACTCTCATCAGTCCCTGCAAGGATGCCTCCGACCATAACGGTAGATGCTCCAGCGGCTAGCGCCTTCACCAGGTCCCCCGAATTCCGTATGCCTCCATCGGCAACAATGGGTAAGGCGGAATCGGAGGCCCCAACAGCACAGTCCATAATCGCACTTAGTTGAGGGACGCCCGCCCCCGTTATCTCTCTGGTTATGCAAATCGAGCCTGCTCCCACGCCAACTTTAACCCCATCAACGCCGGCTTCGATAAGATCACGAGTGCCCTCAGCCGTAGCGACATTACCAGCAATTATCTCAATCTCTCCCAACCGATCCCTAATTTTCGAGACGGTATTTATTGCCAGATCAGAATGACCATGAGCAATGTCTACTACTAATACATCGACTCCAGAGTCAGAAAGGGCTCCAGCTCGCTCAATTGAATCATCCTTAACTCCAATGGCGGCCCCCACTCTCAACCTCCCCTTAGGGTCCTTCGAAGCGTAGGGAAAATCCCTCATCTTCACGATGTCTTTGCTGGTGATGAGTCCGACAACCCTTCCCTCCCCATCAATGATGGGTAGCTTCTCAACTTTGTTCTTCTTTAGGATGGTCTTCGCCTCAGCAATACTAGTTCCAGGTGGAGCCGTTACCAGATCCCTTGTCATGATGTCCTCTACTTTGGTGTCACCATCAGTTTCGGAAGTTTCATCCACTTTATCTTCCAGAAAGATATCCCTTCTTGTGACAATCCCCAAGAGCTTGTTGTCCTGAGCCGTAACTAAGATCCCTCCGATCTCGTGCGTGTGCATCAAGTGCCTCGCAGCTGACACGCCCATTTCCAGAGAGATCGTCACCGGCTGTTCAATCAATATCCCTTCCGAACGTTTGACTTTTGATACTTCTGAGACCTGTTGTTGGATCGACATGAATCTATGAATAATGCCGATGCCGCCTAACCGTGCCATCGAGATGGCCATTGCAGATTCAGTCACTGTGTCCATATTTGCGCTAATGAGAGGGACGTTAAGCTCTATCCGCCTGGAAAGTTTCGTTCTCAGGTCAATGTTCTTGCGTGAGAGAACGTCAGACTTTTTCGGAACTAGAAGTACATCGTCAAAGGTTAGGCCTATTCGCATTCCGTTAGCTGAAGACCAACTCATTCCAATTCTTTACATCCATCCAGCTTGATATAAGTAAATGCATTCCGAATCAATTCAATTACTCCGACACGTCGTCCTGTACTTACACTCCTTTACAGCAGTTATTTTGATATTCAAACACATCGATAGTGCCAGTTATGGCGATAATTTCCTTTTCTGAAACGACTTCCCCCTTCCCTGCAAGTCTTTGCAATGCTTGATGACCCCACTCCTCGAGGGTAGATAGATAAAACGACAGATCCTTTTCGCCTATCCGCATAGGGTGATGCTTTCGAAAAACCTGTTCTCTTATACATATAAGGAGGTCTGATACGTCGGCTCAATCTCGTTCTTTTCCAAATTCTTCGGGAGTTGGCTGTTCCTTGAATGCTGACCCCTCTTCCAGTTTTCTTTCCAATTCCTTATAATTAAGCCACTAGGTTTGGAGGGCACTATCGTGGACCTGAGCGAAGACGGAATAATAAGAGTAGATGAAGCTTTATTGAGGGACGTGATACCAAAACGTGATCCCTTTTCAAGAAAAGGCGAAAACGGATCGACTGCCGTGATCGGGGGGAGCAGGCTATACCACGGAGCCCCGGTCCTATCAGCGCTAGGAGCATTAAGAACTGGCGTGGACCTGGTTTACCTTTTCGTACCCCACATACTTGTCGACCCAATAAGGTCCCTGTCTCCGAACTTCATCGTTTACCCCTTGCCAGACGCTAAGATCACTCCCGGCGTGGCTAACAAGATTCTTAACTCAATTCCAAAGATAGATTCGGCAGTCATAGGCCCAGGGGCTGGACGTCAAAGGACCGAAGGTATGAAACAGCTTTCTTTTGGACTGGCGGAGAAGAGGGTGAAGTTAGTTTTGGACGCTGATGCACTCTTGCCAGGCGTGACTGAACACCTAGGGAACTGTGAGGTCGTTCTCACTCCACACCCTGGTGAGTTTAGTCGCCTCTACTCAACACAAATTGGAGAGAGTGTCAAAGAGCGAATAACTGCTGTAAAGGAGAAAGCTGCAAAAAACGGAATAACGATCCTGCTCAAGGGGGCGACGGACATAATATCAGACGGAGAGTTGGTGGCAATAAATGAAACTGGAACCCCTGCCATGACAGTGGGCGGAACTGGAGATGTATTGGCTGGGGTTGTTGCCGCAAATCTAGCGAAAGGCATGAGTCTATTTCATTCTGCATTGGTCGCCGCGTATGTTAATGGACGGGCGGGGGAGCTTGCACAGATGAGGCTTGGACTGAGAATTTTGGCAACAGATCTTGTCGAAGAGCTTCCAGAAGTCTTAAAGCCCTTTGATGCCTGATGAGAACCCTAGGTTAGCTTTTTATTCTGCTCCACCTTCGATTACTTAAGGATGAAGATTCCAATATGTACATTCGATGCAAAGACTGGGATCTTATGTCCCAAGTGCGAAAGTAAGTTGAAGGCAGGTCATATATCGAAATCAGACGTTGAGGCCTCCATGAAGCTTGTCAACTTCGTCAGCAAACATCCTGAGCTAGATGGGCTCTCCCTAAATCGAGCTTACGAAGTCAATGGATCCACAGTACTGGTTCTCGGATCTACAATTGTATCAATGAGGCGGGAACCGTCATGGAAAAGAAAACTGGAGGAGGTTTTCGGAAAGAAAGTTTGGCTCTTGGAGGGCGATTCGAGTGACAGGAAGATTCTCGAGGATCTCCTTTTCCCAGTCAAGATCCTTACGGTGAACCAGGTCTGGCTGCCAGACGGAAGCCGCTTAACGAAGGCCATCATCCCGGGACGAAAGACAGAGCGATTTCCTGTAGATCTTAATGAGGTCAAGTCAGTTGTCAAGACTGTGAAGGGAATAGACCTCTTGGTAGAGTTCGAACGGGCTTAGCCTCAAGCTAAATGGTTCGTTCAATAGCCGATCAGCCAGCTAAACTAATTATTCGGCCTTTTTTCATCAGACTAATTGGACGATGAGCAGACATTTTTCTGACGAATTTGAGGAAAAAGACATAGGCGTAGAGGTAACGGTCGCGGGTTGGGTGGAAGATGTGAGAACTTTGGGATCTCTTGTTTTTATCACACTCAGAGACTCCCATGGTTTCTCCCAACTTGTCGTGAAGAAAGAAGCATCTTCGGAGCTCTATGAGGCGTGCAGAAAACTATCAAAACAAAGTGTGATTTCGGCTTCAGGCCGTGTACAACAGAGTAGGTCTAAACAAGTCAAATATGAAGTGAAAATCGCTGCCTTGGAGATCTTATCGCATGCTATTCACCCGCTCCCCCTGGATCCAACCGGGAGGATAGAGGCCGGATTGGATGTTAGGTTAGATGCAAGGGCACTAGATCTTAGGAGTCCTCGAAACCAGGCTATCTTCAAACTACGTCATCAAGCTCTTCAATCCATTAGATCGACACTGGTCCAACAGGGGTTTCTTGAAGTGAATACTTCGAAAATCATCGGCCAAGCCGCGGAAGGAGGGGCAGCTTTGTTTTCCGTTAATTACTTTGACGGGAAACAGGTATTCTTAGCGCAGAGCCCACAATTATACAAGGAACAACTTACGTTGGCTCTGGATAAGGTATTTGAAATTTCGAGCTATTTCCGAGCTGAGAAATCTCATACTACAAGGCATCTAAATGAGTTTACAAGTGTGGATATCGAGGCGTCATTCATGAATGAGGTAGAGGCAATGAAGGTGTGTGAGTC